>JBBDYF010000174.1:0-21429 GCA_040901775.1 Pirellulaceae bacterium | reverse complement strand
CCGCAAGACAGGGCCCGTGTCATGGAAGGTACTCCCGTTTCCGCTCATTTGGAAGGTTTTTGTTGGCATCGACATCTCCAAGCACGCCTGGGACGTCGTGCTTCTGGATGATGGGGCGTTATCGTAACAGCCTTGACCCTAGCTGCGACGAGTATCGCGTCGCCGAAGCGCGAGCCTGCCGGGCCGGTTGTAACGCCTCAGGTTCGCACACGAGGCGCATTCTTGCCGCTGCTGCCCCGTTTTCGCTGTAACCCGCCGCCGCGCCTAGCAATAATCGATGGGCGGGACGAGAAAGCAGGCGAGGGGCGGATGGCCGCGCGTTGTGCGCCATTTGGGGCGCCCCTTGGCATCGAACGCCGGTTTCCGGCAAGGGGCGCTCGCGATGCGGATTCTCGTCGCTTGGGACAATCCCGAAGAACTCGAAACGATCGAGTCGTTTCTCAATCTTGGGGAAAATAGCACCACGTCGTTCCTCGACGGCCCGGCCCTCGAAGCGGCCAACCGGGCCGAAGCGTTCGACGTGGCGCTGCTGGCCCTCAATTTCGACCCGCCCGACGGCGGCTTTCCCCTCTATCAGCGGTTGCGGCAGGCGCGGCCCGACCTGCCGATCGTCGGGGCCTATTTCGCCGGCGAGATCAGCCGGCTGGCCAAGTTCATGCTGGCCGGGCTGCACGCGCAATTGCAGCGCGACGCCGACGGCGAATTCATCATGCTGCTCACCACGGTGGTCGAAGCGGCCCATCAGGCGCTGCAAGCCCGCCGCTCGCAGGTGCTGGCCGACAAGCTGCGGGAAGAGGTCGAATCGGTTCGCCAACTGCAAGAAACGGTGATACCCGCCAACCTACCGCAGGTCTGCGGCTACCGGCTCGTCGCGCGGTACGAGCCGTCGCAAATCCAAGTGATTGGCGACCGCCCGGTGGTCATGGCGGGGGGCGACTATTACGACGCCTTCCGCCTGGGGGACGAATCGCTGATCCTGATGCTGGGCGATGCCGCCGGGCACGGGGTGAAGGCGTGCATGTCGATCATGACGATGCACACGCTGATGGGGATGATCCGCGGCCAGAAGTACGACGACACGGCCGAGTTCGTGGGGGACGTGAACCGCCGGCTCTGCCAAAGCTCGATCGTGGCGGGCGACGCGGGAGGCTTCATCACGCTCCTCTATTGCAGCCTCGATCTGGTACGGCACGAGCTGCAATGGACCTCGGCCGGCCACCCGTTGCCGCTGCTGCACAACCTGGAAACGAACGAAGTGCGTCCCCTCGGTTCGCCGGAACAGGCGGGCTTGCCGCTGGTCGTCGCCGACGGCTGGCAATATCCCTCGTGCCGTTCGCCCGTGCCGCCCCGCAGCCGGGTGCTGCTCTACTCCGACGGCTTGGAAGAGGCCTTTCCGAACGACAACGAGCGGCATCGGCAATTCGGCATGACGGGGATCGTCGCCACCTTGCAGGCCACCCGCGACCAGCCGCTCGAAGACGTGCTGGAAGCGTTGTTCCTGGCTTCGCACCAGGCCACCTGCGGCGCGGGGCGGATGGACGACACGTCGATCATGCTGCTGGAACGAGGGTAGGGTCAGTGGGCAGTTGTCGGTGGGCGTTGTCGGTACTCGGTTGAAACTTGCACCGCGTGCGGTTCAACTGAATCACCAGCCCTAGCCCCCAGCCCTAGCCCTACTCTCCCCCATGCCCGCTCTCCTCTTGCTCGCCTGCTCCCTCGTGGCGGCCGATATTGCCCAGCCGCAAGTCCTCGACGATCGGCTGCAATTGCAACTGGTCGCCGCCGAGCCCGACGTGGTCACCCCCACCGGCTTGGCGGTCGATGACCAGGGCCGGGTGCTGGTGATCGAAAGCCACACGCACTTCCGGCCGCCCGGCTATGAAGGGCCTCAGCACGATCGCATCTTGCGGCTGGAAGATTTCGACCCGGCCTCGGGGAAGGCCCGTAAGCGGAGCATCTTTTTCGAGGGGACGACTTATACGATGAGCCTGGCCGTCTATCACGACGGCTCGATTTACGTCGCCACGCGGAACGAGATTTTCCGCCTCCGCGACACCGACGACGACGGTCAAGCCGACGAGCGAAAGCGTATCTGCCACCTGGAAACGACCGGCAACTATCCGCACAACGGCTTGTCGGGCTTTGCCTTCGATTTCGCGGGAAACATTTATTTCGGCTTCGGCGAGAACCTGGGGGCCGACTACAAGCTGATCGGCAGCGACGGCAAGTCGCTCGCCGGCGGGGGCGAGGGGGGCAACATCTACTGCTGCGATCCCGCCGGCAAAAACGTCCGCCGCGTCGCCACCGGCTTCTGGAACCCGTTCCACCTGACGTTCGACGCCTTTGGCCGGCTCTTTGCCGTCGATAACGACCCCGACAGCCGGCCGCCGTGCCGCCTGTTGCACATCGTCGAAGGGGGCGACTACGGCTACCGCTTCCGCCACGGCCGCAAGGGAGTGCATCCTTTCACGGCCTGGAACGGCGAACTGCCCGGCACGCTGCCGATGGTCGCCGGCACCGGCGAAGCGCCCTGCGCCGTGCTCGCCTACGAGTCGGACAACCTGCCGGCAGAATACCGGGGCGACTTGCTGGTGACGAGTTGGGGCGACCACCGCCTCGAACGTTATCGGTTGAAACCGCGCGGGGCGTCGTTCAGCGCCGAGATGACGCCGCTGGTCCGTGGCGACGAAAACTTTCGCCCGGTCGGCATGGCCCTGGCCCCCGACGGCTCGCTGTTTTTCAGCGATTGGGTCGATAAGTCGTATCACTTGCACGGCAAGGGGCGGGTCTGGCGGCTCTCAGCGAAGAATCCGCCGGAGCGAGCAGAACCGAGGGACGATTGGGAGGCGATCGAATCGCTGCATGGGCCGACTCGCGAAGCGGCCAGCCGACGATTGGCCGCACAAGGAGGTAGCCGCAAAATGGCCCTGGCGATTCTGCTCGATTCTAAGAACGAGGCGGTTCAAGCTGCCGCGGTGCGGACCATTCCCGTGAACGATTTTTATGGCCAATCCCTCCTGCTTGGTCTGGTCGGCAGCCATCCCTCTGCCGGAGTTCGCACGGCGATCGTCGATCGTTTGCGAATTCCGACCAGCCAAACCGATTTGCGACAAGTTCCCTTCGATCGCCAGACGTACGCTACGCTGACGACCGACGAAAGTATGCCACCGGAAACGATTGCTCAAGTGCTCGTTTCGACCGACCTACGTTCCGCTCCGCTGGCCCTGCCATATGACGGGCTCCGCTCGCAATTCGATGGATACGAATCGCAAGGGGAATCGCCACCCTCACCTCCTCGAGTGGATGCCGGCAAGTTTTGGGGTTCCCTCGAACGCGACCCGTTTCTTTCGCACGCCGTGAGCGTCGCCATGGCGGCCGACATTCGCCAATGGCGCGCCAGGCCCGAAGCGCAGCTCCGTCGCCGCCGTGGCAGGGATGACCTGGCTCGCATGGATTCGCCGCACTTGCAGCAACGGATTGCGTTTGCCAATGCCGCGCGATTGTCGGGCCAGGTGAAGCTGGCCGAGCTCGTTCCGGAATTGCTGACCGACACGGATCCCACGTTGCAACTGGTTGGGCTGCGCTGGATCGCCGAGACTTCGACCGAAGAAGCAACGCCCCTTCGTTGGCGCGTCGAGCGGCTGCTTGAAAATCCCGCAGTGACCCGCCAGGTGTTCGAGGCCGCTTTGGCCACCCTCGACATTCTGGATCGTGGTGAGGACTACGACCCGAAAGCCGAATCGGCCGGCGATGCGTATGTCGCCAAGATTCTGAAAGACGAAGCGGCCGCGCCGGCCGTGCGGCGGTTCGCACTCCGATCGCTGCCGGCCGATCATCCGTCGGTGCCGCGAAACTTGCTCGCGGAGTTGCTGGTCGCGGAAGACTCGTCGCTCCGCCTCGAAGCGATCCGCACGATTCGCCAGCAGGCCGACGCCGATCGCTGGCCCGAGTTGCGGGCGATTTCCCAGAACAGCGAAAAGCCGGCGCTGGAGCGCTGCGAAGCGCTGCTGGCCCTCTCGCCAGTCGATCCCGACGATCGGAAGCTGCTTTTGGAATTGACGAGCGATCCGGAACCGGCCGTCGCCGACGAGGCATTCCGCGCCTTGCGCGGCATCGAACTGACCGACGCAGAAAAAACGCAGCTTGCCGAACTGGCTGCGACGCTCGATGGTCCGCGCAAGGAATTGGCCCAGCGAACGTTGACCAAAGATCTGCCTCAAAAGCTGCCCCCGCCGTGCGATCAGGCGGCCTGGCTGAAGTTGGCCGAAGGAGAAGGGATCGCCGCCGCCGGCGAGCGGCTCTTCTATCATCCCCGCGTCGCCATGTGCTTTCGCTGCCACGAGTTTGAGGGGCGCGGCGATAGCATCGGGCCCGATTTAACGAACATCGGCCGCACCCTGACCCGCGAGCGGCTGGTGCAGTCGATCGTCGATCCGAGCCGCGAGATCGCCCCGATGTTCACAAACTGGTCGATCCTGACGACCGGCGGGCAGACGCTGACCGGCGTTCACGTCGGCGACGAAGTGGACGGGCGGATCAAGTTTGCCGACCAGAATGGCCGCATCTTCCACGTCCACCCCAACGACATCGACCGCCGCCAGCCGAGCCCCCAGTCGATCATGCCGGCCGGCCTGGCCGAGAGCCTGACCGCGCAGGAGCTGCGGGATTTGCTGGCGTTTTTACTAGAGAAGCAGCGTTGACGGTGCTGTTCGCCACGGTCAGGTCAAATGTGATTGAGGCCGCATCGTGCGTTTTTTTCAAATCATTTGGGATGATCCTCACGACCCTGAAGGCAACGTGCAGCACGTTGGCGAACACGGATTGACGATTGACGAAGTAGAATACGTATTGAATAACGCGACGGAATGGGGAACGAGTCAATCGAGCGGTCGGCCTTGCTGTTTTGGATATACGCCATCGAGCGAATACATTATCATCGTGTTTGAGGAACCCGTTGCTGGCGTGGCGTATCCAGTGACGGCCTACCAGGTACCGGAACCCTGAAGCAAATTCAGTCGGAAGTGCTTCGAGTCATGGAAAAACCACAGCGAGTCTTCCGCACCGAGCGGATTTCGCCGGAGGAAGCGGCACGGCTCGACGAGATTCGACGCCAGGCACAGCGCGACTTCCCACCCAGCGCAGCAGGCCCTTTGCCGGCACTGACAGGGATTGGCGCTCAAGTTCGGGCTGCCCGCGAGGCTCGAAATCTGTCCTGGTACTCCCTGGCCGAACTGGCGAGCATTCCAGATGCGGCGACGATCCGCGACGTGGAGTACGGACGGGACGTACAACTGTCGCATCTCGAAGCAATCGCCGCGGCGCTCAACCTGTCGCTGGAGCTCGTCGAGCATCGATAGCCAAGCTCAGAACTATTTCCGAGACCACGTCCTGGTAACCAGGTTTGGTCCCGGCTAAGAGTGCAGAACGTGACAACGGGGGCTGCCTACTGCAAGATCTCCAGTAGCTCGACGTCGAAGATCAGCATGGCGTTGGGACCGATCGGGCTGTCGGGAAAGCCCGATTCGCCGTAGGCCAGCTCCGAGGGGACGAACAGCCGCCACTTGTCGCCCACCTTCATTTTTTGCAGGGCCTCGGTCCAGGCGGGGATGACTCGGTTGACCGGAAACTCGCTCGGTTCTTTTCGTTCGACGCTGCTGTCGAAGACCTTGCCGTCGAGCAGCGTGCCGTGATAGTGGACGCGGACGATGTCGGTTTCTTTGGGCGAAGAACCTTTGCCGGTCGCCAGCACCTGATACTGCAAGCCGGTCGGGGTCGTAGTGATCCCCTTTTTGACCGTATTGGCCGCCAGGAAGTCGAGACCTTCCTTCAGATTTGTGGCGGAAACCGGGTCCCCGGCGGCCGTCTTGGCCCGCCTGGCGCGGGAGAATTCGGTCATCACCTGCTGGATCTGTTCGTCGGTGAGCAGCGGCTTGGCCCCGGTCAAGGCGTCGATCAGGCCGCGGGCAACCAGGTCGGCGTTTAGTTCCAGCTTGTCCTTTTGGATGCCGCGGCCGATGTCCAGACCGATCGAATAGCTTGCCTGATCGGCGAGCGTCTTCATCTGCGGCAGCGACCGCGGAGCGCGCGCGGCCGGGGGCGCCAATTCCTGAGCCATGCCGACGGCATAGCCGATCAGACCGGCGAAAAACAAGAGTACTGCGGTAATCAGCGAACGGCGACGCGACATGGCAGTTTTATTCCCGTAGAACAACGAAATGAGATTCTATAGCCTAGTCCGCGGCGCGCTCGCTTTGCAAGGCAGTTGACAAAACGTTCGCCATCGCCGCAAAGTTTCGCCGATCCGTGCGACGCAACGCTAGCGACAAAAAACTCGCCGCCGATCGCCCGAAAGAGCATAAAAAAAGATTGCCAATTGCCGCGGCGCGGGGATAATAGAAGGCAGTGGGATGCATCCTCCACGACTTGTGAAATGGCGGTTTCCCAACTTCAACCACAGGAGGGGCGACATGCAAGATCCACCCGACCAGTATCCGCGAGGGTCGTCGCTTTAGGCGGCTCTCAACGACCAGTCCTTGGGCCGTTTCATTCCTCGAACTATTGCCGCCCCGGGGCGCTGTCGATCAGCGCCCTCTGGGCGGTTTTTTGTTTCTTGGCCCGTTTCACGACGCGCGTTGTGGAATCGGCAGGCCCATCGCGCCCAGCAGCAGCTGCATGTCTTCCCAGACGTACTTTTTCGCCGGAGGATTGCGCAGCAGGTACGACGGGTGATAGGTGACCAGCACCTGGCTATCGCGATACTTGTGAAACCGGCCCCGCAGCTTGCCCACCGCCTCGGCCGTTTCCAGCAGCGACTGGGCGGCGATCGAACCCAGGCAGACGATGTATTCCGGCTGCAAAACTTCGAATTGCCGCTCGAAATACGGCCGGCAGTTGGCCACCTCTTGCGGCAGCGGGTTGCGGTTGTCCGGGGGGCGGCATTTCAGCACGTTCAGGATGTACACGTCGTCGCGCTGCCAGCCGCAAGCTTCGATGATCTTGGTCAACAGTTGCCCCGCCCGGCCGACGAATGGCACCCCCTGGCGATCTTCGTCGGCGCCGGGGGCCTCGCCGAAGAAGGCGACTCGCGGCAGCAGGTTTCCCACGCCAAACACGGTTTGGGTGCGGGTGCAGGCCAGTTCTTTGCAGAGCGGACAGACGGCGACCTTCTGGTTAACCTGGTCGAGCAATGCCTGGCGGCCGGCCGCCGCGGTCGGCAGGTCGGCCGGATAGGCAGCCGCCAGCAGCGACAGGCCGGGGATTTTTTCGGCGTGTTTGGCACGCGGCATATCGGGTTCCTCGGTTGGCTCGATGGTGGTGCGGGGAGTCGGCAGATTCCGCTCGGGGGAGGACAATTCTCTCGCAGCGCGAGCGCTGGCGGGCGCAGTGGGCTTGGCAGTCGTCGCCGGCGGCGGAACCTTGCCGATTTGCAGCACGCCGGCCGCGTGCAAGCTTTCCAACTGCTGGGCGAGCAGCAGGCGGGCGGTGGCCAACTCTCCGGCGGTTTCATGACAAGTCATCCACTCGCTTCCAAAACAGAGGATAGAAGAGCTGCGAGGAGTATAGGCGAATCGCGGCGGGGCGCGCGGGGTTGCGGGAAATCCCCTACCGGGCGGAGCCGGATCGACTATCATACAGTTCCGCCACTCCCTTCTCGCCTCGTCGCGTTTTTTCATCCCATGGCCGTTCCGCAGATTGTCATCGTCGGCCGACCGAACGTGGGCAAGTCGAGCCTGCTCAACTGGCTGGCGGGCAAACGCATTTCGATCGTGGACGACCATGCCGGCGTCACCCGCGATCGCGTTTCGCACCTGATGGAGCATTCCGGACGGTATTTCGAGTTGGTCGATACCGGGGGAATCGGGATCGTCGATACCGACAACCTGACCAAGCAGATCGAAGAACAGATCGAAACGGCGCTCGAATCGGCCGACCTCGTGCTGTTCGTGGTCGATACCCGCACGGGGATGATGTCGCTCGATAACGAAGTGGCACGCCGCCTGCGATATATCGACAAGCCGATCGTCTGTGTCGCCAACAAGACCGACGACGAACGAATGGACCCGCAGGCGGACGAGTTTTATAAGCTGGGTCGGGGCAAGCTGGTTCGCGTCAGCACCCTGCAAAACCGCAACCGGCTCGAGCTGCTGGACACAATTCACGAGCGACTGCCCGACAACCTTTATCACGATGTGCAGCCCGAAGAGCCCGCCATGAAGGTGGCGATCGTCGGCCGGCGGAACACGGGCAAAAGCACGTTCGTCAACACCCTGGCCCAGGCCGAGCGAATGATCGTCAGCGAGGTGGCGGGGACCACGCGCGACAGCGTGGACGTGCGCTTTGAGTTGGACGGCAAGACATTCATCGCCATCGACACGCCGGGTCTGCGGCGCTCGAAGAGCATTCGAACCGACATCGATTTTTACAGCTCGCACCGAGCCCAGCGCAGCATCCGTCGAGCCGACGTGGTGCTCTTGTTCTTTGACTGCACGCAGCGGCTATCGAAGGTGGACAAGCAACTTTGCAAGTACATTGCCGACGAGTACCGGCCCTGCATCTTTGTCGTGAATAAGTGGGATCTGCTGTACGGGCAAATGACGACCGACCGCTGGGTCGATTATCTGCGAGAGTCGTTTTCTACCATGTGGCACGTGCCGATCGCGTTTGTGACCGGCCAAACCGGCAAAAACGTGAAGGCCCTGCTGAACCACGCGCAGATGCTGTTCAAACAGTCGGTGCAGCGGGTCAGCACGTCGAAACTCAATAAGATCATCCGGGCCGCCATCGACAAGCACTCGCCCGCCCTGCACGGGGTGCTGCGGCCGAAAATTTATTACGCCACTCAGGTCAGCACCCAGCCGCCCACGATTGTCTTGATTTGTAACGAGCCGAAGGCATTCCAGCCGGCGTATCGCCGCTATCTGTTGGGGATTTTGCGCGACAATCTCGATTTTGGCGAGGTGCCGATCAAGTTGTACCTGCACAAGCGGCGGAACGACGATCGGCGCGACGAGACCGGGGTCGGCGACGACACGCCGGACGAGGCGGCGGTGATCGAGCAGGAGTTCAGCCCGGCGGGAGCGGAGCAAGAGTTTGAGATAGAGGACGAGGGTTAGTCGTCGGTCCTGCCAACTCTGGCGAGCGGGAGCGTTGTTAAAGGCGAGCGGAAGGCTTCAGCCTCCCGATAGCGTTGTTTGAAACGCTTCTGCGAAGCGTCGCTAATCAAATGCTTCTGCGAAGCGTCGCTAAATTCGCTGTTAGTACGTTTCCAAGTCCTCTTCGGTGAACCGTTTCGTATGGCCGTTTCCCGCCAGAACGGGGTCGCTCGCCGACGAAGCCTGCGGCGAGTGGGACGGCCGCTCCATCGCCCGATGCACCACCCCTTCGATGCTCTCGGTGACGGCGCTCAGAACGGAACGCACATGCGGCTGCCAGGCTTCGGGCGTGCGAGAAGAAATTGCCTCGCGGGCCGCATTGCCGATCGCGCCCAAAACGGGGGCGGACATGCGCTCGATCTCCGGCCGCACATTATCCAGCATTTGGCTGATCCAACTGGGGCCACTCGAACGCCGAGGGAGTTCGGCCGATGCTTCGGCCATCTCTCTCGTCATGCTGCTGCTCGTATAAGACCGCGAACGCCGGTGAGGACGCTCGGCGGTAAAATAGCCTAACACCGCGCCAGCCGCCACCGCGCCGGCCACCGATTGCCATGGCGCGCTGCGGATCGCGTCGCCAGTTTTATGATACATATTCATGGGAACCTCCACGGTCTCGCGCACCTGACGAATGACGGCCTGCGTATCGTCCACCTTTTGTTCGACAATCGAATTTAGCGATTCGAGCTTGTCCGACAGGTCGGCTGCCGTCTGTTCCATTTCACGCTTTATCGATTCTTGTCGGGCAGACTGCATTTGAAGTTCTCCACGAGGGCCGCGGCCGTTTGATCGGGAAGCGGATTGAACGACCGCATCAATTGATATCCAAAGTAGCCCGCCGCGGCCCCGGCAATCAGCACCACGGCACCGACGATCGCCAAGCTGCCCCACAAGGGCAACCCGGAATCTTGAATGGCGGGCGTAAACGCCCAGTGCAAGCCATAGGCGACAGCCAACAAGGCGAGAAGGCCCCCATAACCGGCCAGAACCACTCCGACGCCCATGTAAATGAGCGCCTTGATAGTTTGCTCGACATCGTTGCGCAACTCCACCCGCAGCAGTTCCATCTGCTGCTGCAGAAGCGTTCGGATGTCGCCGACGATCCCCCCCAGCAGCTCTTTGAGCGTAGCTACCGAAGCGCCGTCGCCGCGCCCGTTGGCATATTCCGAAGGGGACGCATCAAATCGTTCCGTCGCGCTGGGTAACATGGCCCTTGCTCCTGGATGGGATTGCCGTTCCTGCCTGGTTCGCGCGTACTTCACTAGTACTCGCGCGTGCTGGCACACGACCGAGCAATCAGGAAGCCGAGTCCGAAGCCAACGCAGACGGCGGCCACCGGATAACGGCGGATCGTATCGGTCACGTCGCGCATCGCGCCCGACAGTTTCTCGTGCTCGAGATAATCGCCGCCCGCTTCTAGCGTGCGAGCCACCGAATCCGCGGCGGAATGCCCCATGCCCGAACTGGGAGCATAATCGCGAATCGACGAGGCGGCCGTTTTCAGCGAACTGCCGACGGCGGCGGTTGCGTCGTCGCTCCGCTGGCCGACATTGTGGGCTACGTCTCGCGAAGTGGAGGCTACGGATTCCGCAGCGCCCATCACGGAGTCTTTCACCTGCGTGCCAAAGTTCTGGGCCGTTTCCATGGCGGCCGTTCCGGCCTTTTGCGCGGTCCCGGCGATCCCTTGGTCCTTGTCCTGCTGGCCTTGACCCTGGCCCTGGCCTTGATTCTTGCGGGGCTCGTCCTTCTTCAACGTATCTGGGAATTGATTGCGCATGACCCACCTATCCTTTCGTGTGGTAAACCCTTATTCCACCGCGACTGGCGGCGGTGCGATATTCCGCATAAATCCCTGAGTTGCAATGGCCGTGCCAAACACGTCGGATCGCTGGCCCGCGTGGACTGCTGCTGCAACTTGGCCAATTTTTCTGGGCTATTCTCCAGCAGAATGCGACTGCTCGGCTATTGTGGCGAGCGTTTCGACCGGAACAAATGACGGCCGATTGGCCATGCTGGTCGATCGAAGGTCAATGCGTCGTCGGCGTGACACCGCTAATCTTTAGTCTGGCATCATTTCAAGTTCCGAACTCAAGTTCCGAACATCTATGCGACTAGATCAGGCTATCGCGGCATGAGAAGTGCAATAAGCTGTGGGAGACGCGCGGTAAAAGCCGGCGATCGTCTCGGTAAGGGGTTTGTCCTAAGGACGTGTCATGTCTCGGAGTGCTGCTGGTTCGCCCTGTATGCCCGCCGATTCAAACAAAGCCCTGAACAAGACGCCGGCCACCCTCTCCCCGGCTGGCGGGATGTTGGAAGTGACCCCGCCGGTGGGCTTCGACTGGCGCGTGGCAATCGTACTGTTAACGGCAACCGTGATGGTGGCGATTGCGGTCGTCGCGCTGTTTTGGGCGAAGTTCATCGTCATTCCTTTCGTCCTGGCCGCTTTTCTAACGGCGGTGCTGGGGCCGGTGGTCACCTTTCTGGAGCGCCGGGGCTTGGGGCGAGTTCCCTCGATCCTGGGAATCATCCTGTTCCTCGCATTGCTGGGTGCTGCGGTGACGTCGCTGGTTAGCTGGGAATTCAACGGCTTCACCGCCGAGTTGCCACAGTTTTCGCGGAATGTGCGCACGAAATTGCGGTCGGTGCGAAGTCTCTCGCGCCCCAAGAGCATGACCGACGTCGGCGAGGCCTGGAGCAACGTTCGAGCCGCTTGGGTAGAAGACGAAGTCGAGAAAGGCGAAGTTGAGACTGCAGACCTCGCCCAGCCGGCGGCGGAAGCTGTGGCGACCGATGCGAACGCCAGTCAGGCACCGCTGACAACAGCGCCCGTGGATCCCGTGGATGCCGCGCCGGTCGAGCCAATCCCCGTCGCGCCCGAGCCGCCGCCCGAAGAGTCGTCCGCACTGGCAGTCGCGACGGCAATCGGCGCCGCGATGCTCGAAACTCTCGGCCAGGTAGCCCTGGCCTTGGTCCTGACGATCTTCATGCTGGTCGATCGCGAAAACCTGCGGAACCGGGCGATCTGGCTGATGGGTAAAGGGCAGTTGACCGCCGCCACGAAGGCCGTGGACGAGGCCATGTCGCGAATCAGCCGGTTTTTGCAAATGCAGGCGATCATCAATGCGACCTATGGCATTGCTTTGGCACTGGGCCTGTGGCTGATCGGTGTCGAATTCGCGCTGTTGTGGGGCTTTCTCGCCGCCGTGCTGCGCTACATTCCCTTCCTGGGGGCCTGGATCGCCGCGATCTTTCCGGTCGCCACGAGCTTTGCCCAGTTTAGCGAGTGGTGGCCCGCGATCGTGGTGGTGAGCCTGATCGTCAGCCTCGAGTTGATTACGAACAACGTGCTGGAACCGATTCTCTACGGCCGCAGCCTGGGTGTCTCGGCCGTGGGATTCATCGTGGCCGTTGCCTTTTGGACGTTTCTCTGGGGCGGCATTGGCCTGTTGCTGGCCGGTCCGCTGACCGTCTGTCTGGTGGTGGCTGCCCGGCACATTCCCCGGTTCCGCTATTTGTACGTGCTGTTGAGCGACGAGCAGGCCCTCGATCCGCGCACGTTGTTCTACCAGCGACTGATCGCCCGCGACGAAGACGAAGCGGTTGAGATCGCGGTGGAATATTTAGAATCACACGCTCCGACCGAATTCGTGGACGAGATGGTCATTCCCTCGCTGGTGCAGGCCCGCGGCGATCGCGAGCGCCGTTTGCTCACCACCGAGGATGAGGACGCCATGGCGACCGCCATCCGCGAGGTGATGACGGCACTCAAAGCAGAACGGGGCCCGTCCGATGTCGTCGCCAGTGGAGATTCTGGATCTCAGAAAGAAACCCTGCGGATCGCGGCCCTGCCGGCCAAAGCCCTTTCCGACACGCTCCCCCTGGAGCTGTTGGCCGAAAAGGACTGGGACGTGCGGCTGCTGCCGCGGCCCACCATCGCTTCGGATTTGCACGAACCCATTGCCGAGCTGGATCCGCACCTACTCTGCCTCTGTTCGATTCACCCCGGCGGGCTGACGCAACTGCGCTATACGTGCAAGCGGCTGCGTCAACAGTTTCCCGAGCTGAAGATCATCGTTGCCCGGTTTGGCGGCAGCGACCGATCGGAAACGGCCGAGCTAGAGAAGGCGGGCGCCGACCTGGTCACTCTTTCGATGAAGGATTTGCTCGCCCAAATCGCCGCCTGGCGGCCCTTGCTGACTCAGCCGGCCGCGGCCGCGGGATAGCCTTGCTGGTCGGCCTGCCGTTGGTCGCCAACACCTCGCCCGCTAAACTTCGTAAGGCGGCTTCGTTTCGCGACAATGTTCCGGCGCAGAGAGAAAGCGACGATCCATGCTCATCGGAGTTCCCAAAGAAATCAAGCGCGACGAATATCGCGTGGCGATGCTGCCCGTGGGTGTCGAGGAACTGGTGGGCGCGGGCCATCAGGTGCTGATCGAAGCCGGGGCGGGCATTGGCAGCGGCATCGCCGATGCCGAATACGCTGCCGAAGGGGCGCAGATCGTGCCGGCCGCAGCCGAGATCTTTGCGCGGGCCGAGCTGATCGTCAAGGTCAAGGAACCGCTGGCCGACGAGTTCCCGTTGATTCGCGCCGGGCAGACGTTGTTTACTTTCTTTCATTTCGCCGCCAGCCGCGATCTTGTCGAGGCGCTGCTTTCCAGCGGGGCGACTTGCCTGGCGTACGAAACGCTCCGCGACGGGCAGGGCCGCCTGCCGCTGCTCACCCCGATGAGCGAAGTGGCGGGCCGGATGAGCATTCAAGAAGGGGCCAAGTACCTGGAGCGGCCCCAAATGGGGCGCGGCATCTTGCTGGCCGGAGTGCCCGGCGTGGCCCCCGCGCACATCACCATCCTGGGGGGCGGCGTCGTCGGTGCGAACGCCGCCAAGATCGCCGCCGGTTTTCAAGCCGATATAACGATCCTCGACGTGAACATGGACCGGCTGCGGTATCTCGACGACATCATGCCGGCCAACGTCAACGTTCTCTACAGCGACCGGCACACGATCCGGCAGCAACTCCGGCTGGCCGATCTGGTCGTCGGCGCCGTGTTGATTCCGGGCGCCAAGGCGCCGCGGCTGATCTCTCGGCAGGATCTCAAACAAATGAAGCCCGGCTCGGTGATTATCGACGTGGCGATCGACCAGGGGGGCTGTGTCGAGACGAGCCGGCCCACCACCCACAGCGATCCGACGTATCTGGAAGAGGGAGTGCTGCACTACTGCGTCACCAACATGCCCGGCGCGGTAGGCCGGACCAGCACCTTCGCCCTCTGCAATGTAACGCTGCCGTGGGTGTTGCAGCTCGCCAACGCCGGCATCGACGCCGCCTGCCAAAGCTCGCCCCCGCTGGCATCGGCCGTCAACGTGCGCGCCGGCAAGATCACAAATCTTGCGGTCGCCGAGACATTCGGCCTGAGGTATGCGCCGCTGTAGCCTCTGGTGATGGCAGAAATCTGCGGGTTCTAGGCCATCGTTTGATAGCGTTTTTCCTGGGACAGCCTACTTGGGGACAGCGCCACGGATCAACGGATCAACGGATCAACCCAGAGTTATCTGGGCATTGCTTACGCCTGGAGATTTGATTAAAATGGACCGATTAAAAGAACAGTAGCGACAATCAGCTTTAGCTGGAATCAGCCGCGCATCGCTTGCCAACCAATGGTTACCGGCCGCATCTTACTTGTCGTAGTGCTAGCTCTTGCCACTGTGCCTGAGCTCATGGGCCTTGCGGCGTTTTGCTGCCAATTCGGGCTTTCTCCCTTCGGTGGCGAAAAAGATCGTTCATCATTCTGCCCTGATTTGCCGGCTCCGTGCTATGATGAAGAGAGGAAGGAACTGACCGCCGACAGCGTGGACGACCACGAAAGTTCGTTCTTCTGGATTGTCGATTTGCAACCTCTTTGGCAGCCGAGTCTGTCCGCCGGCGGTCGCGGCTTCTTCTCGAATTCGCGCGACCTGTTCGATTGTCTGCATCGACGCCGAATCTAACGCCCCGAGTTCTCGTCGGGCTCAAGCTGCGCCTTAAGCTGCGCACATTCTAAACAACCGTCGACGATTGAGCGCGAATAGAGAAGTCTCTAGCCGCCTCTCGATGCCCCTCGCCCCTCGATGCGATGCACGCGCTATCGGCACTGATCGCGGCGCGCGCGTCCGTGGCACGTTATTCATACATCTTCGTCAAGGATATACGCGATGACCCTCTTCCACGAGTTTTGGGACAATTTTGTTCATAACCTGTTCAAGCCACTTCTGCTGTTCTTCTATTTGGGGTTCAGCATTCCTCTTTTGAAGGTCACTTTTGAGTTTCCCTATGTGATTTATCAAGGGCTGACAATTTATCTGCTGTTGGCGATCGGCTGGCACGGGGGCGAGGAATTAGCGTCGCTTTCGACAGATTCGCTTCGCCAGGCGCTCGGCTTCGTCGCTGTTGGTTTTTGCACCAACTTCTGCATTGGCATCGTGGCCTATTTCATCCTGCGGCGGTTAGTCGGGCTCCGCAAGATCGACGCGGCGACCATTGCCGGCTATTACGGATCGGATTCCGCGGGCACGTTTGTCACGTGCGTGGGAGTGCTCACGGCGTCGAGCATCGCTTTTGCTCCTTACATGCCCGTGATGCTGGCCGTCATGGAAATTCCGGGCTGCCTCGTGGCGCTTTTTTTGGTCTCGCGACTGCGACGCCAGGGGCTCGACGCGCGCGGCAATACCCGGGATGAGCCTGGTTTCGATGCCAATGGGCTCGGCAAGTCTCGTGTCGGCCACGAGCTTACATCGCATGTCTCCAACGCGGAACGACCGCAAAAAGGGGCGGCAGCAAGTTATGGCAGCGGCCAGATAATCAGTGGCAACTTCAAGTCGACCGAAAACCGCGCAAGCGACGACTTGAGCCGCGCCATCGAGTTCGAGGCGGAAATGTCGCTGGAAAAAATCGAGCACCAGCCGCTGTCCGACCATCATGTCAAAGGCGGCATGTTCAACAAGGAATTGCTCCATGAAGTGTTTCTAAACCCGGGGATTTACTTGCTTTTTGGCGGCATTTTGATCGGCTTCATTAGCCGTCTGCAAGGCGCCCATGTCACGGACAAGGACGACCTGCTGTTCGTGAAGCTCTTTGAAGGGGTGCTCTGCCTCTTTTTGCTTGAAATGGGCATCACGGCCTCCCGGCGGCTGCTCGATCTGAAACAGGCGGGATGGCGGTTTATTGTGTACGGTCTCGTGACCCCGAACATCTTTGCCACGGTGGGAATTTTTGCTGCCCACGCTTACGCGATGGCGACTGGGGCAAATCTCGAACTGGGAACCTACGTTTTGTTCGCGGTGCTATGTGGATCGGCGTCGTATATCGCGGTGCCCGCCGTGCAGCGATTGGCAATTCCCGAAGCGAGCCCCACATTGCCCTTGGCCGCTAGTCTCGGTTTGACGTTCTCGTACAACGTGACAATTGGAATTCCGCTTTACATCATGATCGCCAAGCTTGTGACAACGCATTTTCACATCTCGTAGCTATTGTTCACATTGCGTAGATTGATGGACAAACTTGCAGACAACCGGCAACTTGCCCCTTACAAGGAGGTTCGGCTTATGAAATTCCGCCATGGAAGACGATTCGCGGGCTGGTTCGTGGTCTGCGTATGCCTGCTGATATCTGATCCAGGAACTGCCCAAGAGTGGTCGTCGCGGGCGTCCCACGCCGCTGACGATCTTTTTAAGCAGCATCCCTTAGCCTTAGAGTCGCCGCCGGTAAATACTCGTGTGCGATCTGAAGTCGTTCCGTTCGTCCCTATTGCCGAGCGACACAGTGCCGCACTCGAAACCTCGCTGGTCGCCGCTGAGTCACCTCATTTTCCCAGCGTGCGTGTGACTGGTTTTTTTCATCTCGACACAGGGCTCTTCCAGCAGGATGCAATCAACCGATCGACCCTCGGCGACATTCAAGACGGTGTCGGATTTCGACGGGCACGCCTGCAAGCCGTGGGGAACCTGAGCGAGTTCATGACCTACTCCCTGGAAATGGATTTCGCGACCGCCGGCCGTCCGAGCTTCATGGATGTTTGGGGCGAGCAGCAGCAGCTACCAGTGCTTGGCAACCTCCGAATTGGCCATTATCGCCAACCGACCTCCATGGACTCGTTGACGTCGATTCGACAGCTTGAATTTCTCGAGCGTTCGCTACCGTTTCAAGCCCTTGATCCCTTTCGGCGAGTCGGAATCATGGCCCATGACAAATCAGACAACGAAATGTGGTCCTGGGCTTATGGGATTTACCGCACGGGCGGCTTTAACAACGCGCCGCTCGGCGATTCTCGATTCGCCACTGATATCGGCGACCAAGGAGGCTTTTCCACGGCCGGCCGCTTGACTCACCTGATGTACTTCGACGAGAAAACCGAAGGAAGATATCTTTTGCATGCGGGAGGACACTACGACTACTCCCGCTTGACGGCGAGCACCGCCAATCCCATCCCATTCTATCAAGCTCAAGCGATTCCCGAGTTTTTTGTGGGCGATCCGGCGGGAGGCGGACTGACGGTCAATGGCACGCCGCCATTTGCAAATACCGGCCGCCTGGCGGCCGACGCGTTCAATTTCTTTGGCCTTCAACTGGCGGGGCAATATGGCCCAAGCCATTTCCAAGCTGAATATATGGCGACATCGGTCAACCAGATTGGAAACCCGCAGGTGTTTTACGACGGCGCTTACGTCCAGGGGGGGATCTTTTTGACTGGCGAGAACCGCACCTATAATCGACTCTTCGGCGTTTTTGACCGGGTGGCGCCGTCCAGCGATTTTTTCACTTCAGACGGGGAGGCCAATTTTTGCGGCTTGGGGGCGTGGGAAGTGGTGGCCCGCTGGAGCTACGTCAGCTTAAACGACGCGGATGCCGTACCGATCGGGTTCGCCGCCGGACCGCCGGCCTCGCCCGGCCCCGGTCGCGTGCATGATGCAACGCTTGGCCTCAACTGGTACTGGAATGCCTATTCAAAGGTGCAAATCAATTGGATTCATGCGTTCCTTAAAAACGCATCGACCGGCGCCAGCGATTGCGACATCTACTGCGCTCGTTTTCACGTCGAGTTCTAATTGCTGACTATCCACTGTCTCGTGGGGAATTGTATAAAACAATTGTGGCAGCGCTGACCATGGGGCGCCGGTGATTTCGAGCTCGGCAGTCGTGTGGAAGGGAAAGGCAATCGCCCATTCCTGCATCCCGCGAGAACCAATGGTAGAATTACCGTCGTCGGTAAATTCCGCATTCGTACAGTAGGCGGCCAACCTGTCTGGCTCGCTCCCCATGCTCGCAAGAAATCGGACTTAGCGATGACAACCACCGTTCCCCAGCCTATCGTAGAGCGAGAATTTGGCTCCTCCGATTATCCCACCTCGGACGGACGACCGATGGGCGAAACCGATCTGCATCGCAGGGTGATGATCGAAACGATCGACGCGCTGATCGACTATTTTGCCGGCCAGCAAGTTTACGTTACCGGAGATTTGTTGCTCTTCTACGAGCAAGGAAACCGCCGCAAACACGTATCGCCGGATGCCATGATCGTCCGCGGTGCGGAGATGCGGCCGCGCGACTACTATCTCCTCTGGGAGGAAGGCCGCACTCCCAACGCGGTTGTTGAAATCACCTCGAAATCGACGCGCCGCGAGGACATGCAAACCAAGCTGCGGCTCTATCGAGATGTCCTTCACATCCCCGAGTATTTCCTGTTTGATCCCACGAGCGACTACTTGAAGCCGCGCCTGCAAGGCTTCCGCCTCGCTCAGGGGCAATACATTCCCATCGAGCCGGTCGAGGGACGCCTGCCCAGCGTTGAGTTGGGGCTGGAGTTGGAGGCCGACGGCACGAGCCTTCGACTTCGCAATCCGACAACGGGCCAATGGTTGTTGAACCGTGCCGAGGCCCGCGATCTGGCCGACGCTGCTCGTGAGCAGGCCGACGCTGCTCGCCACCAGGCGGATGCTGCCCGTCAGCAGGCTGACGCCGCCCACCAGCAGATGGCGGCCGAGAATGCCGCCTTGCAGCGCGAAAACGCGGAGTTGCGGCGAAAACTTGGGAATGAGGCCCAGTGATGGCGTCCAAGGCCGAAACTCTCCGCTGGGTCGGCGATGCGCGCGGCCATCTCGCGCTGCTCGACCAGACCCGCTTGCCGACCGAACTGGTCGAGATCGAGTGCCGCGATGTCGCGGCGGTGTGGGAAGCGATCAAGCAACTTCGCGTCCGCGGCGCTCCGGCGATTGGCATCGCCGCCGCGTATGGCGTCGTGCTCGGTCTGCAGCAGGCCGGCGACGACGCAGCCTTGGCGGCCCGGCTCGCCGAAGTGACCGACTACCTGGCGACCAGCAGGCCGACGGCGGTCAATCTTTTCTGGGCCTTGGACCGGATGCGGGCCAAGGGGAAGGAACTACTTCGCGGTAGCTCGTCGGATGAGGCGCATGCCGCCCTGCTGGCCGAGGCCCGCGCCATTCACGAAGAGGACCGGGCCATTTGCCACGCCATTGGCCGGTTTGGAGCGGAATTGCTGCCAGACCAGAGCGGCGTACTCACGCACTGCAACGCCGGCGGTCTCGCCACCTCGGAATACGGCACCGCACTCTCCGTCTTTTTCACCTGCCAAGATCTGGGAAAAAAGCTGCATGTTTTCGTCGATGAAACGCGGCCGCTCTTGCAGGGCTCGCGGCTGACCGCTTGGGAACTGGCCCAGCGGGGAATCGAGGCGACTCTCATCTGCGACAGCATGGCGGGCCAGGTGATGCGCGAAGGGAAGGTGCAGGCGGCGATCGTCGGGGCCGACCGAATCGCGGCCAACGGAGACACGGCCAACAAAATCGGCACCTACAGCGTGGCGGTGCTCGCCGCGGCCCACGGCATTCCGTTCTACGTCGCCGCCCCGACGACGACCTTCGACCTGGCGATCGACTCGGGCGACGAAATTACGATCGAGCAGCGCGGGCGGGAAGAAATCACCCACGGCTTCGGGCGGCAGACCGCGCCCGATGGAATCGGCGTCTATAATCCGGCCTTCGATGTGACCCCGGCCCGCCTGATCAAAGCGATCGTCACCGAACGAGGCGTGATCGAGCCGGTGAGCCGCGAAACGATTCGCCGCGTGGTGGGCCAAGGCAGTTAATACATTTCGTAAATGTGCTCGCCGCCGTGGCGAGGGTTGCCGATCAGCTTTTGTTGGCGGGGATCGACGACGAAGTCGAGATGTTCGAGCGGGATCTGTCCCACCAGCGGCGGAACGTCGTCGGGCACTTCCATCACATCGACCGTGCAACTGCGGCCCATGATGGTCAGCCGAACGGCCGAGTACATCATCGCCTGGGTCGTTCCCTTGCTGCTGACGATCTGCTTCGTTGTAACCGGAATGAGTCCCAATTGTTTGATCATTCGCGTCGGCAAAGAGAGGAGCGTCGCGCCGGTATCGACCAGAGCGTCAGGGACCGTGATCCGTTGCACCTGTTCGGTAGGAATCAATCCCTTTTCCGCCATCCACAAATCGCCGTAATTCTCGACGGTCGCTTCGGTCGTGACGCGCCCCATTTCTAACGTCTCCATGTTCACTCCCTCGGCTGTTTGCGTCCGGGACATTGCACCCCCAGCTCGCGCATTATACTCGATCCGCGTTGCTATTCGCTAATTCCAAAACAATACAGATGCCCGCTGGTACGCAGATAGATGCGGCCATCTACCAGAGCCGGCGTGGCGTAGGTCTCTTCGCCGAACTCGGCCGAGTGGATTACCCGCCACTGGTCGCCGGCCTCGACGACCGAGAGCGTCCCCCGCTGGCTGAGCAGGTACACTTTGCCATCGCCCCCCACCGGCGACGCATAATAGTTGCTGGTGCCGACGACGCGCCCCGTCTTGTGGGCAATCCCGGTGGCGGCGGCGAGGCAGCTCAAGATGCCGCCGTCTTTGACCGTGAAGACGCGCCCCCGATAGACCAGCGGCGAGGCACAAAAGGGGACGAACTTTTCAAATTGCCAACGCACCTGCGGCTGGCCGGCGCCAGCACTGGCCCCCGGCTCGATCGCCAGCACCACGTTTTGCGACTGGGCGAACAGGTCGCGAAACTCTTCGTACTCGGCCGGGCTGATGTGGCCGTCCTTGTCGCGGTCGCCCTGCGAAAAGCGGCTCGCCAGGGCCGACGACGCCGAGCATTCCTTTTTCTCCAGCGTGCCGTTTTTGTCGGTATCGTACTGAAAGGCGAAATCGGCAAACGGCTCGAGCGAAATTCGCTCACCCGGTTCGCCGCCGGCCGACCAGCCG
>JBBDYF010000173.1:0-21512 GCA_040901775.1 Pirellulaceae bacterium | reverse complement strand
CGCCCACTTCGCCCGAATCACAGCCCCAACACTAGCCGGGGCGTGAACGGTTACGTCGCTACGCTCTACCTCGCATTCTTCGCAAGCGAGTCAGGCTTGAAAGAATCGCGCTACGCAAACAGCGCCTGCAAGCAAATCTGCGACCAAGTTTCAAAGTGCGAAAGATCGGCCAGCATTTCGCCGACGGGGCGAAAGCCGGTGTCGAGGATGTCGGCTTCGCGGGGGCGAATGGCGGGGCGATCGACATCGACCAGGTGTACGACCCCCAGATGAACGCGGCCCACCTCGGTCTCGTCGTCGTTGATCAGGCCGGCGATTTGCGAGCGGTGCGGCGTGTCGATTTCGACTTCCTCGGCCAGTTCGCGCCGCATCCCTTCTTCGTAGGCGCTGGCGGCCCGCGCATCGTCGGACGAGATGTGCCCGCCGATGCCGATGCTTCGCTTGGCGTGCAGGCGGGCCTCGCCCTGCCCCTTGCCGCGGGTGTATTGAAACAGGCTGACGCGGCCTTCCGCATCGCGGTGGCGAAAGACGACGTAGGGAATGAGTTGCTTGAAGCCGGGATCTTGCTCCATCTCGGACCGCGGCCGATAGCTGGTGTGCCGCGGGTC
Organism: Pirellulaceae bacterium; assembly: GCA_040901775.1. Classification (GTDB taxonomy): domain Bacteria; phylum Planctomycetota; class Planctomycetia; order Pirellulales; family Pirellulaceae; genus CAYLLN01. The sequence goes on along the minus strand of JBBDYF010000173.1, from coordinate 20,904 downwards.
CAAAAGGTGGGCCAGATAGCGGTCGGTATCGCCGCAAAAACCCTGGAAATGGCCCAGTTTGTGGAACACTTCGGTCGGAACGACCAGCACGTGCTCGGTGGCAACGACGGACATCAGCAGGGGCTCCAGTCGGCGGACGAAAGGGCAATGCGGGCAGAAGGATGGCAGTATAGCGGCCCGCCTGGCGCTGCGAACCGGGGCGGGCGTGGGTTCCCCGCGGGGCGTGGCTCGAATATCCTGAAGGGTTCGTGGAAACAGCAGGCGCGTGAGCGAACAAAGGCAGGGGAATGAAAGCAAAACGTGTGGAGTTGAAACACCCGCGACCAGCGCCGCGCCGCGCGCTCTGGGTGGCCGGGGCGCTGCTGGTCGTTTCGCTCTTGATCTCGACCGCCGTCTGGGCCGATTGGTACTACGGCTTGCCCGCCGACGCCCAGGCGACGTTCGTCGGCCGGCAATCGTGCGTGCAGTGTCACCAGCCCGAGCACGAGCAGTGGACCGGCTCGCACCACGACCTGGCGATGGACGTGGCAACCGAAGCGACCGTGCTCGGCGATTTCAACGATGCCGAGCTCGAACACTACGGCGTCACCTCGCGCATGTTCCGCCAGGACGGCAAGTTCTTCATCCACACCGAAGGGCCGGATGGCAAGCTGGCCGATTTCGAGATCAAGTACGTCTTCGGCGTCGATCCGCTGCAGCAATACATGGTCGAATTCGACCGCCCGGCCGACATGCCGGAGCATGAGATCGCCCGCGTGCAGGTGCTCCGAGTTTCGTGGGACACCAAGGCGAAAAAGTGGTTTCACCTCGATCCGCCCGACGTGCAAGAGAAGCTCGAACCCAACGACGAGCTGCACTGGACCGGTGTCGCCCAGCGGTGGAACAACATGTGCGCCGACTGCCACTCGACCAACCTGCAAAAGAATTTCGACGTCGCCACGCTCGGCTATCACACGACGTTTTCTGAGATCGACGTGAGTTGCGAAGCGTGCCACGGCCCCGGCAGCCTGCACGTGCAGTTGGCCGGCGCGAGCTCGCTCTTTTGGGACCGCAACCACGGCTATGCGCTGGCCGGGCTGAAAGGGGCCAGCTCGCAGGGGGAAATCCAGGCCTGCGCCCCGTGCCACTCGCGGCGGCGCGTCGTGCATGACGAGTACACGGCGGGGTGCAACTACTACGACTATTTTTCGAACAACCTGCTCCCGGCGGGTACCTACCACGCGGACGGCCAGATCTTGGACGAGGTGTACGAGCACGGCTCGTTTTTGCAGAGCAAGATGTATCACAAGGGGATTCGCTGCACCGACTGCCACGATCCGCATACCGCCCGGCTGAAGCACGAGGGTAACAAGGTTTGCACGTCGTGTCATCAACACCCGGCGGGCAAGTATGACAGCTTCAATCATCACCGCCATGCCGCAGGGAAGGGGGGAACGCAATGCGTCGATTGCCACATGCCGGAGACGACCTACATGGCGGTCGATCCGCGCCGCGATCATAGTTTTCGCATCCCGCGCCCCGACTTGAGCGTGAAGCTGGGCACGCCGAACGCTTGCACCGGCTGTCATTTGAAGGAGGGGGTTGGGGGCTCGGGGCTGGAATCAACGATGCTTGCCTCGCTCAAAACCAAAGAATATGCCGAATGGTTGCGCGTGGCGGCCAGCGGCGACGAGCAGGTGCAGGCGCGCTTGGCCCAAGTCGATCGCTGGGCGGATCAGCAGCTCGACCAGTGGTACGGAAAAGATCGCAAGCGTGAGCCGCACTATGCCGAGGCGCTGCACGCGGCCCGCACCGGGGCGGCCGATGCTCCTGAGCAACTCGCACGTTTGGCGACCAACGGCAATATGCCGGCCATCGCGCGGGCCACCGCGGCGATGGAACTGGCGCCGTACGTGGGCTCGGATGAACTGATCAATCAGGCGCTGGCGAAAGCCCTGAAAGACCGCGACCCGCAGGTTCGGGCCGCTGCCGTCGGCAGTTTGCAGGGGCTGGATAGCGAAGCGCTGACCCGGCTGGCGGGCGAAATGCTGGACGATCCGGCCCGCGCCGTGCGGGTCGAAGCGGGATATTTGCTCGCGCCGCTGCCGCCACTGGCACTCAGCCGCACCGAGAAGCCCGCCTTGCAGAAAGCAATTGCCGAGGCGTTTGTCGCGGCTAATGTCGATAGCGACCGGGCGGGCGGGCATCGGATGCGGGGCGTTTTGTACGAGAATTTGCAACAACCGGAAAAGGCGGAAGCGGCCTATCGCACGGCGCTGCGCGTCGAGCCCGACGCCGTTGGGTCGCGGGCCAATCTGGCCGCCCTGCTGGTACGCCGGGTCGAGCAGTCGCTGGCCCAGGCCCGGCAGCTTGCGCAGTCGGGCAATGCCGCAGCCGCCCGCGAGTTGCTCGCCCAGGCAGGGCCGCTGGAGGACGAAGCCAACCGGCTGCGAGATGGCGAACTGGCCCTGCTCGAACACGATGCCTTGCTGGTGCCCGACAACGCCGGCTTGCAAACGCGGCTGGGTTTTTTGCGCTCGTTGCAAGGCTGGCGAAAAGAGGCGGAGGATGCCTTTCGCGCGGCTTACGAACTCGAGCCCCGCGTGGCCCCGTATGCCGCCAACCTGGCGACTTTCCTGCGCGATACGGGCCGCCCGCGCGAGGCGAGGGCATTGATCCACGAAGCGCTCCAAGAGCATCCCGGCAACGATTGGCTGACGCAAATGCAGCAGGAGTTGCAACAGATCGTGCCGACCGGCCCCACGCGGCGGAACTGATGCCTAGTAAATGATGAAGAAGCCACTTTTCACAGCCCGGCGTGGTCGGAACCAATTTCGGTCGGAAGGAGTGAACCGCGGATGGCGCTAATTGTCGCGGATGGGAAGAAATGAGCCACGGATGAAACACCGATTCTCACGGATTCGGAAGGTAGGCACTCTTTCCGCATCCGCGCAATCCGTTACATCCGCGGTTTCCGTCTTTGAACTACGCGCAGGGCGCGTGGAAGTTGGCAGGTCTATCCGTGTTTCATCTGTGTTCCATCCGTGGCTACTCCCTTTCGTTAGCGTCTGAGGACGCCTACCGGGCCCGCGTGTTGCGGCGGTTCAGTTCGTCGCGGATTTCGGCCGCCAGTTCATACTTTTCGTTCTCGATCGCTTCTTCCAACTGCTCTTGCAGCGTGCGGCCGACGCGGAAATGCTGCCGCAGCGATTCGCGCAGCTCGATCAGCCGCTGGACGAGCTCGTCCTCGTCGAATTCGTCCTCGGCTTCGTACTCGACGAAGACCTCTCGCATTTTGTCGAGCCCCGCATTGAGCGACTCGACCGCCGCTTCGGCACCCTTGTCGCCCAAGGCGGCCAGGGCCGCGGCTTGCGTGCGATGGAACAGCACGAAGGGGCGGTACTGTTCGTGCGAGAGGGTCCACTGCTCGTCGGGCGAATGGTCGCGGCAAAAGTCCATCATGTTCAGCGTGTGGTCGGCGTCGGCCACCGCGCTATGAAACTCGCGCAGCGCCAGCCAGCAAATTCGCCGGTGATAGTACTGCACGAACTCGCGGTCGGCCTCTTCGCACTCTTCTTCCGACATGACGAACTCGGCGCCGTCCTGCACGGTGCGGCCAATCAGATAGTCGAAGTAGGTCTCGCCTCCCTGCGGTCGCGTCCCATCGGGCCGGCCCGCCGCCTCAAGCTGCAACAGGCCCAGATCGAGCCGCATCTGAATCACATCGCGACCGTCGTCCCCCTTCTTTTTCCGCACGCTGATGCCTTGCGGGTCGTAGGGCCAGTCGCGCAGGATTCGGTCTATATTCTCTTTTCGTGCCATCGAACGACTGCTGGGCCGGTACTCGTAGCGTCATTTATATAGTCTAACTGCCAGGATTATACACGCGAGACGCCCCGCCGTGCAGGTTTGGCGACAAGCTGGCAGACACCTGCTGCCGGCTTTCCCTAGCTTGACACTTGACAGGCGTTTCGTCGCGAACTCCCGCCGGAAAAAGCTGATATTCGTCGCCCAGTCGCATACGGCGTAAAATTCCACGATTCATTCGGCACGCGTCATTTCGTCGTTCAAGGAGCCAGCATGAACCCGCCCGACCGCCAGCAGCAGATTCGCCAGGCCGAAGAGATTTTGGGCGACCAGCCGCAGGAACTCGGTTTCGCCAAGGGGCTGTTTTTTGGTCAGTATTTGGGCGAACGGCTGCTCCCGTATCCGTCTCTGCACGGCGACGAGGGGGTGAATCAGTTGGTGCAACGGCTGCGGGAGTTTTGCCTGGCCGAGGTCGATCCGGTCGCCATCGACCGCCAGGCGAACATTCCCGACCGCGTGGTGCAGGGCCTAGGCGAGCTCGGCGTCCTAGGGGCGTGTTTGCCGCGCTCGGTCGGTGGCTTGGATTTGTCGCAGGTGTCTTATTGTCGCGTTCTGGAAGTGCTGGGAGGGCATTGCGGCAGCACGGCGCTATTTGTGAATGCCCACCATTCGATCGGGCCGCGGGCGCTGGTTTTGTTTGGCACTGACGAGCAACGGCGCCAGTGGCTGCCGAAGCTGGCCAGCGGCGAGTGGATTAGCGCCTTCGCACTGACCGAGCCCGAAGCGGGGAGCGACGCCGCCAACGTGCAATCGCTGGCAACACCTACCGACGACGGCCGCGGCTTCGTTTTGAACGGACAAAAACGGTGGATTACCAACGGCGGCATCGCCCAGGTGTTGACGGTGATGGCCCGCACGCCCACGGCCGATGGGCGCGACAGCAAGATCACCGCCTTTCTGGTCACGCCCGACATGCCCGGCTTCGAGGTCGTGGAAAAGCGGATGGAAAAGTGCGGCGTGCGCGGCACGGCGACCAGCCGCCTGGCCTTTCACGACATGTTCGTCCCGCGCGAGAACGTGCTGGGACAGCTCGGCAAGGGATTGAAGGTGGCTTTGACGGTGCTCGATTTCGGGCGGACGACGTTCGGCGCCAGTTGCACCGGCGCGGCGAAGTTTTGCGTCGCCCGGGCGGTTGAACATGCCAACCGCCGCGTCCAGTTCGGCCAGACGCTCGGGAGCTTTGAACTAGTAAAAGAAAAACTGGCCTACATGCAAGCCGGGACGTTTGCGATGGAAGCTTGCACGTATCAAACCGCGGCGCTGATGGACTCGGGCGCGGGAGACTTCATGCTCGAAACGGCCATGCTCAAGGTCTTTGCAACGGAAACCTTGTGGCGGATCGTCAACGACACGTTTCAATTGCACGGCGGCACGGCGTATTTTACGGATCAACCTTTCGAGCGGATGATGCGCGACGCCCGGATCAACACGATCGGCGAAGGGGCCAACGAAGTGCTGCGGGCCTTCACCGCGCTGGTCGGAATGCGCGACGTGGGAATGGAATTGCAGGGAATATTGAACGCGATCCACTCGCCGCTGAACAATGTCGCCCGGCTGGGGCGCTTTGCCGGGCGAAAGATCGGTTCGCTGCTCGTCGCGCCGACGGTCTCGGTGCGTAGCCCGGAACTGGAGTCCGACGCAGCGGTTCTGGGGAAACTGGTGAGCCAATTGGGCGCCAACGTCGAGCGGCTGCTGCGGACCTATCAAATGGGGATCGTCGATAGGCAATATCAACTAGGGCGAGTTGCCGACGCGGCGATCGAAATCTACGCCAGCGCCTGCGTGCTGAACCGTCTCGATTCCCTCGTCCGCAACCACCATGGCGACGAACTCGAACTGCAATTTGCGATCGAAACCGGCCGCTACTACCTGCGCACCGCCCGGCGCCGCATTCGCCGCTCGCTCGCCGACTTATGGGACAACGACGACGAGGCCACGTCCAGCCTGGCCAACCGGATGTTGAAGAGTTCCTAGCTCGACCGCAAGCCTACTTCATCTGCAAGTTGTAGCCCCGCGTTGCCACGCGCGGATGCGGCTGGTCGTCGTCCAGAATGTACAGAACGTTGTTTTCCCGCTGGGCGGAAGTCTGGGCAGCGACCGTCGAAGCCATTGGAACGCGCATCGTGTGCAGAATTTGTCGCACGTCGAAAGCCAGAGCGCCAATTCCCAGCCCCATCCAGGCGAGCGCTTCCAGCGGCTGATAGCGACCCAGCAGCAGCACGAACGGGCCAGCGATCGCGCCGACCCACAGGGCCGCGTAAATCCAGCCCTGCCAGCTTACGGGAGCAATCCCCCAGCCAATTGCCTTCGGGCGGAACCAATGCGGCTTGCCAAACATAGCTAACTCCTTACGACAACACGACTTGCACAGACGCTCGGCAACGCATCAGCGATTTGCCGCCGTTGTTGGATAGCAGTTATTCGTCGGCCGGGGCCCATGCTTGGCTCGTAACATTAGATTTTTTGCCCGCCACCATGCTAAGCCAGGAGGGTTGCGTCCTCTGTGAAGCAGGGGGCGACTCTAACCTCCCTGCCGAAACTTCTGGCCAATCCGCATTTGCCGGTTCGATGACCATTACCATTCGTAGCGGTTGCTCCGCTGATGCCGATTTTGCTCGCCCGTGATCTTGGCCAGCCAGCCGCCACGCGGGTCCAAGGAGGGGGGAGAATGAACAAGCTAGTCCTGATGGTCTCGTTCGCCGCGATGGGGGCGATCCAAACGCTCGCCTGGGCTCAGCAGCCGGCGGCTGTTTCGCGCTCTGTCCTACGCCCGGCCGAACATGTGGAGTACGCCGATTTTCATGCCGGGCGCGCTGGCGGATACGCCGGCAGTCACGGGGGCGGAGGCTGCGGGTGCGCTACCACCGTCGGCTGTTCGACCGGCATCCGCTACGGCTACGATAGTTGCTGCCCACGGCCGCACCTGTTGTGCGCGATCAAACGCGTGGGGCGAATGCTCGACTGCCTGCTGCCGTGCAACAAGTGCTGCCCCGGCGGCAGCTTGTTCGGCGGCTGCCGACCGCACCTGTTCCAGCGCGGCCATTGCGGCGGCGGCAACATGGGCTGCACGACGGCCTGCAACTCGTGCAGCACCCCGATGCCGTACCCGCAGCATCTGAGCGATCCGCTCCGCAACGATCCGTTCCGCGACGATCCGGTTCCGCCCAGACCGATGCCCGAACCGGCCCGCGACGTTCGTTATCGGCCGTCGCAGCAGTCGCCGCTGGCGGCGAGGGCCAACATCTCGGCTGCCGCCCATTCCCCGTCGCCCTACAAGGTGACCACCGGTCGGCAGCAAGCCCGCCAGCCAACGGTCGAGGCAGCCACTCGCCGACAGGCCCAACCGATCAATCCGCGCGACAAAACGGCTTACCAATCCGGCATTCGCGTATCGCCGGCCCAGCCGGCGGTGCTGCAACAGGCGGCGGTCGAGCAGGAAGTGGCGCAACCGGCCGAGCTCGAAGTCGCTCCCAGCGCGCCCGCCTTGCTGCCCGTCACCATTCAGCGAACCTCTGCCCAGGTCGAGTTGGTCGAACTGGAGATCCCGGTCAATCCGCTCCGCAGGTAGTCTGACGCTACGACAAATCGCCGCTACTGCCATCGCTCACAAAACCAGCCGGTTCGACTTCCGTCGGATCGGCTGTTTTTTTTTCGTAGGACGGATTTGCAATCCGTCCGCGCGATCCACGATAATTTCGGCTGCTACTTTTCTGCACGGCATTTCTTGTCACAAAAAGGAGAACACCATGAAATCGCTCGCTTTTGTGCTGGTTGCGGCTGGGTTGCTTGCGGCGGTCGCTTTGGCGGCGGCTGCCGAGGGGGATGCGATCGCGGTCGATCTCAAGACGTTTAAGTTCAAGGTGGCCGACGATCTACAGGCGCTGTTCGGCTACGACGATAACGAAGCAAAGCTGTTCTACTATACGGGGGGCGCCGCCGAGACGACGATCAAAATCCCCGCCGACGGCGAGTACGAACTGGTCGTCAAGGCCTCGTGCGACCCGGCCCAAGGGGAGCGGGCCAAGTTCAAAGTCACCTTGGGCGAGGCAGCGGTGGGCATGGAAACGCTGCTAAGCGACGACGGGGCGAAAGAGTACAAGCTGACCGGCAAGGCCAAGGCGGGCGAGCAGAAGCTGGCGATCGAGTACACGAACGACGTTTACAAGGAAGGCGAATACGACCGCAACTTCTACGTTCACGGAGTGAGTGTGAAGCCGGTGAAGTAACCCAACCATCGACATTCTGACATGTGTTTCCTCTAATCGCGCGCCTCCACACATAGCGCTGTTAGAACAGCATTGCCTTGGGATGGGCGAGCGTGATAGGCAACGACTTCTCCGTTCGGGCAGCGTTTAGAAAATCGTCGATTTCTCTCGCCGCAAGATCTTCAAAGAATCGGAACGCCGAAGTTACGACGTAATCCTTCTCGCACTCGATCGAAAGCCATCGTCGGTTTAGTCGCTCGGCAACCGCCCCAGTCGTGTTCGACCCGCCAAAAATGTCTACGACTAGGTCGTTGGGTCTAGTGAGAAACTTGACGAAGAACTCTGGGAGCGCCGCCGGGAATCGGGCTGGATGACTTGTCAGCCCATACTGCTTGCATTGACGAATGTAGAACGAATTGCTTTCAGTGTTCGGATACTGCAACAGGTTCGACGGAATGGCTCCGCCATTGTCCCGTTCACCGAATCGATCTTTAATCTCGTGGCCGGAAGGGCGGTCGGCGGCTTTGTAGAAAGCCGCTGGATTCTTCAAGAGCAGTTTCATTCGCTCGCTATATGGTGTCAGGACATTGCGGATGTCGGCCGATGGATGCTCAGTTTTGGAGAACCACCAAATCGTATTCACGGAGTCCTTGGCTCTGACCTTCCGCTTGTTTACCCATTCGATAGGCGATGGAAGCTTGGCTGGATTGTGCCAAAAGAACTCCTCAGCCAAGTGAAAACCGCATTCGTCGCAGAGACGAAGCAATACACGGAAGTTGTAGAGGGACCGGACAGGAACGCCTTTCTGATACGCTCCGCCGAGGTCCAACACAAAACTCCCGGTTTCCTTGAGGACTCGACGAACGAGAGGACCGAACGATACAAGCCAGTCGACGTAATCGGCTTGGTTCAAGTTTCCGTAGGATTTCTGCCTCAGCAATGCGAATGGCGGCGATGTCATTACCAAGTCTACGGAATCGGCTGGCAACGTGGGCAGGAATTCCTCGGACTTGGCAACCACTGCCCGCCCGAGGTCGGTGCGGTAGAGCTCTCCCGTAAACGTGTTCGCCGGCCGTTCGGCAGCCGGCCTTCCTCTTCGTTTGCGACCTTTACCCGCGTTTGCTACTGAATTCATCGGGGCATCCTGTTCGAGGGATCGCGTCTTTTCTTGCCAACATGATAGCAAAACCGGTTGGGCTCGAGATGTTGACTGTGGGTTACGTAACTCAGAGTCTGTAGATGCAAAGTATGCACTACGGGAAACTGGTGTCAATGTGATTTTGGCAACCTGTGACCCGTTGGGGGCGCAAACGGCTTGAAGGACGTTCAGCAGAGGTTCGGCGACTTGCTGCGAAAACTTCGCACCGAGCGAGATATTTCCCAGGAGGCTCTTGCCGACATGGCGGGGCTGCACCGCACCTACGTTAGCAGCGTCGAACGTGGCGAACGAAACGTAACCATTTTAACGGTGGAGAAATTCGCCCGGGCGCTTGGCGTCGCTATGGCTGAGCTCATGCCTGAGAGCTGACTGGTGGAAAGGCCCGGACGGTGGGATTCAAAAGCGACCGAGAGTTCCTGCGAAACATCAGCGTCGGTGCGGTTGGCACTCGCGAAGTCGTGAGATTGCTCAACGAGGGTGGTTTCAATCTGATCGACTTGGACCGGGGCGCGCTCAGTAACAAGATCTGGGCAACCAAGGTAAAGCGGCTTCGCGTGCCTGACTTGCTTTGCCTCAAATCAGGGGTCCGTATTGAGTCGCGGGCGAAAGGACAGCTCAAGCTGATAATGTCCCATGCGGTCAACAATCCAGACCGGTCATGGGACCACGGATTGCGCGACACTGACCTCGTAGCGTGCATTCGCTGCTCACCGATTGACGAGGTTCGTTGGAGGCCGCATAACTTCGTGAATTTGTTCAAGGTCGAGCACCTGCGCGCTACTCAGAATCTTGTCAAACAAAGCCAGATGAAGGCGGCGTCCGAAGGGAGCGAATACTTTTGGGAGTGGCCGACCATTGTTCCCAATAGCTCCGGCATTGTAACTGAGATTACGCCGACCGCAATCAACACGAAATTGGCGTCGGGAAGGAATCAGCCGTACCAACTCGCCAGGAAGCACGGCGAGCAACAAATCACGCTCACGGCGCATGTGCTGAAAGGCGACATCTTCGGTGATGGCGACCGGATAATCGCCTCTGTGCTCCCTGAGGTGGTTTCCCCCGTTTGCAATTACGCTGGCCAGTATCCGTTCCTAGCCGACCTGCAAAGTGCCGAGCGAGCAACTGCGTTTGCTGCCGTGAAAGGTTTGGGATTTCTTCCCGCATTGCGCAAGCTAAGCGAACCTCAGCTAACGGAAATCGGCAGGACACATCAGGACCGACTCGTTAGGCTAGAGGCAATGGGCACACTGGCCCGACTCGATTCGCAAATCGGATGGGACGGGTTGAAGTCGTTCGTCGAGCAAGCCGACGACGACGAAATCCGAATGGAAGCGGTTTTGCTCTTGGCAGAATTGAATCCCGCGCGAGCAATGCCATTATTGGAGCAACTTGCGCAGTCCAACGCGCCATCCGAATTGCGCTCCGCAGCATTGTGGGGAGCGAGCGGATTGGCTACGACCGTAACGCCGAATGACTTTCTGCCGTGCCTGCTGGAAACGGATGAAGACATTTCAGTTCATGCGACTGTTGCTTTGTCGCGCGTGATTTCATCCGCCAACGTAGACCAGTTGCTCGATTGCATTGGCGAAGACAATCGGCTTTCCGCCGGAATTGTCAAGGCCATCGAGTTGTCGTCAATTCGCCCTGTTGAAAGCGTAATTGACCGGTTGAACAGAGCCAAGCCAGCAGTTCGATCTTGGCTGGTGTTTACACTTTGTTCGTTTGGACGCGAATGCTGCGAAGCCACAATCAAGCAGAAAGCCGCGAACCTGCTTCCTCAACTGGACTTTTACTGGAAGCACCACAAGGACAATTGGACCAATCGAGTTGACGTGCTAGACCGCATTGATTTCCTGAAAGCACAGCTTCCCGCGTAGCACCCGACAATTCGCGTCTAACGGAAGGGCTGACCTAACAATCAAGCGCCCGATCCAGATCCTCGCGCAAGTCCTCAAACGCTTCCAGCCCCACCGACAACCGGACGAGCCCGTCGGTAATGCCGTGGGCCGCGCGGGCTGCGGCATCGTAGCTGGCGTGCGACATCGACGCCGGCTGCTCGATCAGCGATTCGACCGCCCCCAGGCTGACGGCGAGCTGGAACAGCCTGGTTGCCTCGCAAACGCGCTTCGCCTTATTGAAATCGCCGCGGACTTCGATGGTCAGCATCGCGCCAAACGCGCTGTCCATCTGCCGCCGGGCAATCTCGTGCCCCGGATGCGTCGATAGCCCCGGATACAGCACGCGGCTGACGCGCGCATCCTCGGCCAGCCACTGCGCCAAGCGCAGGGCGGTTCGCGATTGCTCGCGGACCCGCAGTTCCAGCGTCTTGAGGCCCCGGCTGGCAAGGAACGACTCGAACGGCCCCATCACGCCGCCGGTTGCGTTTTGCAGGAAATAGAGCTTGTCGAAAAGGGCCTTGTCGCGCACGACGAGCACTCCGCCCAACAGATCGCTGTGGCCGCCGATGTACTTGGTGGCCGAGTGCATGACGATATCGGCCCCCAGTTCCAGCGGCCGGGTGAGCGCGGGGGTTGCGAAGGTGCTATCGACCCCCAGCAGCACCTGCCTGCGCTGGGCGATGCCGGCGATGGCCGCGATGTCGCTGATGGTCATTTGCGGATTGCCGGGACTTTCGATCCACAAGAGGCGAGTCTGCGGAGTGATCGCCCCCTCGAAAGCGGCCAGATCGGTGCTGGGGGCGAGCGAGACCTTCACCTGCATCCGATCGAGCACCTTGTGCAGCAGGCGAAACGTGCCGCCGTAGATGTCGGAGCCCGCCAGCACATGATCGCCCGGGACGAGCAGCAGCATGGCGCAGTGGGTCGCCGCCATGCCGCTGGCAAAGGCGAGTCCGCCGATTCCTCCTTCGAGATTGGCGATCGCCGTTTCAAAATTTTTGCGGGTGGGGTTGCCGCTGCGGGAATAGTCGAACTCGCCCCAAACGCCGGCCCCCGGCTGCACGAACGTCGAAGCGATGTGAATTGGCGGCACAACCGCGCCGGTCTGCGGGTCTTTTTCCTGGCCGACGTGGATAGCGCGGGTACGAAAGTGCATAGCGTTCATCAAAGGTTAAGGCGATTCAACTGTTTCCGCTAATCGCCGGTGAGAGCCGATGGCGAGTCGCTTCGCTTCATGAAAATGCCGAATCATGGCCGCCTTGAACTCAGGCGTTCCGTACCGCGAGATTTTCGCTTCCAGCGTTTCATCTAGGCCGTCCAGTTCTACTTGCGGCGTGGAATCGGAAGGCGCTTCCACTGGCAATTTGGGCGGCGGCAATCGAGGTTCGGCCGCAATTTCTTCGTCCAGCGCACGGCGAATCGCAGTGCGCTCATCTTTTGCAGGAATGGTCATGCTGTTGCTTGCTCCAGCGCCTGGCGCAGGTCTTCGATCAAATCCTCCGTGTTTTCGATCCCGCACGACAGCCGGATCATGTTGTCCAGAATGCCGAACCGCTGCCGATCCTCGGGCGAAACCTCGAAGTAGCTCATCACCAAAGGCTGCTCGATCAGCGATTCGACCCCTCCCAGACTGGGCGCGATGCGGGCCAGTCGGACGGCATCGACCACCGCCGCCGTCTGCCGCCAATCGGCGTCTTTCACCTCGAACGTAATTAAGCCCCCATACCCTCGCATCTGCTGTTTCGCGATTTCGTAATACGGGTGCGACGGCAGGCCGGGGTAATACACCTTCTGCACCCGCGGATGCGCGGCCAGAAACTGGGCCACCGCCAGGCCATTGGCGTTGTGCCGCTGCATCCGCAGTTCGAACGTCTTCAGGCCCCGCTCGAGCAGGTACATGTTGTGGGGCGAGTTGATCGCCCCCATGATTCCCCGCAGCTTGCGCACCGATTCCAACTTCTCGCGGCTGCCGATGATCGCACCGGCGAGCAAATCGTTGTGGCCCCCCAAGTACTTGGTGGCCGAGTGCAGCACGTAGTCGATGCCCAGCGGCAGAGGCCGGATGTTGTAGGGGGTGCCGAGGGTCGCGTCGATCAGCGTCTCGACGCCATGCTTCTTGCCCAATTCGGCGAAGCGCGGCAGATCGACGACGCTCAAATGTGGATTGGTCGGCGATTCGCTGACGAGCAGCTTCGTTTGGGGATTGATCGCCGCGGCCATCGCGTCGTAGTCGCACGCCTTGACCTGCCGCGTCACCACGCCGAACCGCGAAAGGTGCTTGCTGCAAAACTCGCGGCTGCGGTGGTAGCACTCGTCGAAGAAAACGACTTCGTCGCCGGCATTGAGCTTCGTCATCAACAGGCCGACGATCGCCGCCATGCCGCTGGCGTAGAGGATGGCGTCTTCGCCACCTTCCATGGCGGCCAGCTTCCGCTCGACCACTTTCTCGCCGGGATTGCCGTAGCGGCCGTACTCCTCGCGGTCTTGCTTTTGCTCGATGAACTCGATCACCGCGGCCGTGCTGGCGAACGTGTACGTTGCGGCGCAGACGATCGGATCGGTGATGGAATGGGCGGCCTTTTGTCGCGCTTCGCCCGCATGGACGGCAAGCGTGGAAGGGCCCGGCTCGCGCGGCGAGCCACTGGATGCGCTAGACATGACCGGCGGAAGCTCCTGTCCTAAAGCGAAGGACCGGCCGCTGCATGCTGCTTCCGTCAGACGTTCCCAAATGGCCGGCGAGCGGGAGGCGACAGCCTTCCGCTGGGCCTCATCAAACAACCAGCCGGGAACAGGTGATGGCTCTTTAGCAGTCAGGCTGCAAGCGGCCGCAAATCCCTCGAAGGTTCCGATTCTAGTCTAGCATGTTCCAGGGGGCAAGGAGCGGCTGCACCAAGTACGGCGTGTCCGACCGCTACTTGATCGAAACGGCAAAGTCCCCCGTCATGTCGCGCCAAATCGAATGCACATGGTTGGCCGGGTTGCCCGCGGCGTCGGGCTGCACGTTGACCAGTTCGATCACGAAGGTCGGGCCCTGAATGCGGTAGTAGTGCCCGACTCCCGGCTTATCCGCGCCGGCCCAGGCAAAATAAACCTGCCCGAGGCCTTCGCGCTCGATCGCTTCCATCCGGGCCTTCGCGACATCGACCGGCACGTTATCGGCATACTCTTGGATCAGCGACAGCAGCGTGCTCCGCTGATCGCCGGTCAGCTTTTCGGCGGCGATGCCCACGGCCGGATCGGCGGGCGGCTGCGCTTCTCCCGCGGCCCGAATTTCCGACGGCGCCTTGTCGGCAATGATCGCCGCCTTTCGCTGCTCTGCCGTGAGCGATGCGAGCAACTCAAACGCCAGCGTCTCTTCCTTGGCCAACACGCGCGTTCCCTTGGGAATGCTGGGCAGGGTTTCGCTCATCACCAGGGCCGGGTTGGTGCAGAGGGAAGTCGGCGAGGAAGAGATCACGTTTCCCTTCTCGACGACAAAGTTCAGCGACAGGTGGTGTCCCTCGATGCTCAGCCCCCAGCGACCCTCGACCGTCGGCTTTCCAAAGACGACAAAGTAATAACGCTCGGCATCGCGGATCGGCCCCTGCTTCCCTTTCTGCAATTCTTTCAGCAGGGTTTCCAGTTCCATGATCTTCGTCACTTTGCCGTAGCCAGTCTCGCTAAGCACCGTTTGCAGCAGGGTATGCGCCGCTTTCCGCTGGGTCGGGTTCATCTGCCCGATTTTCAAACCCTCGCGCTCTTTCTCGCCTTCGAGCGGAATGAAGTGCCAGGCGATCCGCTTGGGATCGTCATATTCTCGCAGGGCAGCCTGTCGCTGGGTCTCGTCCAGCGTGGCCAAAAACTTGGTCGCCTCGTCGGTCATCGTGGCGCCGGTCCTGGCCAACTGGTAGTACGACCAGACGCTCGTGGCGGAAAGGGCAACGAACAGAAGCAGCACGACAGGCAGGAGGCGACGCATGGTGGGAGGGCTCCGGATGGCGGAAAACTTGCGCAAAGGGCGTTGCGGCTGAGTATAGCGACCAGAAATTCGCGGTGCTAGTTCCGAACCGCAACTAATGGGCGTGTTGGTGCGGGTCGCGATCGTGATGCTGCTGGTCGAGGTGGACGTGAACCCGGCCGAGCTTTTCGCGGGTGCGAAAGAACTCGCTCCAGGCGGCGTCGGAAAGCGGCGTGCCGTCGATATACAGCGATTCAAGCTGCTCGATCTCGGCGATACTGGCCAGCCCTTGGTCCGTAAACGGCACGTCGATCAGGTGCAACTGCTTGATCGCGGGCAGTTCGCCCACGGCCTGGATTCCCGCATCGGTCACCTGCGAGCTGCCAAACCGCAACTGCTGAAGCTCGGTTAGCGGCTTAAGCTGCCGCAAGCCGGCATCGGTAAATTCGCCGCGCGGAACGTTCAAAATGCGCAGGCCCGGCAATTTCGCGATTTCCGCCAGGGCCGCATCGTCCACGCCACCGCCGCGTATTCGCAGGTGCGATAGGTGCGGCAGCCCGGTCAGGTGCGACAAACCCGCGGCGGTGACTTGGCCTGCCGGGCGATCGATCAACAACTCTTCGAGCCCGTCGAGCTTGGCCAGTTGCTGCAAGTCTTGGTCGCTGAGTGCTTGGGTTTCGACTTGGATTCGCGTACTCTGGCCGCGCTCGACGGCTGCGATTTGCGCGGCCAGCGTCGGCTCGGAGATAGCGGCGGGCTGCACATCGGCCTGGCGCGTGCAGCCGCCAAGCATGGTCAAAACGAGGGACAGGGAACCGAAGCGGATCATGCTTTGTTCGTCTCTAATCCGACGGATAAGGGGCCGGTTCCCCCTTGATTTCAGATAGGGCATTGGACGCCGCCCGCTGCTCGGCTTCTTTTTTGTTCCGCCCCCAAGCCCCCTGGTAACGCTGGCCGGCGACCTGGGCCACCATTTTGAAGCACTTGCTGTGGTCGGGCCCCTTTTCGTCGAGCATGTGGTAGGTCGGAGTGCTGCCGTACTCGCGCTGGGCGAATTGCTGCAACAACGACTTATAATTTCCGCCCAATTCGCCGGCGGCCGCCAGTTCCAGTTCCGGGCCGATATAAGCGTTGATGAACTGCCGGGCCGCCGCGTCGCCCCCGTCCAGGTAGATCGCCGCCAGCAGCGACTCGAACACGTCGGCCAGCACCGACGGCGGCACCGTGGGATTCGTCGTCATCCCTTTGCCGAGGATTAGAAATTCCTGTAACCCCAGCGCCTCGCTCACCTTAGCGCACGTCTGCCGACTCACGACGACCGACTTGACCTTGGTCAAATCCCCTTCTTGATACTGCGGAAACTGCTGAAACAGCAGCTCGCACACGACGAACCCCAGGATCGCGTCGCCCAGGAACTCCAGCCGTTCGTTCGATGCCAGGCGGTGCTCGGCGCCCGAGGCGTGCGTCATCGCCGCCCGCAGCAGGGCCGGGTTTTGAAAGCGATAACCGATGCGATGTTCGCACCGCGACACGAGACTCTCGGTCTCCGGCGGCACGAGGTCGCCCGGAACGTCGAGCGGAACCACAATTTCGGGGGGAGCTTGCGACATGCGGCACTTCCAAGCGATGTTCGTCCTCTTGTCGCAACGCTAACCCTGCCAGTACTTTTTGTCAACGCAAAGTGCATAACTTGGCAGGTTCCTTGTTGACTGGGGTTCTTGGTACGCTGGAAGGCAGATTAGGTCGATCATGCGCATCGTTTTGTGTTACCCCATCGAAAAGCGTCATCTCGACCAGATTCGCGCCGCCGCGCCGGGGCACGAAGTGGTCGATGCCGGGCAAGTGCGCATCGCGGCGGAGCTTCCCGCGGCCGACATCTTCTGCGGCCACGCCAAAGTGCCGGTCCCGTGGCCCGCAGTGGTGCGCCAGGGGCGACTCCGCTGGATTCAATCTTCGGCCGCCGGTTTGGACCACTGCCTGACGACGGAAATCATTGCGTCCGACATTCTGGTGACCAGCGCTTCGGGGCTGTTCGCCGATCAGGTGGCCGAGCAGACGCTCGCCTTGCTGCTCGGATTGCTGCGGGGATTGCCGACGTTTTTTCGCGCCCAACAGAAGCGGGAATTCATTCGCAGGCCGACGCGCGACCTGCACCAGGCGACCGTCGGCATCGTGGGACTGGGAGGCAACGGCACGCGAATTGCGCAGGTGCTCCGCCCTTGGAAGACGCGCCTCATCGCGACCGACGTGTTTACCGAGGGGCAGCCCGCCTGCGTCGATGCCCTGTGGCCGGCCGAGGCGCTCGATCGCCTGCTGGCCGAGTCGGACGTGGTGATTCTCTGCGTGCCGCTGAACGAGCAGACGCGGGGCATGATCGCCGCGCCGCAATTGGCCCGCATGAAGCCGGGTGCGATACTGATCAACGTGGCGCGGGGTCCGGTCGTGGTCGAACGGGATCTGGTGGCCGCCTTGCAGTCGGGACAGTTGGGCGGAGCGGGGCTCGACGTGACCGAGATCGAGCCGCTGTCGCCCGAGAGCCCGCTGTGGGATCTGCCCAATGTAATAATCACGCCGCACGTCGGCGCCCAGTCGTGCCGCCGCGCCGACGATACCACCGAGCTGGTTTGCGAGAATCTCCGCCGCTACCTGGCCGGCCAGCCGCTCTTGAACCTGGTCGATAAGGGGCTCGGTTTTCCCTCGCCGGCTGCCCGCCGGGGCGAGGGGTAGTGCGTCTGGCGACAGCGAACACACCTCCCCGTCTCGAAGTGCAAGCTGCACCCGTTCCGATCGCGCCGAGGAGTAGTTGGCAAACTCCTCTTGGCGGACGGGCGGAAGGCGCGTTAGGTTAACCGGTGTCGCTTTGGCCGTTGTTGAACAATCGACAAATTGAATGGAGTCTTGTCATGTCGTGGTATCGTCGAGACTCTGGCCGCGGCTACGGGTATGGCGGTTTTGCCCCCTATGTTCCGGTCGCCACGCGGCGGGCCAACGCGAACAGGCACGCTCAGAAACTGGCCAACAAAGAGAATCGCGAGCTGGCGCCGGTAAAAATATCGGGCCGAGCAATGTCCACCACCTATTGGGGCAAGGCCTGGTGCGACAACCTCGAAGCTTACAGCGATTTCGCCAATCGTCTCCCCCGCGGTCGGAGCTACGCCCGCAACGGGTCGGTCATCGACTTGCAGATCAAGAAAGCGAAGATCGAGGCCATCGTCAGCGGCTCGCAAATTTACACGATTTCGATTTCCATCGAGACGCTGGCGAAGGTGCCGTGGACGCGCCTCAAGGCCGTGTGCTCGCAGTCGATCGCCTCGCTCATCGACTTGCTGCAAGGCCGGTTCGATGCGGGCGTGATGCAGCGGCTCGCGCATCCGACCGACGGCCTGTTCCCGCGACCCAAGGAAATCAAGATGAAGTGCAGTTGCCCCGACTCGGCCGGGCTCTGCAAGCATCTGGCCGCCGTGCTATACGGCGTGGGGAACCGGCTCGACACTTCGCCCGAGTTGTTGTTCAGGCTGCGCAACGTGGACCATTTGGAGCTGGTTAGCCAGGCCGTGTCCGAAGGCAATCTCGACCGCACGCTCGATGCCGGCGACAACAACTCGCTCGCGGGAAGCGACCTGGGCGAGATGTTCAGTATCGACCTTGACGACAGTGGAACAGCTCCGAAAAAAGCCGCCCGAGCGAAGAAAACGGCCGCCGTCAAACCGCGAGAAACCAGAGCCGCGGCGCGAAAAACAGCCCCCCAGAAGGTTGCGAAACCGAAGCCCGCGGCGGTCAAGGCGTCCTTGGCGGTCAAGGCGTCCTTGGCGGCCGGGGGTAAACGCGGCAACGCTGCCGCCACCAAGCCGCGTAAGGCCCGCTGAGCATGCAGATAGACAAACAGCAAGCTGCCGGCAAACCGCGCTCGATGACGCTCGCCAGCGCCAGGTTGCCAACCCTTCTTTCCACGTTCGTTTTGCTGACCCAGAACCGCCAGGCGGCGGTGGCCGATCTGCGGTCCGACCTGGACCTGCAAATCAATCTGCTGGCCGAGCTCGAAATTACCCGGCTGCTGGTGCTGGTCGATCGCATTGCCGAGCACTTGGGGGTCGAAGAATGCAACGATCCCGAGCTGGCCGAACTCGAAGAGGAAACCGCGCCGGAAGCGGTATTGCAAAAGCTGGACCAGCCCGATCGAGCCTCCGAATAAGCGTCCTTGGATTCGACGAGCATCCGGAAGGCGTTGATTCCATCCGCTCCGTCTGCCACGATTGAGCTCGTCCCGGCCTGTTCGTCCCGGCCTGTTCGTTCCGGCCAAGCGCCACTGGGAGCCTCGCCATGCAACCCGCCCCTTCCAACGTTGCGCTTCCTGCCCCCGTGGCTCGTCGCGCGTTCCTGTCCGGTTCGGGGGTCAGCCTGGGGGCGATGGCCCTCTCGTCGCTGCTCGGTCGCTCACTGCCCGCGGCCACCAAGATCGCCCAACCGCGCGGCACGATCCAGCCGCTGCATCATCCGGCGAAGATCAAACGGGTGATCTGGCTCTACATGTCGGGAGGGCCGTCGCACCTGGAAACCTTCGACTACAAGCCCGAACTGGCCCGGCGCTCGGGCCAGCCCATGCCCACGTCTTTCACCCAGGGACAGCCGATCGCGCAGCTTCAGGGGAAGAGCCAACTGAAGATGCTCGGGCCGCTGTTCGATTTCGCCCGGCACGGCCAGTCGGGGCAGCAGATTAGCAGCGTGCTGCCGCACATCGCCGGAATCGCCGACGAGATTTGCATTGTCCGCTCGCTGGTGACCGAGGCGATCAACCACGATCCGGCCCACACCTTCATGAATACGGGAACGACGATCAGCGGCCGCCCCAGCATGGGCTCGTGGCTAACCTACGGCCTGGGCAGCGAGGCGGACGACCTGCCCGGGTTTATCGTGCTCACCAGCTTTGCCGGCCGTAGCCCGCAGCCGATCTCGAACCGGATGTGGCACCACGGCTTTTTGCCGGGCCGGGTGCAAGGGATCAAACTCAGCTCGACCGGCTCGGCGGTCGAATACCTCGACCGGCCCGAGGGTGTGAGCGAGCGGCAGCAGCGGGAGGTGATCGACGCGGCCCGGGCCATCGACCAACTGCAAGACCGGGCGGTGCGCGATCCCGAGATCGAAACCCGGCTCAATCAGTACGAAATGGCGTTCAAGATGCAAACGAGCGTCCCGCGGCTGATGGATTTCGCCGACGAATCGCAGGCGACGCTCGACCTGTACGGCGCCCAGCCGGGCGACGGCTCGTTCGCCAGCAACTGCATCCTCGCCCGCCGCATGGCCGAGCGGGGCGTCCGGTTCATCCAGCTTTACCACCGCGACTGGGACCACCACAACGACTTGAAACACTTCGTCAATGTCTGTGCCGGCGCGTGCGACCGGGCTTCGGCCGCGCTCGTTATGGACCTGAAACAGCGGGGGATGCTCGACGAGACGCTGGTCGTCTGGGGGGGCGAGTTCGGCCGCACGCCGATGGCCCAAGACGGCAAGGGAGACCAGTTGGGTCGCGACCATCACATGAAGGGCTTTTCGATGTGGCTCGCGGGGGGCGGCATCAAGCCGGGAATCACCCACGGCGCGACCGACGAGCTGGGTTACCACTCGGTCGAAAACATCGTCCACGTCCACGATCTGCACGCCACGATCCTGCACCAACTCGGCATCGACCACGAGCGCTTTACCTATCGCTACCAAGGCCGCGATTTCCGGCTGACGGACGTGAAAGGGCGGGTGGTGCGGGAGATTTTGGTTTGAGCCGTAGTGTAACGAACGAGTCCTCGGGGGAGAATTATGCAAATTAAGAATGCGGCTTGCGATCTGGACCCAAAACAGATGGAACAG
>JBBDYF010000172.1:0-3113 GCA_040901775.1 Pirellulaceae bacterium | reverse complement strand
CAAAGAGGAGGAAGAGCGAATGTTCGGGTCAAATCTACCCTTCGTTTTCTTCGTTGCCTTCTGTTCAAATCTGTAGCTGCTTGCCCAGCGAGTGCGAGAAAACGGATTCGCCAGCTCCGCTAAGGACCGGCTGCGGCCTTCGATTCGTAGGATGCGTTTGATTCGTGGTTGTGGCTTCCAGCCCTCCTGCCGCGATTCGCATTTACTACGCCCCGCCGCCCATTAAACCCAGCGCCGCCAATCGCTGGCGAACCCTTGCGTCCGCCAACAGACCAAGAAAATCCTGCACCGCCGGCCGGGCCAGGCGCAAGCGCGGGATGGCAAAGTCGTACTGTTCTTCCTGCACCGGAAGAAAGGCGAGCCCCGCCTGCCGCGCTGCCGACTCGATGCATAGGCCCCAATCGGCACGACCCTGGGCCACCGCCGCGGCCACCGCATTGTGGCTTCGCGGCTGCACTTCGTATCCGGGGGGCTTCTCTCCGACGAGGTATCCGGGGGGGTTGACCCCCGATAGCAACCGATCGAGCAGAATGCGGGTGCCGCTGCCCGCGTTGCGATTGACCAGCAGGCAGCGCGGATCGGCCAGGGCTCGCTCGATCGCCTCAGTGGAGGACGCCTCTTCAAAACGGGCATCCCCCGGCCGATAAACAATTCCTTGCATCCGTCCATAACCGCGCGCCAGGTGCAGCCCGGGGGTGATGAACGGGATGTTATAAATGCCGCTGGCCGGATCGAGCAGGTGAATGCCGGCAACGTCGCACTGGCCGCGCCGCGCCGCGTCGAGCCCCGCCGTCGAACCGACCGCCAGCATCTTCGTCCGCCAACCGCGAACGTGCATCTCGCTCAGCAGCACGTCGAGCCCGAGGCAATGGCTGCCGATGACGACCAGGTCGGCCAGCTCCAGATCGCGCCCCAGCAGCGTCACCGCCACCGTCGCTCCTGCCTCGACGATCTCCTCGTGCCTGCCGATCGTGACAAAGCCATCCGCTCGGCTGAAGGTGGTTACGCTGCCCGAACCCTTGCCAATCGGCCAGGCGACGAGCCGCGGCTCGGCGGGAGCCTCGCCCTCCCTTTTAGCCTCGCCCTCCCTGTTAGCCTCGTCCTCCCTGCTAGCCTCGCCCGACCAGCGCTCGACCAGGCTGACCAGCAGGTACTCGGTTCGGCCGATTTCGCTGTTCACCTTGACGGCCAAAGTGGCCGGCACGCGGTTGCGCTCGTGCGCCGACAGGCCGGCAAGGCGTCGAACGACCGGGGCCACGAACTCGTGAAAGGTGAAGATCGCCGAGGTGGGGAAACCGGGAAGCACCACCACTGGCTTGCCGCGCGTCGCTGCCAGGCAAATGGGCTTTCCCGGCTTCAGGGCGACGCCGTGGGCGACGATGCCCGGATCGGACAGCTCGGCGACCGCGCGGTACGAAAGATCGCCTGCTCCCTTGCTGGTGCCGCCGGAGAGCAACACCACATCGCACGTCGCCAGGGCGGCGTGCAACTTGTCGCGCAAGTCGCTCAGATCGTCGCGTACGATGCCCAGTTCGACTGGCTCGCCCCCCAGTTCGCGCACGGCGTCGGCGAGGATCCGCGAGTTCGAGTCATAAACCATTCCGGCCCGCATCGGCTCGCCGGGCGCGACGATCTCGTCGCCGGTGGAGACGATGGCGACTCGCGGCCGCCGAACGACGGCCACCTGGGCAATTCCCACGGCGGCCAGCACGCCGGTCTCGCGACTGGTGAGCACCGTTGCCGCGTGCAACACCAGCTCGCCGGCCGCGATGTCGGTCCCGGCATAGGCGATGTTCGCCCCCGCCGTGACGGCGCGGCGGACGACGAGTCGATCGCCCGCAACATCGGTCTGCTCGACCATCACGACCGCGTCGGCCCCGCGGGGCAGCATGGCCCCCGTGGCGATGGCCACTGCCTGGCCTGGCTCCACTTGCGAGCGGGGAACCACCGCGGTCGCAATACTTTCGCTGAGCAGTGCGAGCGACCGCGGACCGTGCTCGCTCGCGCCGTGGGTATCGGCCGCGCGCACCGCGTAACCATCGACATTCGAGCGGTCGAACGACGGCACATCGACGCTCGAGCGCACCTCCTCGGCCAACACTCGGCCCAGCGCCATTGCGAGTTGGACTTGCTCGGCCGCCAGCGGCGATAGATCGAGCGCCGCCTGGAACCTCCGCTCGGCTTCGTCCCGGTCGATTACGTCGAGGAATTGATTTTGAGTCGTCACGCCGTTGGGCACGAATCCGAGAGCGCAGTGGAGCCAGTCAGACTCGTGGCCGAAAACGTCACAAACTATCGTACAAGAAAACTTCGACCTCCGTCCCCGGCGGATAGCCTTCGCTGTCGGCCGGGACGACGACAAACCCGTCGGCGAGGGTGGTGGAAGTCAGGATCGAGGCGCCGCTGATGGCGATCGGCTCGACCTGGTCCCCGACGATCCGGACGCGGGCGTAATCGACCCGGCCCACTTGCGAGACGAGTTTTCTGGCCAGCGGCAAGCGGACGATCGGGTAGGGCCAACCGGCCGGCCGGCCACCCAGCAGGCGAATGGCCCGGCCGGCAAAAAAATCGTACGCGCAAAGGCACGAAACGGGATTGCCGGGCAACAGAAAGACCAGCTTGCCGGCGAGCGTCCCCATGCCGGTCGGACTGCTGGGCCGCATGGCGATGCCGTGAATCGCCAGTTCGCCATGCTGCGCCAAGAGCAGCGGGGCATGGTCTTCTTGCCCGACGCTGGAACCGCCGGAGACGAGCACCACGTCGGCGTCGTCCTGCATGGCCGCGAGGATGGCAGCCGGGTCGTCGGGAACGAGGTAGTTTGCGCCGATTGCCTCAGGGGGCTCACGCCCCCCGCTCGCCAACTCCACGATTCCCCCGTCCCGCTGAACCAACGCCGCCAGTAGCGGGCCGTTCGCGTCGGCGATCTGGAATGGCTGGCCGTCGTCGGGCGGCGTTCCTGCCGGCAGCAGCTCGCTGCCCGTGATGACGATCCGCACCCGCGGCCGGCGCACCACCAGGGCCTGAGCTACGCCGATCGACGATAGCACGCCAATGTCTTGTGGGCGCAAGACGCGCCCGGCAGCGAGCACCGGGCTCCCCGCGGCAACGTCCTC
>JBBDYF010000171.1:0-21735 GCA_040901775.1 Pirellulaceae bacterium | reverse complement strand
TGAAACCTGAAACCTGAAACCTGAAACCTGAAACCTGAAACCTGAAACCTGAAACTCGCCTCCCGCTCGCGCATAAAAAAAGCCCCCGAAAACAACAGGTCCAAGGGGGGCGATGGACGCTGCAGGTTCCGGGAGCGATTGGACGGTCAACGGCAACGCATCCCTGCGCAGCCGCGTCCGTGCGCGGCCACGTCGTTTCCACCGTCTGCTCCTCCAGCATCCATGCCAGCGGGGCACTCGGCGGCCCGCAGAGACACACCCGAGCTTCCGGGTGTACTCCAAGTGCGGGCGCGGACGACGCAGCCACTTCTTGTACGATCGTTCGGTTTCAACGGCTTGAGCAGGCACCCCGGCCTTTGCCGAGCTCGCCATGCGTCAAGCACGGGCGGGAGAATAAGGGAAGCGGCCGGCAGGGTCAAGGCGAGTTTTTTGCAGCCCGCCCTGGCCGATATTGCAGCCCAAATTGCCGCCCTTATTTGGCGGCAACGGTTTCCGCCTGCTTGACCACGCAGCCCAGCAGGTCGTGGCCGCAGACCCGATTGCGGCCCTGGTTGGCCGCGGCTTGCAGCGCCTTGCGGGCCCGCTCGAGGATTCGCCGCAGGTCGTCGCCGTCGCTCGCCTCGATCGCCCCCACGCTGATCGTGAACCAGCTTCCCCCCGCCCGCCGCGGCAGGCGGCAGCGCTCGACGGCGCTCCGCAGCCGCTCGGCAATCGCCACGGCGCTGGGTAACTGCGAGCCGGGCAACAGCATGGCGAACGTATCTTCGCCCAGGCGGGCCACATGGTCCATGTCGCGCATCACGGCATTGATCAGTTGAGCGGCGACGCGCAAGACGACTTCGCCCGCTTCGGGGCCGTGATCGCCGACGATCCGCGCATAACCATCGACCTGCACCAGCATCAGCGACATGGCGGTGCCGCCGCGCCGCCAGTGCGAGAGGCGGCGAATCAAGTCGTCAAAAAACGTCGGTCGGTTCGAGACGTGAGCCAAGGGCTCGTTGTACAGCGCGGCGATTTCCCCCTCGGCCTCGAACAGCCATTCATCCCCCACCTGCTCGGTAACGACCGGCTTGGGAGTGGGAGCGAGCGCTTCGGGGCGGATGCGATGGTTGGTGCGGCCGTCGCTGTAGTGCCCGCAGTTGCGACCCGCCTTCTTCGACGAGTACAGCGCTTCGTCGGCCCGCCGGATCCATTCTTTTTCCTGGTCGCCCGCTTGCGTTTCGGCCAGGCCCGCGCTGGCGGTGACGAATAGCTCGCGGCCGGCAAAGCGGAACGACGTGCCGGCGATTGCCTGGCGGGCACGTTCGGCTTCGGCCAGAATGACCGAGAAGCCCAGCCCGGCGAACACCACGGCAAACTCCTCGCCGCCGTAGCGGGTCACCAGTCCCCGGTCGCCCACGCTGTTGCGCAGCACGCGGGCCACGCCCCGCAGCACCTCGTCGCCCACCTGGTGCCCGTGCGCATCGTTGAACTTCTTGAAATGATCGACGTCGATCAACATGACCGACGAGACCAACGCCCGACTGTCGAAGTCGGCCATGCAGCGACGGATTTCGTCGTCGAGCGCGCGACGGTTGGCCACCTGCGTGAGGGCGTCGGTGCGGGCTTCGACCGCGTGCGATTCGATCTGCCTGGCCTGCACCTGCAAGCGCTGTTCGGCCGTGTCGAGCTGCTCCTGCATCCGCCGATTGGCGTCGATGAGCTGCGCCACCGCCCCCAGCACGGCGGCTTCGTCGTTGGTGTCGGTATCGGCCAACTGGGCGTTGATCTGTTTGACCGCGGACGAGTGCTGATCCACGTCGGCCGCTACCTTGTTGGTCAGCTCCTGCAAGCGCGCCAACGTGTCGCGGGCAAAACGAGACTGGGCATCGTCCAGCGCTTCCGGCTCGTGCATCCGGTAGCGGAAAAAAACGAGCCACGCGACCGCCACTCCGCAGAGTGCGGCGAATAAAAAGAACGTCAGATCAACCACGAAGGACATGAACGTAGCCTGGCCCCAACGGGGAAAGCCGATCGACGAAAAAACGTGCCCTGTATGGACCTACGTTGCGCCGACGCTAAGTCAAGATGCCGTCAACATTTGAGAGCCGCGAGCCCGGCGCAATCCATCCGTTCGACTGCCCGCGTAGTAGCATCGGAGGATGCGTCGTCTCGAACGCATTCGCACAGGTTGATCGAAACAGGGCGATCGTAGCGATTGCGTGGAATGCGACGGCTCTAGCGGCCCGCTGACGCAAGGCGGTCGTGGGCTTCGTCGGCCCAGGGGCTTTCCGGGGCCAATTCCAAAAACCGCCGCCAATGCCCGGCAGCATCGCCCGGACGCTGCAAGTCGTCCAACGTGCGGGCCAGGTGATAATGGGCGTCGGCATACGCCTCGTGACAGCCGAGCGTTCCCTCGAAGGCAGCCGCGGCCAGCTCGGGCTGACCCAATTCAGCCAGCAGGCAGCCGAGATTCATGCGGGCCTCGACGTAGTTTTCGTCCAGCTCGAGGGCCAGGTAATACCGCTCGCGGGCCGCGGCCAGATCGCCGGCCCGATAGAGCACTTCGGCCAATTGAAACGAAAGTTCCGGCTGCGGCCCCCCGGCGGCCATTGCCGCCCGGTACATGTCGGCCGCGGCGGCTAGTTCGCCCGCTTCGTCGAGTTGGGCGGCCCACTGGGCAAGTTGTTCGGGAGCGGCATCGGCCGGCGGCCGGTCGCCCGCCAGAAAGACCGCCGGCGAAACCAGCGCCAGCGGGCCTTGGTCGTTGTGGGCTTCCGATTCGAGCGCGGCAAAATCGATCCGCAATTGCCCGCCCGGTTCGAGCAGGTCGTCCCCCTCGCGCACCAGCACTTGCCGACCATCCAGCACAATCGCTAAGTCCGCCAATGGCCGCTGGACCTGCGGCGCTCGCTTTTGAATCTCGGCCAGCTTGCGGGCAATGGTCGCCGGCTTGATGCCGGCCTGGTGCAAGGCCGCCAGTTGACGGGCGACGGTCAACTCCGAGAAGTCGAAATAGGCCAGCCGATGCGTCTCTTCGGCGGGGACGATCCAGCCCCGCCGTTGCCAACTCCGGACGCGGGGCGTATCGACCCCGACCAGGTCGGCAAGCATCGCGGCGGTGTAGCGGGCGGGCATGGGGGAAGCGCTGGGGTGTGTAGGGAACGCCCTCGGTGGCGGTGGCCTTGCGGATGGGCAGGAGTGCCGAACTGGTGGTTATAGATCACATTCGACCACTTCTGTCAATTCAGTCACTACATCTTGTGGTCGGCCGCCGGCATACTACTGCCGGTGGTAGGCGGCAAAGTGTTGCCGGTCCTGAATCAAAAGCTCCGAAGCCGGAGTCCCCCCCACTCGCAGCGGAATCACTTCGCGGAACGCAGGGACCGGTGGTGAAACGGACGCCAAGGGACTCGGCGCGGGAACTCGGTCGCGCAGTTCCAGAAACTCGCGTTCCCGCAGAATCACGTATCGCTCGCCGGCTAACTCAACGGTCTGAACGGTCATGGCCGAGTCTCCCTTGTGATGAAGACTACCTGATAGCACTCGGCATTATAGAACTCAGCCTCGCACGGAGGTAGTGCTTGGTGGCAACCAATCGCGTTGCTGGATGGCGCGGAAATCGCGGCCGGGAAAAATGGCGAATTCCTATAGTTTTCGCGATATCTGCGACACTTACAATCTCTAGCGCAGCTTCCCCTCGCAGTGCGACGCCTATGCCCCAGCTCCCCATCGAATCTCTGGCGCTGGTCGTGGACCGGCTGACCGCGCTCGCCCACGACGACCAGCAGTTGCGCAACGACCTGCGTGCGCTGGCCCGCTACGTCTTGGAGGTCACCGACCGAGCCGCCGACGCTGCCGCCGTTGCGCCCGCGGTGGAAATCTTGGCCGCGCTGCCGGCAGCGCTCGAAACCGCGGCCTCCGCTGCAGCGCTCTCGACTGCGATTCTGCCGGCACAGGAAGTTCCGCCGCCCGAACCGCTCCCCGCGCTCACGCTGGGCCAACCCCGGCCCCAGCGCCTGCAGGCCGGGACGTAGCCCCGTTGCTCACAGCAGGTGCCGGGCCTTGATTTCCAGGTAGCGGTTCACCAGCGTGAATAAGTGAATTAAGAAGTAATATGGAAGTAATAAGGGGACATTCCCATGCCATTCCCCTTGATCCCCTTATCCCCGCGTCTGCCGATTCTGCCTTGCGGGCGTGGCCAAGGGAAGCCGCGCAAGGCGGAAAGTCGTCAGGTAAGATAGAGTAGGCAATCGAAGGAGTCTGTCTTATGTCCACCGCTGCCCTGCGACTTTTGACCGAAGCCGAGTACCTGGCCCGCGAGCGGCGGGCGGCCTATCGCAGCGAGTTCTATCGTGGCGAGATGTTCGCCATGGCGGGCGCTTCGCGCGAACACAATTTGATTTCTAGCAACTGCGTCCGGCATTTGGGGAACCAGTTGGACTCGGGGCCGTGCGAAGTCTATTCGGCCGATATGCGGGTGCGGATTTCGGACACCGGCCTGTATGCCTATCCCGATGTCGTCGTCGCTTGCGGGGAACCGATGTTTGCCGACGACGAAGACGACGTGCTGCTCAACCCCACGCTGCTGATCGAAGTCCTCTCTCCCTCGACCGCCAATTTCGACCGCGGCGACAAGGCGGCCCACTACCGCCGGCTGCCGTCGCTCCGCGAGCTTTTGCTGGTCGAGCAGGATTATCCCCTGGTCGATCACTACATCCGCCAGCCTGGAGACGAGTGGCTGCTCAGGCAGGCCGAGGGACTGGAGGCCGCCGTGGAGCTAAGTTCCATCGGTTGCCGGCTCACGTTGGCCGAGATTTATGCCCGGATTGCGTTTCCCCTCGACGCCCACCGCCCGCTGCGACCGACCGCGGAGGGATAACTGCACGAAGGGTTTTGAACCCCTGGGCGTTCCCTCCCGAACCCCGCTCCCCGCTCCCCGCCCCTCACAACAAATGCCGGGCCTTGATTTCCAGGTAGCGGTTCACCAGCGGGGCGGTCATGTCTTCGGGAAAGACGTCGAGCGCCAGCACTCCTTCGTGCTCCAGATCGCGCAAGACTTGGTGCCGCCAGGTGAGAATCTCGGCCGCGGCCGCGGCGCGATAGAGCTGCGCGTCGTCTTGAGGCTCTTCATCGGCGGCGCTGAACAGGCGGTGGTCGCGCAGCAGCACACCGAGTGGCAGATGCCGGCCGACGAGCGTGCCCAAGTAGCTTTCGATCTGGTGGGCGTTCACCTCGTCGATCACGTTGCTGATGAGCACCACCAGCGAGCGTTTTTTGCAGTGGGTCGCCAGATATAGAAACGCTTCGTCGTATCGCGATTCGACCAGCTCGGGAAAGCGATCGAACGAGGCGTGCAGCAACTGGTTCATCTGGTTCATGCCGCCGCGGGGGGGCACATACGACAGCACCCGATCGGCAAAGGCGATCATGCCGACGGAATCTCCCTGCCGCAGGGCAACGTAGCTGAGCATCAGCGCCGCGTTGAGCGAGTGGTCCAAAAGGCTCAGGCCCGACGACTCGTTGGTCATCAGCCGGCCGCAGTCGAGCAAAAAGATGATCCGCTGGCTCTGGCTCGTTTGAAAGTCCTTGACCGTCAGCTTGCGGCGGCGGGCACTCGCTCGCCAGTCCATATAGCGATAGTTGTCGTCGGGAGTGTAATCGCGCAGGCGTTCGAAATCGTTCTCCAGGCCGACCTTCCGCGTCCGCCGCACCCCCATCAGGCTCAGCCGGTTGGTGCGGGCCAGGATGGCGTATTCGGCCAGTTGCTTCATGTCGGGATAAACGTGGATCGCGGTTTCTTGCGGATATTCCAGGTAGCGCTGCCACAGCCCCAGCAGGCTGCGGACTCGGAGGTTTATCTGCCGCAGTTGAAACGCCCCGCGGCGGCTTGCCCGGAGTTCGTAATGCACGCTTACCCGGCTGCGCGAAGCGAGCCACAGCACGAACTCCTTGGGCTCGGTCTCGAATTCCTGGGGGATGTCGTCGCGCACCCAGGCGGTGCGGGCCCGCCAGCTCAGGTTCGACAGGTGCAGCGTCACCCGGTGGTTTTTTTGCAGCGAAGCGACGCGGGTCGCCTGCCGCTCGACCTGAAACGCCTTCTTGCCCGGCACGCTGAAAACGTCCGCCACGGCGACTCCCACGATGACCAGATCGACCAACAGCACGGCGGGAAAGAGCCGCGGCTCGATCAGCAGGGCCAGCGCCAGGATGCAGGGAACCGCCAGGGCGACCAGCATCGGCGTATGCGGGTAGATCTTCTTCCACGCGGCGAGCGCCACCAGCGGCCCGCACAAGATCACCACCAACAGGCCCGCCAGGCGCATGAGCGTGGCGGCATGTTCGCGGAAGAAGTCGTTCAGCTCGGTCACAGGCGGGGAACCTCCACCGACCGGATCAACTCCGTGAGGAGGTCATCAACCTTTTGCCCTTCCACCTCGGCCTCGGCGGTGAGCGTCACTCGGTGCCGCAGCGCGGGCAAGGCAATCTGGAACACGTCGTCGGGCACGGCGTAGTCGCGCCCCGAAAAGGCGGCCAGCGTGCGGGATGCCTGCATCAGGGCGATCCCCGCCCGCGGCGAGGCCCCCATGTGAAACTGGGGCCACTCGCGGCTGCGGCGGACGATCTTGTTGATGTAATCGACCAGCCGCTCGTCGATCCGCACTTGGGCGTTTTCGCGAATATTGGCCAGGATTTCCGGGGCGCTGGTGATGGTTTGCAGCTCGTCGTCGAGCCGCTGGGTCAGATCGAGTTGCCGGCTGTGCATCTTCAGGATGGCCGCCTCCTCGCTCTCCTGCGGGTAGCCGGCGACCAGCTTGAACATGAAGCGGTCGAGCTGGGCCTCGGGCAGGTTGTAGGTCCCTTCCGATTCGATCGGGTTTTGCGTGGCGAGCACCAGGAAGGGGCGCTCGATCGGATGGCTCTTGCCATCGACCGTGACCCGGTATTCCTGCATGATCTCGAGCAGGGCGGCGTGCGTTTTGGCCGGGGCCCGGTTGATCTCGTCGGCCAGCAGGAGCTGCGTGAAAACCGGGCCGGGCCGAAAGCGAAAGTCCTGCGTTTTCATGTCCAGCACCGGCGCGCCGGTCACGTCCGACGGCATCAAATCGGCCGTGAACTGGATGCGGCCAAAGTTCAGGCCCATCACCTTGCCCAGCGCGCGGACGAACAGCGTTTTGCCCAGGCCGGGCACGCTTTCGATCAGTACATGCCCGCTGGAAAACAGGGCGACCAGTGCGCCGAGCACCAGTTCGTCTTGCCCCACATAAATCTTGGCGATCTCGCGGGTGATCCGGTCGAACAGTTGCTTGGTTGGCGTCTGGCGGCCGGGCGGCACGCTCGGCTGCAGGTGCGGCGCGGTCGGTTGCGAGCCGGTCGGCTGTGGCTCAAACATCGGCTCCGATGGCCCTTGCGGCTGCCTGGGGGGCGGCATCTCCGGGGGCTGCGTCAGCGGCTGGGGCATCGGCTGCGGCGCGTGCTGCTGCGGAGCATGGTTCCAGGGGGTTAGCTGCGGCGGCGGTGCCGGCGGCTGCGGCGGGCTGAACGCTTGGCCGGAACTTTGCTGTCCCGAACTTTGCTGCCCAGAACCTGGCCCCAGCGGCACCTGAACGATCGCGTTGCACTGCGGACACGAGGCCCGTTTGCCGGCGGCGGTCGTGGCCACCTTGAGCGTCCGGGCGCAGTTGGTGCAGGAGAACTCGATGTGGCCGGCGGCGGGGGGAGAACCGAAGGATGTGCTCATTGGGCTTTCAGGTGTGACTTTCCAGAGTCTCGTTTCGCCAGCGCGCGGTACTGTGCCAGGCGTGCTTGAGCATAGTTGCGGTCTTGCGTGCGGGCCAGTAGTTCGCCCAGCGCGGCAACGTGCTTGCCAAAATCGGCGGCCGGCTCGGCCGGCAGCTCGCGCGGGCGACCAAAAATGGGGGACCGGGCCAGGCAAAAGACGATTCCCAGAATGATGACGTGCAGCAGAATGGCGTTCAGCGGCCAGACCCCCATGAACGCCAGGGGCGACGAATCTCCGCCCGAAGGCTCTTTGTCGAGCACCTCCGGTCCCCCCGGCCCGCTTTCGATGAACACCACCTTGCCCGGAGCGCCCGCCTCGTTCACCAGGCGGGCGGCCAGCTTCCGATGCTCGTGATTCACCAGAGGATAGTTGAGCACGAACGAGCCGTTGACCAGCACGATCACCTGACCATCGGTCCAAGCGGGATCGGTCACGCGAGTGACCAGCAGATCCCCCTCGCTGCGCAACAGCGGCTCAAAATTGGCCGGAATTTCCGGATCGGCGGGAACCTTGTCGGCCGGCACCGGAATGTCGAGCCGCCCTTCGATGGTGATTTCCGTCTGGGCGGCATCGATCCCTTCCGACCACGGTCCTTGCAGCGTGCGCACCTGCCGCGGCTGGCCGTCGCGCTTGGCGGTGAACCAGCGAGCGTAAGCTTTGGTCGGCATTTTCGCCCGCTCCGAGCGATAGTCGGCCTTGGCCCGCGCCAGGCGGCGCTGGAACTCGGGGGCATCTTCGGGCGCAGCGAGCGGACGGACCTCGCTCCAATAGGCGACCGCCGCATCGTAGTCGCGGCCGATGTAGAACACGATCCGTCCCCCTTCGCCCCCGGCCAGCCAGTCTTCTAAAAACTCGCGCTGCTCGGGGGTCGGCGGGGCGAAATCGTCCGGTGCCCATACGATAAAGTCAAAGCCATCCAGCCGAGGCGAAAGGCGATTGAAGGTGGTCACCCGGTGCCCCGCCGCCTTGAACATTTCGGCCAGCACCCCCGTTCCGTTCACGCTGCGGGCCATCTCGCTGCCGCGGCGCTTGCCGTAGGCCGTCGGCAGCGTTTCGTCGGCCGAGCCCCGCGTGAGCGCGTAGCCGATACTCACCAGCAACAGCGCGGCAACGATCCCCAGCACGGGCCACAGCCAGGCGGGCCGGCGGGCCGTAGGAGTTGCGGAAGGGGCGGCGGCGGTTTGAACGGCAGTGCTCATGCGGCGGCCCGCTCCAGTCGTTCGAGCTCGCCGTGAAATTCATCCAGCCGACGCCAGCAGGCCTCGAACGGCTCACGTCCGAGCGGGTGCTGGCCGAAAAAGACATCCTCGAAGGAAATCATCGTCTGGTCCAGAATGTCGCGCAGCACGGGCCGCGGGCGGGTCTCGCGCAAGTACTGACGGTTTGTCTTTCCCTTGGCCAGGCGGAGGACGTGGTGCTTGTCGAGCTGCACGAGCTGGTAACTGTAAAGATAGACGATTGCCTCGGAATAGTTGCCCCCCTCGTACAGCCGGCGGGCCTCCGACAGGAAATCTCCCGTGGGCTTGCGAACCTGAAACGGCAGGGCCTCGACCCGATCGACCTCGCGCGACGTTTCGATCACCTTCTGAGCGGCGGTCTCGGTCGTCTCTTGTTTCAAAAAGGCCCAGGCAATGAGCAGCGCGAGGGCCACGATCGCCACCACCAGCAGCGTCAGCCCGAAGCCTTGCAGCAGGCCGCCGAGCAGGCCGGCCGAGTTGCCCCCCGCGGTGCTGCGCGCTTTGCTCTTCGTCCCTTTGCCCGCCCATTTGGTCTTGCGATTGGCCGAATCGGCATCCTTCGGCGGCTCGACGTTGAGCTGCCGCACGTCGTCCTTTTGGCGATCGTAAAACGGGAACTTCGTGCGCCCGGAAAGCGCCTCCTTGGCCGCTTGGACGGCCCGCTCGTCGGTGAATTCTTCAGTCGTTTCCTGCGCTAGGGCAATTTCCTGGGCCAGAGCCGGCGACGGCAACAGCGCGCAAGCCGCCAGCGCGGCGATCGCCAAACAGGCACCGAAGTTCTTTAGCCAACGATTCACTCGCACCACTCCAACCTCTGACACCTGACACCTGACACCTGACCTCCTACACCCCCACCTTCGACGCCATTCGCAATGCCTCGGCCCGCATCAACAGCTCGACCTCCCAACCTTCGTGCCGGATTCGCAGGTCCAGATAGCTTAAAAACCGCACGACCGAGAAATAGGCCACCACCAGCCATAAACATAATGGATACAACACCTGCAGGCGGAACCAGCCGATGTTCCAGCTAAAGTCTTCGTTGGCGACATCGATGCTCACCGGCCACATGCTGGTCAACACACCCACGGCGGCTTCGGCCGTGAAGATCGCCAGCAGGATGAGCGAAAAACCGAGCAAGGCCGACAAAAACCAGCGGACGAACAAGTCCGACGAGCTGGGACCATGCAGGTGCGAGCTGCGGCGGGCGATCGTGATTTGATTGGGATTGCGGGAGAAAAGGGGATTCCGCTCGAGCAGGATGATCTCGTTCAGGTAGGGGCGGAAGCAGCGCATCGCTGCCGAATAGCAGGCGATTGCCGGAAGCAAAAACCCTTCCTGAAAGCCGTTGAATTCGAGCGGGTCGAGCGTCAGATAGATCAGCCAGGCCGGCAGCACGCCCCGCAGAATCAGTTGGCACAGGATCAGGTTGACGATCGGGCGGGTGTCGTCGGGCCGGGCGCGGCGGAAGCGGAACACGTCGGCCACCACCTGGCGAATCGACTTTTGTTCGCGAAACACGGCCGGCCCCAGATACGCCACGACAAACGCCGACGCCAGCGGCGCCTCTATAAAAATCAGCAGCAGCATGTTCCAGGCGAACCGGAAGCCGGGAAAATCGGTGTCGTAGTCGAGGTTGGTCATCCAGCCGATCAGGGCATAGTTGATCAAAGCCAGCGGGACGATCGCCAACAGCGAGCAGAGCAGCCACGGCCCGGCAAACTCGCGGGTCACGTGCAGCGCCAGATCGAAGACCTCGGGGAGGCTTCGTTCGCGGACGGCGATGCGGGTGCTGTCGAGCTGCATGGGGCGGGGGCTGGGGAGGGGGACGGAGGAGAGGAGTCAGAGCAGGCGGCGGGGAAAGCCGAGGACGAGGAAGTAAAACGCCAACAATCCGCTCGAAACGATGGCGACGGTCGCTTTGACCGAGTACCAGGCGGCCGAGGGGCTGAGAAAGCCCTCGATCAAGGCCGCCATGAAAAACATCACCAACGCGGCCCCCATCACCGGCATCATCTCGCGGCCCGTCTTGCGGAGGTTGTCGTAGCGCGTCAAGTCGCCCGGCATCATCCACGACAGGCCCAGCCGCAAGCCCGACCCGGCCGAGAGGACGATGGCGGTCAGCTCGAACGGCCCGTGGGCGGTGACGAAGTGAAAGAAGTTGCCGCCGGGGCCGTCGAACACCTCGGGCCGGGCCATGTAGCCGAAACACGCCCCCAGGAAAATCGCGTTGTACATCGAGACCAACATGCCCGGCACGACCAACAGCCCCCAGGCAAAGCATTGCAAGCCGATGCTGCTGTTGTGGTCCAAATAAAAGCTGGCCATGACCGTGTTGTCGTCGCCGCTCCGCTGCGAGCCGTCGATCGGGCTTTTGAAATTCTCCTCCATCGCGGAAATCTGCTCTGGCGAGATCACCTGCTCGGCAAAGTCGGGCCAGGCGGCCTTCGAGTAGGCCAGCCAGGCCGCCAGGATGAACAGTCCCCAGAACACGACGAACATGAGCTGCACGCAGCGGTCGTTGAAAACCCGCTGCGGCACGTCGTACAGCAGCATGTCGCCCCATTTTTTGAACTCGAACCGCCGGCTGCGATACAACTGGTTGTGTGCCCGGCCGACCAAGCGGTGCAAGTATTGCACCGTGTTTTGCGGCAGTTGATAGGCGTGCGCCAGCGCCAGGTCGGCGCAGGCTGCCCGATAGAGCGCGCCAAACCGCGACATCGACGCCGGCGGCAGCTTGGGGGCGGACGACGCCCCCTGCAACTGGTCGCAATAGCGCTCCAGCTCTTGCCAGTTTTGGCGGCGGCGTTCGAGAAGATCGACGACTTTCAAGCTTTTTGGTCCTTAGTCCTTAGTCATTAGTCATTAGTCCTTAGTCATTTTATCTTCCCTGACCAAAGCTTCCCGCTCCCGCCATCTGCTCTTGAGGCAGGGGGGGCGGCGCGGCAGGACCAGGCGCGGGTGGACCATACGGGTATTGTGGATTGAAATTAGGCTGATTCGGATAGGGCTGATTCGGCTGCATCAGGTGGGCCAACGGATTGGCCTGGGCATAAACGGCCTGGGCCTCGGCCAGCAGGCGCTCGTCCTGGCTCCGGTCGGCGATGAACGTCCGGTAATACAAAGCGCAGAGCAGCAGATCGTAGCTGGTGTCGCCGGGCAGGCCGAATTTTTCGAGCAGCGGCTCGGCCAGGTACTTGGCCACCTCGCGCCGCCGGGGGACCGAAAAGAATCGCCGCCGCTCGACATACGTCGCCAGCGCCTTGGCCAGCGTCCGCCCGACGACAAAGTTCGGCGGCAGGTACGCCGCCAGTTGAATGCAGCGCGGATCGTCGAGCTTGGCCACGCCGGTCAGCCACTGGCGGTCTTCGACCACCACGATCGTCCCGCAGACCAGGTCGCCCAGTCGCTGATAGCGGCGATTCATCGTCATCACGGCCAGGCCGACGACTCCTAAAAACAGATCGGCCGTCCGCAGGATGTTCCGCAGCACCGCTTGCAGGCCGTCGATCGGCTGGCCCCGGTCGGTCAGCACGCGCAGGCCGCACGCCATTTTGCCGGGCGTTTGGCCGTTCAAGAAGGTTTCAAAAAAACCGCCGTAAAACCACTTGATAAAGAAGCCGGTCACCGTGCCCAATGCGATCGCCAAGCCCATGCTCACAAAGCCAAACGACAAGACAAACACGATGCCCAGGATGGTCTGGATGACCGCCATCAGGGCAAAGTCGATCAAGAGGGCCGGCAGGCGGCGGAACGGGCCGGCAAGGCGGTACTCGAACGCAATGTTCTCCGGCGTCACCACCTGGATGATCGAATCGAGGGGCTGCTGTCGGAGGGCCATGCGGAGGGGCAGGGAGTTTTGGGAAGCGGCGGATTACATTCAAACAGAGTGGCCTGCGCTCAGGATCACAGCGCCGGGTGCCCCGTCCCACGCTTGCGTGGGCGGGTTCGTCGCAGTTCACACGCCCACGGCGTTGGGGCCGAATAGAAGGTCATCGAAACCAATGCCGTGGGCGTGGCACCCGACCACCGACTCTTGATCGAGCGTTCGTCTTATTATTCGCCGCCCACCAGCCCCCCGCAAGCAGGACGCGGGCGACGGCTACTTCTCTTCCAACCGCACCAGCCCCACGTCGATGTATTGCCCGCCCCCCGTTTGATGGCAGTGGACCGCCAGCACGTTCTCGCCCGGCCTGGCGGCGGCTGCAAAGGCCTTCTCGTCGAGTGGAACGGCGTTGTACTCGGTCGTGTATCCCTTGACCGAGGCGATCAGCGCGCCGTTGAGATAGATCTCGGCATCTTCGTCGTGGTGGATCGACAGGGCATAGCCGCTTGTATAGCCGCGACCAGTGGTCGCGCTCTCCTTTCCCCCCTCGCCCGCCGGCAACTTGACCGTCCTTCGTAGCCAGATGTCGGGCGTTTTCCAGTCGCTGCGCACCTTGCTGCCCGGTGGGTTCAGGTTGCCAAACCCGCCGGGGCCTGTTTGCCACGAAGTGTCGTCGAAATCGGCCTTGGCCCAGCCCTCGGCCGGCTTGGTGGTGGTGTACCGCCAGGTTTGCGGCTCTTCGAGCGACGTGGGTACGACGATCGTCTCCTTGGGCAGCGGCTGGTACAGCTTTTTGTGCAGGGCAGCCGTCTTTTCCAGATCGACCTTCAGAACCGCGCGGTCATAGGTCAACAGGCCGTTCACTTCGACCTCGACATCGGTCGTCTGCGTGTAGATGGCAGCCGACAGCCCCTTGCCGATCAGCGGCCGCAGCTTGTAGATGAGCTGCGTATAAGCGGCGGCCAGTTCGTCCTTGGTTTTGAAGCTCCGATAGCCCCAGTTGTCTTTGGCTTGCCAGGTATGCCCTTCGACCGGCAAGCCGAGGCCGCCGTATTCGCCCAGCACGGCGGCCCGGTTTTCTTCGAGCTTGGGAATGGTCGGGCCGGGATAGCGGTGCAGGTCGTAGATGTCTCCCACGGGAAAATCGTTGCCGCCGCTGGCACAGTTGACCAGCCGCGACGGATCGTACTCTTGGGTCCACTTGGTGACGGCGACCGTGTCGAACTGCCCCCAGGCCTCGTTGAACGGCACCCAGACGACGATCGACGGGAAGTGCCGCAGGTCGTCGATGATCGCCTTCCATTCGGTCCGGAAATTCGCGGCCGATTCAGCCGAGCGCTCGATCTCTTCGCCATCGTGTCCGCCGGTCGGGTTCCACGGCGCGTGCTTGTCGCCGTTGGGCATGTCTTGCCAGACGAGCAAGCCCATTTTGTCGCAATGGTGGTACCAGCGGGCCGGCTCGACCTTGACGTGCTTGCGGACCATGTTGAAGCCGAGCTTTTTGGTCATCTCCAAGTCGTATCGTAGGGCTTCGTCGGTCGGGGCGGTGTACAGTCCGTCGGGCCAGAAACCTTGATCGAGCGGGCCATACTGAAACAGGGGCTCGCCGTTGAGCAGCATCCGCGTGACGCCGGCCTCGTCCTTGCCGAGCTTGATGTCGCGCAGGGCGAAGTAGCTATCGATCGTGTCCCCCGAAGCGAGCTTCAGCCGAACGCCGTACAGGAACGGATCGTCGGGAGTCCACCGCCGAGGGTTCGGAATCTGCAATTGAAAGCCGTCCTCGGAGACTGTCTGCGAGACAACCGGTGCTGGGTTGTCTCCCGCAAACACCTCAACCAGGGTTTGTGTGCGGGGTTCGCGACCGGAGAGATCGAGGATGAATTGCACCTCGCCATCCCGATCAAGTTCGGAGCGCACCTCGACCGATTTGATGTAAACTTGCGGCACCGTTTCCAACCACACCGTCTGCCAGATGCCGGTGGTCGGCGTGTACCAGATTCCCTTCGGCGCGTTCACTTGCTTGCCGCGGGGTTGCCAGTTGGCGTCGGTCGGGTCGCTAACGGCGACCAGGACTGTCTGCTCGCCCTTCGCCGGGTCGAGCGCGTCGGTAATATCGAAGCTGAACGGGTCGTAGCCGCCGGTATGCTCGCCGACCACGCCATCGTTGACGAACACCGTCGCCTGCCAATCGACCGCTCCAAAATGCAGCAGCAGCCGGCCCCCCTCGGCCAGCTTGGGCGTTTTGAACGTGCGGCGATACCAGAGCCGCTGCCCGGGAGCGACCCGCTTCATCACGCCCGACAGGGCCGATTCGATCGGGAACGGCACGAGGATCTTGCCTGCCCAGGCTTGCGGCTCTGACCAATCGTCTTTGCTCTGGGGCTGGGCCACGAGGGCATAGTCCCACAGGCCATTCAGATTGGTCCACTCTTTGCGCACCATCTGGGGCCGCGGATATTCGGGATGCACATTGTCGGGCGAAACGTCCTTGGCCCAGCGGGTCATCAGCGGCCCCTTGGCCGGCTGCCATTGGGCCAGGGAAATGGACGGGATGGCCAGCAGCAGGCCGACGGCGGCAAGGTTCAAGATGCGACGCATGGGTAGTTGCTCCGGGAAACACTGACAGAATTTGCGGGGATTAACCTAACACTGGCGGCAGCCGCTGGCCATTGGGAGGAGGCTGCTCTCCGCTGCATCCCGAAGGGATGACCCTCCGCAGCCCGGCGTCGCGCAGCGCACGCCGGGTAGGCGTTCGTCGTAAGTACAAACCCCGCAGGGGTTTCACATTGATTCGGCCGCGGGCATGGAAAACGGCCTCTTTGGCGGCGATATTGATTGATCCACGCGTCCTGAGGAGCGATCCCCCATGCCTCAATCATTGGCCCAAGTCTACCTGCATCTTGTCTGGTCCACAAAGCGCCGACAAGCGTTTCTGCCGCTTCGGCCGCACCATCACCATTGCCGATCTGATCCGTGACCTGAAACGGGCATCGTCCGGGTGGATCAAATCGCTCCTACCGTCGCTGA
The DNA here is from genome assembly GCA_040901775.1 of Pirellulaceae bacterium. Lineage (GTDB taxonomy): Bacteria > Planctomycetota > Planctomycetia > Pirellulales > Pirellulaceae > CAYLLN01. The sequence goes on along the minus strand of JBBDYF010000171.1, from coordinate 5,885 downwards.
AGGGGTTTGACTGGCAAGATGGCTATGGCGCATTCTCCATCAGCCCCTCGCACGTGCCGGGGCTGACGGCATACATTCGTGACCAGGAAGAACATCATCGGCGCGAGTCGTTTCAGGATGAGTTCCGGCGCTTGATGCGGAAATATGAAATTGAGTTCGACGAGCGGTATGTGTGGGATTGAGGCCTGTGAAACCCCTGCGGGGTTTGGTCGTGGCATCGTACTGTTACCCGGCGTGCGGGGCGCGACCCCGGGCTGCGGGGGGTAACGCCTTCGGCGTATGGAGGAGTTGAAGACGGGAGCACACAATTACCGATAAACAATCGTAGATTTGTATTGACTTCACGCGCCAATTTGCGATTATCAGGGGAAGTCCCGCCCGCCCCAAGTCAGGCCCACCAGGGGAGAATTGCATGCTCACCATCTTTGGCAGCGAAAACCAGGCCAGCACCTGCGACCGCCTGGCCCGCCGCGACTTTCTGACGATTGGCGGCATGGCGCTGGGGGGCCTGGCTCTGCCGCAAATCTTGCGGGCCGAGTCCAACACCAACCCAACGCGCCAGCGAGAAAGCGACACCAACCCGACGCGTAAGCGAGGAAGCGACATCAACCCGACGCGTAAGCGAGGGACTTCGCACAAGGCGATCATCAACGTCTTCCTCCCCGGCGGGCCGCCCCACATCGACATGTGGGATCTCAAGCCCGACGCCCCGGCCGAAATCCGCGGCGAATACCGCCCGATCAAAACGACCGTGCCGGGCATGGAAATCTGCGAGCTGTTTCCCAAGCTGGCGGCGATGGCCGAGCGGTTTGCAATTATCCGTTCGATCAGCGACAGTTCCGGCGACCACTCGGCCTATCAATGCATGACGGGCCACAAGCACAACGAGCAGACCCCACCTGGCGGCTGGCCGGCGATGGGTGCCTGGCCGAGCAAGCTGAAGGGGCCGGTCAATCCGGCGGTGCCGGCCCACGTCAGCCTGATGTACAAGACGGGTGAGCGGCGCTGGGGCGATCCGGCCGACGGCGGCTTTCTGGGCATGGCCCATTCGCCGTTCCGCCTCGTCGGCGGCAAAGAAAACGGCATGAAGTCGGACAACATGGTTTTGCAGGGGATCACGCTCGATCGCCTGCACGATCGCGACGGCTTGCGGGCCTCGCTCGATAGCTTCCGCCGCCAGGCCGACGCCACCGGCTCGATGGCCGGGCTCGACGAGTTCGCCCAAAAGGCGCTGGGCATTCTCACGTCGTCGAAACTGGCCGACGCGCTCGATCTATCTCAGGAAGATCCCAAAGTCGTCGAGAAGTACGGCGTGGACGATCCCGAATTCGAGCGCGACGGCGCGCCCCGCATGGTCCGCAACTTCTGCATCGCCCGCCGGCTGGTCGAGGCGGGGGCGAGGGTCGTCTCGATGAATTTTATTCGCTGGGACTGGCACGGCGGCGACGGGATGAATTTTGTCAACTCCAAGCGGGATTTTCCGCTGCTGGATTCCGGCCTGTCGTCGCTGCTGACCGACCTGCACGAGCGGGGCCTCGATCGCGACGTTTCGGTCGTCGTCTGGGGCGAGTTCGGCCGCACTCCGCGGCTGAACAACCGGAACAGCCGCGACCACTGGCCGCAGGCCAACTGCGCGGTGCTGGCCGGCGGCGGCATGACGACGGGGCAGGTGATTGGGGCGACCAACAAGTACGCCGAGCACCCGGTCGAGCGGCCGGTGAAGTTTCAAGAGATCTTTGCCACTCTGTACGCCAAGGCGGGTCTCAACTTGAACACCCGCGAGTTCGACCTCCGCGGCCGGCCGCAGTACCTGGTCGATCCGGGGATCGAGCCGATCCGGGAGTTGATGTAGGTAGCAGGCACACTCCGCGTGCCGTCAGGCTCACGGCGGCGCGCATGTTTCACGTTGGCGGCACGCATCGGCGGGATAGAATGGCAGATATGACTTCCATCAGCTTTCAGGAAATCCTCTCCGATCCCGGCGGGTTCTTGCGTCGCGTCGAGGCGGGCGAGTCGCTCCAGGTCATCCGCAATCAACTGCCTGTGGCGGAGATCAAGCCTGTTTCCTCCGCCGCTAGCGAACCACGTCCCTTTGGCCTGGGCGCCGGCCAATTCTCCGTCCCGGCCAGCTTCGACGATCCTTTGCCCGCTGACTTGATGCAAGACTTTGAGGGCGCATGCGGCTGATTCTCGACACGCATGTCTTCTTGTGGTACGTCAGCGCCGACTCCCGCTTGCCGGTGGCGGTCAAGGACGCGATTCAGGATCCAACGAACGAAGTGTTTCTGAGCGCCGCATCGGTTTGGGAAGCCGTTATCAAGAATGCGATTGGAAAGCTTCCCTTGCCTGAACCTGCTGCTTTGTACCTCCCGCGGCAGCGCCTGGCTCACAGGATTACCAGCCTCGCGATCGAAGAGGAATCACTTGCGCACCTGTCCAGCCTGCCGCCGCTCCATCGCGACCCATTCGACCGCGTGTTGGTTGCCCAGGCGCTACACCACGGCTTGACGTTGGTAAGCCTCGACGCTGCGGTGAGGGCCTATGCGGTGCCGCTGCTGCCCTGAAGTTGCTGAATATTGTCAGGGCGCCCGCCCCGCGAACGGAGGAACGCCCCAGACGGTGACTCGCGAATTGGCGCGATCCTTTTGCGAGCCGCCGCGGTCATCGGCCGTGTGCCGTCGGGGCTGAATTTGAACGGGGCCTCGATCGCGACGTTTCGGTCGTCGTCTGGGGCGAGTTCGGCCGCACTCCGCGGCTGAACAACCGGAACAGCCGCGACCACTGGCCGCAGGCCAACTGCGCGGTGCTGGCCGGCGGCGGCATGACGACGGGGCAGGTGATTGGGGCGACCAACAAGTACGCCGAGCACCCGGTCGAGCGGCCGGTGAAGTTTCAAGAGATCTTTGCCACTCTGTACGCCAAGGCGGGTCTCAACTTGAACACCCGCGAGTTCGATCTGCGCGGCCGGCCGCAGTACCTGGTCGATCCGGGGATCGAGCCGATCCGGGAGCTGATGTAGTCGCCTCGCCTGCGCGTCGGCGCGGACTCCGGGCGAGCAGGAGGCGCGGGGCCTCCCGATGGCGCGGCGATTCCGCGACGCTTGCAATCCGGCCCATCGGCCAGCAAACGCTGGTCGCTCGCCGGCGGGCAATCGCCGACTACGCCGCCGCGGTTGCACGCCGGGCACAGCGGGCTCACAATACCGATCCCGCACACTTCACCCCCACGGGGCCGCCCATGAATGCGCCGCTGCCCGTCGAGCGGGTCGCCGATCTGCTCGACCCGACCGCCAACGTCCTGCTCAACATGTCGCTCGACGAGGCGCAACAGCGCCTGGCGTCGGGCCAAGCCGAGCGGGTCCGCGAAATCGACGGCCAGTTCGCCCTGCTCGCGCGCGTGGGCAAGCGGGTGTTGATGGCCCGCTCGATCGGCCGGCCGATGCGCTACTTTCTCGCCAAACGGGCCGAGGGGCCCTGCCTGGTGGTGGCCGAGCGGATCGACGAAATCCAGCGGTTCCTCGCCGCCGAAGGTCTGGACGGCCAGTTTCATCCCTCGTACACGCGAATGGTCCCCGCCCACTACGTGCTCGAGCTGGCGCTGCTCGGGTGTCCCGATCCCAACCCGGTCGCCACTCGCTATTTCTCGCCAGAGCGCAATCGCCTGGGAACCGACCTCGACGAGATTGGCCGGGCCTATGTCGGCGCGCTCGACGCCGCCCTCGATCGCTGGCTCGACCAGATCGCAGCGGCGGCGCCGATCGGGGTTTTGTTTTCGGGCGGAATCGACAGCGGCGCGGTCCTGCTCGTCCTGGTCCATCGCCTGCTCGCCCGGGGCGAAAGCCCCGCCCGGCTGAAGGCGTTCACCCTGGCGGTCGAGGGCGGGGGAGACGATCTGCGGCAGGCTCGCCAGTTTCTTGAACGGCTCGGCCTGGCCCTGCTGCTCGAGCCGATCGAGGCCCAGCGCCCGGAGCTCGATTTCCGGGCGGCGGTCGAGGCGATCGAAGACTACAAGCCGCTCGATGTCGAGTCGGCGACGATGGCCCTGGCCTTGTGCCGCGGCATTCGCCGGCGCTATCCCGACTGGAAATATCTCGTCGATGGGGACGGCGGCGACGAAAACCTCAAGGACTATCCGATCGAAGAGAACCCGGAACTGACCATTCGGAGCGTGCTCAACAATCGCCTGCTCTATCACGAAGGGTGGGGCGTCGAAGCGGTCAAGCACTCGCTCACCTACTCGGGCGGCCAGAGCCGCGGACACGTCCGGACGTACGCCCCGGCGCGGCGCTACGGGTTTGCCGGCTTCAGCCCGTATGCCTTGCCGAACGTGATCGAGGTGGCCGAGGGAATCCCGTTCATCTCGCTGACCCAGTGGAGCCACGAGAAGCTGTACGCCCTGAAAGGCGAGATCGTTCGCCGCGGCGTGCAGGCCATCACCGGGATGGAAATGCCCATCTTTACCAAACGCCGCTTCCAGCGCGGAGCGATTCCCGACGGCGGTTTCCAGGCGGTCTTTCCGGCAGCCGAGCGCGAATACCGCCAGGCGTTCGCCGCGCTTTATGAATAATCTGGCGAACCCTCTTTCCGAAGCGGACATCGTGGCGGCCCGGCCGCCGAAGAACCGCGTCGATCCGTGGCGCCCCTACGGCTACTTTGCCGAGCGCGAACGGGCCGCCGGCGGCAAAGTGGTCGATGTTTCGACGCTGCTATTGACCAACCGCGAGTGTTCGCTGCGCTGCCTGATGTGCGACCTGTGGAAGAACACGACCGACGAAACGGTCCCCCGCGGCGCCATCCCGGCTCAGATTGCGTACGCGCTGGCCCGTTTGCCGCCGGCCCGCCATCTGAAGCTCTACAACAGCGGCAGTTTCTTCGACCGAAAGGCGATCCCTCCGGGGGATTGGCCCGCCATCGCCGAGCTCGCTCGGCCCTTCGAAAACGTGATCGTCGAAAATCATCCCCAGCTCTGCACCGACGAATGCCTCCGGTTTCGCGACCTGCTCGGCACGAACCTGGAAATCGCCCTGGGGCTCGAAACGGTTCATCCCGAGGTGCTCGTCACCCTGCACAAGCGGATGACGATCGCCGACTTCGATCGGGCCGCCCACTTCCTGAACGGGGCGGGAATCGCCGTGCGGGTGTTCCTGCTATTGCGGCCGCCGCCGCTGGGCGAACAGGAAGGGATCGACTGGGCCGTGCGCTCGATCGAGCATGCCTTTGCCGCCGGCGCGGCGGTCTGCTCGATTATCCCCACGCGGGCCGGCAACGGCATCATGCAGCGGCTCGCGCACAGCGGCCAGTTCTCGCCCCCGCGGCTCGGATCGCTCGAACGAGTGCTCGAACGGGGGCTCGCCCTCGGGCAGGGGCGCGTGCTGGTTGACCTGTGGGATGCCGGCGGGCTGGCGGCCTGCCCGCGCTGCCGGTGGGCAAGGATCGAGCGCCTCGCGCAGATGAACCTCAGCCAGTCCCTGTTGCCTTCCGTTACGTGCGAGTGCCTGACCGACTCATGATTACCCATCGCGTGGATGTAGCGATCGTCGGCTCCGGTTTCGCCGGCAGCCTGATGGCCCTCGTGCTCGGCCGGCTGGGCCGCTCGTGCCTGTTGATCGACCGCGCCGCCCATCCCCGGTATGCCATCGGCGAGTCCTCGACCCCCAACGCCGATCTGATGCTGCTGCTGCTGGCCGAGCGGTACGATCTGCCGGCGCTCGCCCCGCTGGCCCGCTACGGAACCTGGCAGGATCGCTACCCCACGGTCGTTTGCGGCCTCAAGCGGGGCTTCAGCTATTTCCATCATGTGCCGCACCAGCCGTTTGCCGCTCGGGCCGATCACGCCGGCGAACTGCTGGTGGCCGCCAGCGCCGACGAGCGCTCGTCCGACACCCA
>JBBDYF010000170.1:0-22055 GCA_040901775.1 Pirellulaceae bacterium | reverse complement strand
CGTCTTTCACAGAAATACCCCGCCTCCCACTTGCGATTGAGATTTCAGACCGCCAACTTCGCCAGGCCTTTCAAGGATCGGTGGACGATTACTTGGCCTTCTGCGCCACTTCCGGAGACTCGCCCGAGAAGCCGTTCTCCGGCCGATTTGTCGCGCGAATCAAGCCGGCTCTGCATAAGAAGGTCAGCATGATGGCGCAGGCATCGGGAAAAAGCCTGAATCAGTTTGTTTGTGATTGCCTGGAAGTCATGTCAACATCGGCCGCACCGGAGTCGTCGCCGGCACCCAATCGCAGCGCGCGAGCTGCCGATACCGCTCGCGCAAGCAGGCGGGCGACGCGATCCACTGACCGGTCGGAAAGGCCGGCGAAGCAGCGGGAGCGGAAATCGCAAGGCAACAAATTCGCCTAACCAGCGGGCCGTCGGAGAGACGTCCTTTTTCAGGCCAGCGGGATCGCCGGTGGTTGTCGCCGCGGCGGTGGTTACAATGGGGCCGCAATACCTGCCCCGTTCCACCCACCGCAAAGGATCTTTTATGACTACGACTTTGCTTCGCACCGCCACCCTCTGCCTGCTGCTGACGAGCGTTGCCGCGGCCGACGATCTGAAACCCCTGTTCGACGGCAAGACGCTCGACGGCTGGCAACAGCACGGCGGCAAGGCCAAGTATCGGGTTGAAAACGGCGAGATCGTCGGCACCAGCGTGCCGAACACGCCCAACAGTTTTCTCTGCACCGAAAAGGCCTACGGCGACTTCATCCTGGAAGTCGAGTTCAAGGTCGATCCGACGCTGAATTCGGGCATCCAAATTCGGAGCGAAGTGTTCGCCGAAGCGAAGGAGATCGACGTCGAAGGAAAGACGAAGAAGATCCCGGCCGATCGCGTTCACGGCTATCAGGTCGAGATCGACCCTTCCGACCGGGCCTATAGCGGCGCGATTTACGACGAAGCTCGGCGCGGTCGCTTCCTGGCCGACTTGAAAGACAACGAGGCGGCCCGCCAGGCGTTCAAGCAAGGCGAGTGGAACAAGTTCCGCATCGAATGCCGGGGGGACTCGATCAAAACGTGGATCAACGGCGTGCCGGCGGTGGACCTGAAAGACAGCGTGACCCCCAAGGGGCTGATCGCCCTGCAAGTGCATGGCGTCGGCGGCAAGACCGACCCGTTGGAGGTTCGCTGGCGAAACGTGAAGATTCAGGAACTGGACGCGAAGTAGTTCTCACCCCAGCCGCTATTCATCTAGTCGGGAGCCCCCCCGTCGTACCGCGGAATGGCCAACTGGGCCACGGGAGGGCGCAATAAAAAAGGTCGTGGTGCGTCGCTCCGTCGTCGCACCACGACCTCTATCCTGAAACGGATTCGCTCGAGACAAATCCGCCCTCCCGGCATGTTGATAGGGAAAGTATCGGCAACGCGGATGACGCCACTTCAGCCGAATTTTCCCGTCGAGGCCTAGGGCAGCCCACAGCAAATGATCTACCCGGAGTGAATCGCGGCAGGAGTGCTGGAAGCCACGACGAAACACAGATTCACACAGCCCGGCGGAGCCGGAACCAAGTTCGGAGGGAAAGAACCGCGGATGGCGCGGATGCGGATAGTGAGGTGCTTGGGTTTTTGTGGATAGTCCAACTCCTTATTCTGCAAGGAAAAGGAAGGACGATCCGATGGCCCAGACAAAGGCACGGCCACCCTGAAGCAACCGAACTTCGACAACGGAGCAACCCTGCCCAGACGCACCAGCCGGGGTGCCTTTGGACCGCGGCGGCGATAGAATGTAGTATTCTTGAATCGCGAAACGGTATTGCGAGACCGCCGACCCCGGAAAGGGACCGATGGAGAAGGAAAGCCATGACGATCGGGCCCCCGACGCACCGCGGAAAACGCCGCCCCGCGCGAGCGGTCCCGGCATGTTGGTGCCGCTGGTAATCATCGCCATCGTCGGCGGGCTGTTGTTCATGTGGACTTCGGGGCCCCAGCCCACGAAAATCGAGTACAGCTTCTTCCTGGAGCAACTGCGGGCCAAAAACATTCTGGAAGTCGAGCTGCGCAGCGACACCGCCCAGGGGCGCTTCAAGCAGCCGCCCCTCTTGCCGGTTGAATTGGAATCGACCGGCGACAAGTCTGCCGGCGACAAGTCTGCCAGCGACAAGTCTGCCAGCGACAAGGCCAAAGGGGACGATAAGGCTGCGGGCGATAAGGCCCCAGGGAACGACCAAGCGAAAGCCAAAGCCGCCCAGCCGGTGCGGGCCAAAGAACGGTTCGTCGTGAATCTGCCCACCTGGTCGCGCGACAATCCCGAACTTTCGGCGGCGCTAGCCGCCAGCGGCGCTCGGTACGACAACGCGATCCAGGTCGATCCCACGCTGCTGGTCTCGCTGCTGGTCACCAGCGTCATGATCGGCCTGTTCCTGCTCTTTTGGTTCTGGCTCCGCCGCCAGCAAAACCAGATGATGGGGGGCGGGTTCCTCTCCAGCTTTGGCCGCAGCCCCGCGCGGCGCTACGAGGCGTCGAAGCAAGCGGTCACGTTCAAAGACGTCGCGGGGATCGAGGGGGTCAAAGCCGACTTGATGGAAATCGTCGAGTTTTTGCGCAATCCCAAAAAGTTTCAACGGCTAGGTGGGCGCGTGCCCAAGGGGGTGCTGCTCAACGGGCCGCCGGGCACGGGCAAAACGCTGCTGGCGCGGGCCGTCGCGGGCGAGGCGGGGGTGCCATTCTACGCGGTCAACGGCAGCGAATTCATTCAAATGTTTGTCGGCGTCGGTGCCAGCCGGGTGCGCGACCTGTTCAAAACCGCCAAGGAAAATGCCCCCGGCATCATCTTTATCGACGAGATCGACGCGGTGGGCCGCCAGCGCGGCGCGGGCCTGGGTGGCGGCCACGACGAGCGCGAGCAAACGCTCAACCAGATTCTGAGCGAGATGGACGGCTTCGCCCAGAACGACTTTGTGATCGTGCTGGCGGCGACGAACCGGCCCGACGTGCTCGACCCCGCCTTGCTGCGGCCGGGGCGGTTCGACCGGCACGTCTCTGTCGGCCGGCCGACCCAAAAGGGGCGGCAAGCGATTTTCAAGGTTCACACGCGCGACGTCCCGCTGGCCGACGATGTGAGCCTCGAGACGCTCGCCTCCGGCACGATCGGCCTGACCGGCGCCGACATCCGCAATATCGTCAACGAAGCGGCCCTGTGGGCCGCCCGGCAGGACAAGTCGCAGGTGGAAATGGCCGATTTCGACCACGCCCGCGACAAAATTTTGATGGGGCCCAAACGCGAAGAAGTGCTCAACGACCGCGAGAAGGTCAAAACCGCCTATCACGAGGCGGGGCACACGCTGCTCGCCTGGCAGTTGCCCGGCGCGCATCGCGTTCACAAGGTGACGATCGTCCCCCGCGGACGCTCGCTCGGCAGCACGCACACCTTGCCAGCCGAAGACCGTCTGAGCATTTCCGAGCCCGAGCTGCGCGACCACCTGGCCGTGCTGTTGGCGGGCCGGGCCGCCGAGAACCTGATTTACAGCGAAACGACCGTCGGGGCCGAGAACGACCTGGAACGGGCAACGGGCCTAGCGCGCCGCATGGTGATGAACTGGGGCATGAGCGATCGGCTAGGGCCGGTCAGCTACAAGCTGTCGGAAGACGACCCGTTTCTCGGCCGCGAGATGCACCAGCATCGCCAGTTCAGCGAGCACACCCTGGAAGTGATCGACGCCGAGGTGGTTCGCATCCTGCGCGAATCCTCGGAACGGGCCAGCACGCTGCTCACCGGGCAGCGCGACAAACTCGAAAAGCTGACGCAGGCGCTGCTCGAAAAAGAAGAGCTCGACGATACCGAAATCGCGGCCTTGATCGGCCCGTCGATCCAGTCCTCGATGAACGGCCACGGCCACGGAAAATCGGCCGTCGATCTGGCCACGAGCCCCTAGAATCCGCGCTTTTATTGGGGCGGTAAACATGGGCAAAAAACAGAAAATCCGAGCCGAATTCCGCAAGCAGCACCAGGGCCGCACCCGCAAGAAGGATCTGACCCGCGATCTGGCCCGCGAAAGCCTGACCGAAGACGATCTGCTCAAGAGCGAACGGGTCAGCGGCAAGGGTGAGCTGACCCGCAAGCGAACCGTGATCGGGCAAGAGGCCGACAGCCAGACCACCGGCTTGTTCGTCCGCCGCGATGTCGATGCGGCCACCACCCTGCCCGGCCGCGTGCTCAGCGTGCATGGCCTGGCCAGCAGCGTCCGCACCGACGACGGCCGAATGTTCCAATGCGCCACGCGGCGGCTGCTGAAAAACCTGAACACCGGCCAGCGGCATGTGGTCGCCGCGGGGGACGTCGTCTATTTTCGGCCGGAATCGGCCACGACCGGCCTGATCGAGCGAATCGAGCCCCGCACCAGCATCCTGAGCCGGACCAGCAAACAGCGGCAGCACGTCATCGTGACCAACGTCGATCAACTCTTTATCGTGGCTAGCGCCGCCGAGCCGCACCTCAAGCCGAACCTGATCGACCGCTTTTTGGTCGAAGCCGAGCGGCTGGCGATCGAGCCGGTCATCTGTATCAACAAGATCGATCTTGTTGAGCCGGCCGACCTGCTGCCGCTGGCTGGCGTGTACGGCCAGATGGGATACGAAGTGCTGCTTCTTTCGGCGGCTACCGGCGTGGGTGTGGCCAAGCTGCGGCGACTGGCGGCTGGCAAAGAGAGCGTTTTCGCGGGGCAAAGCGGCGTCGGCAAGTCGTCGCTGTTGAACGCCATCGAGCCGAATCTGGCTCTCAAAGTGCGGGAAGTGAGCCGCGAAAACCAGAAGGGAAAACACACGACGACGGTCGCCCGGCTGATTCCGCTGGCGATGGGGGGATATGTCGTCGATACGCCCGGCATCCGGCAATTTCAACTCTGGGACATCATCCCGGAAGAGGTGGCGGGCTACTATCGCGACCTGCGGCCGCACGCGGGCCTGTGCCGCTTTCCGAATTGCACCCACACGCACGAGGTTCACTGCGCCGTGAAGGACGCCGTGGCCGACGGCCGGCTCGACGTGCGGCGGTACGAAAGCTATTGCCATTTGCGGTCGGGCGACATGGAATGAAGGAATGACGGAATAACGTATGTCTGTCACGCTGCCGATCTATCTCGACAACCACGCCACCACGCGCGTCGATCCGCGCGTCGTCGAGGCGATGCTGCCGCTGTTCACGCAGGTTTTCGGCAACAGCGGCAGCATCAACCACAGTTTCGGCCTGGAAGCGAAAGAGGCGGTCGATGCGGCGCGGGCCTCGCTGGCGGCCGGCATCGGAGCCGAGCCGCGAGAAATCGTCTTCACCAGTGGAGCGACCGAGAGCAACAACTTGGCGATTCGGGGCCTGGCCGAGCGCCAACGCCGCAAGGGGAATCACCTGCTCAGCGTCACCACCGAACACAAGGGGGTGCTCGACCCGCTGAAGCGCTTGGCGCGGCGCGGGTTCGACGTCACGCTGCTCGAAATCGAGCAGCACGGCAGCGAGCGGGCCGGCTGGCTCGACCCGCAACAAGTGGCGGGCGCTCTGCGCGACGATACCTTGCTCGTCTCGGTCATGCTGGCCAACAACGAAATCGGCATCGTCCAGCCGATTGCCGAGATTGCCGCGATTTGCCGCGCGCGGGGTGTGCCGCTGCACTGCGACGCCACGCAAGCGGTCGGCAAGCTGCCCGTCGATGTGCAGCAATTGGGCGTCGATCTGCTCAGTTTTTCGGCGCACAAAATTTATGGCCCGAAAGGAGTTGGGGCGCTCTACGTGCGGCGGAAGAGCGCGACCACTGGTCGCGGCCATGCAGAGGGGAAGGGCGCGACCACTGGTCGCGGCTATGCAGATGGGCGTACCGCATCGGCAATGGTTCGCCTGGAAGCGTTGATCGACGGCGGGGGGCAAGAGGCGGCCTTGCGCAGCGGCACCCTCAACGTGCCGGGGATCGTCGGCTTTGCCAAAGCGCTCGAACTGTGCCTGGCCGAAATGCCGGCCGAGAGCGACCGCCTGGCCGCGCTCCGCCAGCGACTGTGGGATGGCCTTGTCCGCGAAGTGCCGGACGCAATCCTCAATGGGCCGGCCTTCCATCCGGCGAGCGGGATGCGTCAGCCGAATTCGGCGAGCGGGATGCGTCAGCTTCCCGATGGTTCCCCCGCCCGTTCGACGCCCACTGCTGGGCAAGCCAGCAGTGGCACCCCATGGCTGACTCGCCTTCCCGGCAATCTGAACTGCACCTTTCCCTTCGTCAACGGCGAAGCCCTGATGATGAGCATGAAAACGGTGGCCGTTTCGAGCGGCAGCGCTTGCACCAGCGCCAATCCCGAGCCGAGCCATGTGCTGCTGGCCCTGGGATTGGGCGAAGACCTGACACGGGCTAGCCTGCGGTTCGGAATTGGCCGATTTAACACAGAGGCCGAAATCGATTACACAGTGGCCGCCGTGGCCGAGAATGTCCGCCGTCTGCGCGCGTTGAGCAGTTTTGCCTAAACTAAAGTGTCACAATAGCTTATAATGCAAACCCAGGCCGTAGTTTTCGGCTGGTCTTTTCCGCCCCAAACTGGCTGCTATACTTTTGACAGAGATGCTTGTCCTAAAGCATGCTTGTAAAAAGCGCACCCAGCCTACCCGCAGAGGATAAAACCATGTCGCTTACAATGACCGAAACCGCCGCCCAGGAACTCAAGAAGCACAAGGAAGCGGTTCAGGCCGCCCCGGACATGTTCCTGCGGGTCAAACTGGTCGCCGGCGGGTGCAGCGGCCACGAGCATCGCCTGTTCCTCGACAGCAACTACGACGAGAACCAGGACAGCCGCCTGAAATTCCATGGCGAAGACTTGGTGGTCGATAAGAAGAGCGAACTGTACCTGGAAGGGGCGACGCTCAACTTCGTCGATGGCTTGGAGCAGCGGGGCTTCCACCTCGACATTCCGATGGCCAAAAAGACCTGCGGCTGCGGCACGTCGTACCAGTTCTAGTTACCACCCGCTACCACTTCCACTGGTCGCGCAGTTGCCGGTTGATCACGCACGCATCGGGCCAGCGTCCCTGGAACAGATCGACAATGCAGAGCGCCGCCAGGCTGCTGGCGGCAATCTGCGATTCGCAGTCGAGCCCTCCCATATGCGTGCAGAGCAGCACGTTGTCGTAGGCGAGCACCCGGCTGGTAATGGGCAGCGGCTCGGTTTTGAATACGTCGAGAGCTGCACCTAGCAGGTGCCCCCGGTCGAGCGCTTCGCACAGCGCTTCTTCGTCGAGCACCGCCCCGCGGGCCGTATTGACCAGCACCGCTCCCGGCTTCATTCGGGCGAGGGTCTGCCGGTTGATCAAGTCGGCGGTTTCGACCGTCGTGGGCGAGTGCAGGCTGACGACGTCGGCCGTTTCCAGCAGCTCGCTGAACGTCATCAACGTCACGCCGCTGCGGCTGGCGAATTCTTGATCGGCGAACGGGTCGTAGGCGACGACCTTCATTCCCAGCCCCTGCACCCGCGGCACCACGGCCCGGCCGATGCGCCCCAGGCCGACGATGCCGAACGTCTTGCCCGCCATCCGCGGCATCGGCGTGCGCGACCAGATTCCTTGTCGCACCTCGCGATCGCGCCGCACCAGGCCGCGGGTCACCCCCAGCATCATCGCGATCGTATGCTCGGCGACCGATTCCTCCAGCGTTCCCGGCGTAATGGTGACGGCGATCCCCAAGTCGGTGGCGGCGCCAATATCGACCGAATCGTAGCCAACCCCCATCCGGGCGATGACCCGCAGGGCCGTCTGTTCCAGCACGTCGCGGCCGAGCAGCTCGGTGCTGGCCAGCATCGCATCGACGCCGTCGAGCACCCGCAGCAGGTTTTCGCGCCGCATGGTATCGCAGCCTTCGGGCGGGTAAACGACTTCGAAACCGCCCTGCAACAGGATGTCGGAATAGTCGCCCGGGATATTGCGCAGGATGGTCGGCGTAACCAGAACGCGGGGCATGCGGGCGGTTCCAGGGAGAGGAGCGAACGAACGACGAGCCAGCAAAGGACAAGCCCAGCGTTTTAGCCGCTCCGCCCGCGGTTTGCAACGCAGCGTGAGGGTGGCGAGGCTGGGATGGTTGGGGATGTGGTTGCAGAGCATCGCGGCCGCCACAAAACGCAGGAAGTTGTATCAATGGGCTTGGATGGCAAAGCCTGGGCGATCATCGCCGGTCGCTGCGCCGAAGTTACCTCAGCGCGGCGACGATGTTCCTGTGAATCGCCCGTTCGGCCTTGTCTTTGAACATCATGGCGGCAAAGGGAAGATCGACTTCCACGACGACTTCCTGAGGCGTCGCTTCGGCCTTCCCCTTGATCGTGAAGGCCATGCTCTTGAACGAGAACTGGGCCGAGGTGTCGCTCTTGGTCAGGGTGAGGTCGTGCCCCTGAAAGTCGGCCACGGTTTTTTGCAGGGCCGCCTCGACCTTGGGAAAGGCGGCGACCGGGTCGATCTGGTGCGGAACGCGAATCGTAATCTTGGGCATGGGATTCTCCGTCGGGCAAGCTGCTTGTCGCTACGGTAGGCATTATAAAGGAAAGGTGCTGCGGGTCGCCTACGCTACGAAAGAGCCAGCATGTCTAGTTCGCCTTTTGTCGTGGAAACTTCGGCCGATCGGTTCGAAACCGACGTGCTCGAGTGCTCGCAAACGACGCCGGTGGTGCTCGACTTTTGGGCCGCATGGTGCCAGCCGTGCCGCATGTTGGGTCCGCTGCTGGAAAAAATGGCGGACGAATACGCCGGTCAGTTCGTGGTCGTCAAGGCCGACGTGGACCAGCTTCCGCAGCAAGCCGCGGCATTTGGGGTGGAGGGAATTCCCGCCGTTTATGCATTACGTGGGGGGCAGGTGGTCGATTCGTTCACGGGCCTGCTGAGCGAATCGCAATTGCGGCAGTGGCTGACGGGAATCGTTCCCAGCCCGGCCGAGCTGCTGGTGCGAGAGGCCGCGGCGCTGGAAGCGACCGATCCCGCGGCGGCGGAAGCGAAATACCGCGCGGCTATCGAGCTCGACGGGCAACGCTCGGACGCCGCGATCGGCCTGGCCCGCTTGCAATTGACCAACGAGCCCGAGGCGGCTCGGCAAATTCTCGAACAGTTGGAGCGGCGCGGATTCCTGGAACCCGAGGCGCAGCGGATCCAGGCCGAGTTGGAAATGCAGTCGCATCGCCTCAGCGACTTCGAGTTGGAGAAGCTGCGCGCTCAGGCGACGGCAACCCCTGCCGATGCCGGACTGAAACTGAAACTTGCGGAAGCGTTGCTTGCCAGCCGGCAGTTCGAGGAAGGGCTGGCACTTTGCCTGACGGTCGTGGCCAGCGAGCGCGGCCCGCTGCGCGACGAGGCGCGGCAGGCGATGCTCGGCGCATTCCGCCTACTGGGCGACGAGGCGGAGCTCACCCGCGAGTTCCGCCGTAAGTTGGCGATGGCGCTATATTAGCCGGCCCTGATTACGCGGCCATTGGGCCGTTCTTGGCGGCGCGGGCCGCTTCCACCAGGGCCGTCTTCATGTCCTCGAGCGAAACCTTGCGCAGCTCGATCTGCTGCGAGCGAAAGGAATCGAAGACCGCTTGTACCAAGTCGTCGTTGGTGCGCGCCTTTTGGGCACGCTGGCGAATCGCTCGC
This sequence comes from Pirellulaceae bacterium, assembly GCA_040901775.1. Classification (GTDB taxonomy): domain Bacteria; phylum Planctomycetota; class Planctomycetia; order Pirellulales; family Pirellulaceae; genus CAYLLN01. The sequence continues at coordinate 12,437 of JBBDYF010000170.1, read as the reverse complement.
CGGATTTGTTCGTTCATATATGTTTGTTCCTCCATGAGTAGCCAACCTTGGTGGCGAGTGGGTCAGCTCGATCCGTCGAACCCAAGGGCGCGTCTCCATCGACAGGGTTTGCGCTGCGTGAGATGTCGCTGCGTGGGATGTCGCTGCGTGGGATGTCGCTATCGCAATGGGCGTGCTTGCTGCCCAGGGCGACAATCGCGGGCTACAGTTGCCGCGATCTAACGTCAGACGGTGCATAGAGACTGGCGGTTCGCAAAAATCTTGCGAGACAATTCGCTCGATTTTGCTGACCGCGGATCCGACTGCCGAACTGACACAAGCTGCCTGGATGGCAGGCAGCAATTCGTCCGCCGAAAGGTATTATCGCCGAAAAACACCTCCGCTCTCAGGCCAGTAGGTTGCCCAGCGGTGCTTGGTTCCTGCCGTAACCATCACGGCGGTGGCCAGCTCCGGTTAAGCGCCCTTAAGGCGGCCGAAAGTCACCTTGCGGTTAAGCGCAGTTTTTAACGATCGCTCCGGTCAGATGGTCGTTGCAGGCCGTTTTTTGTACTAATCAGGGAAATGCTCAGGGCAGGGATGCACATGGTGAATTGATTTTATGCGGCGGATGCTAGCGGAACTGGCTGATGGATGGGCGGCAAAGCACATTCCACCCAGCTCCACGTTCCAGCATACAAAAGATCCGCCAATTCTCCCCTTGACATTCTTCGCAATCCCAATCCCAGCGCAAATCTGGCTATGCACCCGCCCAGCCGCGCCCGCCACGTTCCAAGTTTCCGCCCGGGGTGCATTCCGATATATTACAGGCTGCCAGCGAACAACCTTGATCTTACTCAGCGATCACCCGCATCGTCCTCACGCGCATGTCCAAATCGAAAACCAGAGAGCCGAAAAAAGCTTCCGCCGACAAAGTCCCGGGTTCCGATGGCGGCTGGCGGGAGACGATCGAGTCGATCGCAATGGCGGTCATCCTGGCGCTGTTGTTCCGCGGCTTCGTGGCCGAGGCGTTCGTCATTCCCACCGGGTCGATGGCCCCCACCCTGCAAGGGCGGCACAAAGACGTGCAGTGTCCCAAATGTTTTCACTGGTATCAGACCAGCGCCAGCGACGAACGGAATCGAGAAGATCAACTCTCCAGACGGCACGTCACCGCCACGACCTGTCCGATTTGCCGTTACACCCAAACGCTCGACCTGTTCGACAAGCCGAACCACCACTCGTTCAGCGGCGACCGGATCATCGTCGGCAAGTTCTGCTACGACCTGACCGCGCCCGAGCGCTGGGACGTGATCGTCTTCAAGTATCCCGGCAATGCCGTGCAGAACTACATCAAGCGGCTGATCGGCTTGCCCAACGAGCGGGTGCGCATCGCCGGCGGCAACATTTACACGCGGGGACTGGACGAGTCGGACGACGCTTACCGCATCGCCCGCAAGCCGCCCCACAAACTGGGGGCGCTGTTGCAACTGGTTCACGATACGAACTTTATCCCCGCCGAGCTGACCAAGATCGGTTGGCCCACGCGGTGGCAAGCCGACGGCTCGCCGGGCGAGTCGGCTGCCGCCTGGCAAACCGACAATGGGGGCAAGTCGTTCACAATCAAGGGGGCGGATGATCGAGACGCCTGGCTCCGCTACCGGCATCTGATTCCGAGCCACGATGACTGGACCGAAATCGAACTGCAAGGGAAGCTTCCGGCCGGGGTGCTCGACCGGGAAGGTCAACTCATCACCGATTTTTATGCCTACAACGCGGGGCACTCGATCAGCCAGTACCTAAGGACAGAGCCGACCAGCTACCTCATCCCCGGCACCTACGATCCCGCCGAGTACAATCCCGACTCGCCCGGTCCCGGCCCGCCGCCCGTGCCCAGCGACCTGGGCCAGCACTGGGTGGACGACGTGGCGATGGAAGTCCTGGCCGAGGTAACCAGCAACCAGGGAGAGTTGCTGCTCGACCTGTTTCGGGCGGGCATCCACCACGAGTGCCGCATCGACCTGGCTACCGGCAAGGCGACGCTACGGCGGATCGGTCCCGATGGCGAGCTCAAAGAATTTTTCGACGACGACGATGGCACGACTGCCACCGAAGCGACGGCAACGACCAGCGTCAAAGGCTCCGGTTCGTATCGCCTGCGAATGTCGAACTGCGATCACGAGGTGCTGCTGTGGGTCAACGGCCGGGTGGTGAAGTTCGACGGCCCGACGACGTATTTTTCGGACGAACTGGTCGCTCCCGCCTGGTCGCCCGTCGATCCCGGCGATCTGGCCCCGGCAGGGATCGGCTCGCGCGGGGCGGCGGTTAAGGTCTCGGACCTGCGGATCTATCGCGACAAATACTACACCGCGACCACGGGGGGCGACAACAACGACTACGTCGCGCAGGTGCGGATCGGAGGCGACTACGTTTCGGACGAAGCATCGGCCATCCAACAGATCTTCGCCGACCCCGAACTCTGGGAAACGAGCAACCTGTTCGACGACCAGCAACGGCGGTATGTCAGCTTCGCGCTCGAAGAAGACCAGTTCCTGCCGCTGGGAGACAACAGCCCGCAAAGCTCGGACGGCCGCTATTGGGGCCCACCAAACTTCGAGAAGAAGCATCATTACGTCGAACGGGACTTGCTCATCGGCAAGGCCCTGCTGATTTACTGGCCGCATACCTGGAACCGGCCGATCCCGTTCCAGCCGAACTTCAGCCAGATGGGACGGATACGCTAAGTTCGTCACGGAGGACACATATGCCGATTCTCGAAGTCGAGGGGCTCGTCAAATCGTATGGCCGCCGCAAGGTGGTCGATGGGGTGAGCTTCGCCGTCGATTATGCCGAAATTGTCGGCCTGTTGGGGCCCAACGGCGCGGGCAAGACAACCAGCTTTCGCATGACCTGCGGCATGATCGAGCCCGATCAGGGGCGGGTGACGCTCAACGACATCGACGTTACCGCGTGGCCCATGTATCGCCGTGCGAAGGAAGGTGGCATGGGCTACCTGGCCCAGGAAGCGAGCGTCTTTCGCAAATTGAGTGTCGAGCAAAACCTGCTGGGAGTGATGGAACTGCTTGGCGTCGCGCGGGCCGCGCGCCGCGACCGATGCGATGAACTGCTCGAACAGTTTGCGATCGCCCACATCCGCAAGAGCAAGGCCGGTTCGCTCTCTGGCGGCGAGCGGCGGCGGCTCGAAATCGCCCGCTGCCTGCTCAGCGAACCAGAAATCATCCTGCTCGACGAGCCGTTCACCGGCATCGATCCGGTCACGATCCAGAGCATTCAAGACATCATCCGCGATCTGAAATCGCGCGGCATCTCGATCTTGATTACCGACCACCAGGTGCGCGAGACGCTCGACATCGTTGATCGGGCCTATGTGATCTTCAAAGGGGCCGTCCTGTGCCACGGCAAGAAGCACGAGGTGCTGGCCCACCCGCTGGCCCGCGAACGCTACTTTGGCAGCAACATCGACGCCGGCGCGAGTGGCCCCCCCGCGCCGCACCTAGCCCCCGAACCCGCCGCGCGACAGGCCCCGCGCCGCGAAAACCTCCACGAAGAAGAGACGTTGCGCGCCGAGTAGCAGCAACCCGGCATTGGCTTTGCGAGTGGACGTTCAACGCTGAGTTGACGGGTGCCACGTCCCACGCTTGCGTGGGCGTGTCAGACTGCGGATCACACGCCCACGGCGTCGTAGTCCTAGGGGGGTCAAGCGAAACGAGTGCCGTGGGCGTGGCACCTAGTTTTAGTCGTGACAAACCACTATGGAACGATCTGCACCTGGGTGCCATCGGGCAGCCGTAGCGTGGCCCGCACGATCACCTTGTTCCAGTCGTCGTCTTCGGTCTGCTCGACGGTCAGGACGCCGGAGCCGCGGTCCCCCTGCACTCGATAGACGAAGGTCTCGTCGTCTTCCTTGGCGGCGGTGGCCACCCAGTCGAGTTCGAGGCTTTCGATCTCGCCCACGTGCTGCCGCAACTTGGGATTGTCGCGCAACAGGTCGGCGACTTCCGCCTCGACCACATTCATCCCAAACAACATCACACCCACCACGCCGCCGCAACAGCAGAGCAGCCCGACCGAGCCAAACCCCAAAAGCACCCACAGCCACAGCAGCGATTGCCGTCGCGGCTGCGCGCCGAGCGGACCCATGCCCGTCGGCGGAGCATAGGGCGAGGGATCGCTCTGGTTCGGCGGCCAGGAAGTCACGCGACGACTTTCAGCAAGATCGGCCGACTACCACAGCCCTGACATGGAAGCGGTAAACACCGCCAGGACCAGGCCGATCGAAATGATGAACAGCAAGACGCCGACCACTTGCTTCCAAGCGACCGAGTCTTCGGCCCGCAATTCATTGCGCACTTCGGGCGTCAGATGAACCCAAATGTCGTGCTCGTCCTCAGCCGGGGCGTGCTCGGCCTTTTCCGTCGTTTTGATCGTTGCCATCGAAAACTCTCCCCCTGGTTTTCTCTGATTGTGCCTGCCGGCCGGCGTTCTTGCAATCCCGACATTCCACCTGGCCCGGCGGCTGGTAGGCTGGCGGGTGATTGCCGGCGGACCAGGCCCGCGCGTAAACATTGTCCTTCGAGGATTACCCAGCACATGAAACCCGAAGCGATTCAGGTCGTCACCACGACCGCCGAACAGAACGACGCAGAGGCCCTGGCCGCGGCGGTGCTCGAAAAACGCTTGGCTGCCTGTGTGCAAATTAGCGGCCCGATCGACAGCCGCTATTGGTGGAATGGCCGGCTCGAGTCGGCTCGCGAATGGACGCTGACAATGAAGACCCGCCGCGATCTGTACGCCAAGTTGGAAAAACTGCTTTTGGCGAGCCACCCCTATGACCAGCCGGAGATTCTCGCCACGCCGGTCGTCGAAATCAGCCCCGGCTATCTGAAATGGCTCTGCGAGCAGGTGAAGCCGCAGTCGCCCAGCGACTAACGCCGCCGCTCGTCTCCTTCGGACATTCTGCGGCCGCTCGGCCGGCCGACCACCAGCAGCGCCAACAACAGAGCCAGCGCCACCAGCACCCAGCCAATGGCCGTTTTCGCCATGCCGCTTTGAGCCAGAATGACCTGAGCCAACGCGGGCTGCTCGCCGGCGAGCCAAGCGACCAGCCCCAGCAGTGCGACCAAAGCGGGGCGGGTAATTGAGCGAAGCATCAACATGGAACGAGCCGACTTAGGCGGGAAACAGAACATAAAGATGCCGCCATTGTAAATGCCGCTAGCAGCCCTGTCAGCCGCCGCGATAGGAATTGTGAAAAACTGTCTGCAAAGTTAGGCCCCATTCTTGCAAATCGTTTGGCGATAGCAGACTCGACGATAGCGAGCCTAAGTCTCCGCCCAGCGGCAGGTTGCGCTGGTCGCTGCAGATATGGCTGGTTCGGCATCCAGATTGCACGAAGGGACTTCGTCCGTCACCGATGTCGCCCGGCTTAGAAGCCGGCCAGCAGGCGTGCGTCATGGAAAGGAGTCGTTCATGTCGGTCAACCCGTTACGATTTGTGGGGGGTTTGGCGATTGAACTGGGAGTGCTCGTGCTGATCGTCACGCTGCTTCCCAGAATGCAATCGGGTCCGCACGCTCGCGCGGAGCAAGGCGAAGTTGCGGACGAGCGCCCCAGCCTGCTGACCCCGCCCCGTGCCGCACCGTTGCCAGAACCAGACTGGCGCACCGCCGCGCATCGCCAGGAATTGCCGCAGGGCCTGCCGCCACCCGACCCGGCCTACGTCGAGCAGCGGCTGGATCAGGTGGGGCAACAGTTGCTCTCGGGGGTCAGTTCGTACCTGTCGCATGCCGCGCAAGACTTTCTCGAACCCCCCGCGGCGGAGCGTCCGTTCATCGCGCTGAACGCGGAAATGTCGCGTGTGAGCCCCGTATTGTCGAGCGGCGCACGCCGTTGATTGTCGAGCGGCGCACGCCGTTGGCGGTAAGGTTGTGAAGCCACTCGGATGCCGGCGGCAGAGGGGCAAGCTGCCAGGTTGTCTCAACAGCGATCCCGCGCCCGGCACCCCCCTCGCCAAACCTGGGCACCCCCATTTCGCTGATCGTTTATCTCGATTTTCGGCGAACCTGGTTTTGCTTATCAAGTCGCAAGCTATTTCCACGACAGATGTTGAGCCGGTATCAATGAAACTCGCTGGCGAGTTTCATTGATACACGCGATGAGCGATTGGAGGCTGCAAACCCGGCTTTGGCTGGCTGTAGGGCGGCCCTTGTTGAGACTGGCCAGGCCGCTGCACTGCGGAAAATCGCGCGCGAAGTTTCGCGGTGATCCACCAATTTGAGAAAGATCGCCCTTGCCAGGCCGCAGCCAGAGGTCGCCGCTAATTTTATCCACCTGTACACTTACGGTCAAGTCGCGCGATGGTTTTTTTGGCCGGCGTCCCGACGAGAAACATTATTTGACAAGGCTGGGTGCGTCGGGCGTGGGCGGCGGAACGTATAATCCAGAAAGCGTTTTTCCTGCCGCTTTGAAGGTGCGACATGCGTCTCTGGTTCGCGGTTTTCGCTTTCGTCGTTTCCACCTCGCCCGCCCTGGCCGACGAGCAGTGGCCCCGCTTTCGCGGTCCGCGGGGCAATGGCCACACCGACAGCACCGGCCTGCCCACCACCTGGAGCGAGACGAAAAACGTCCGCTGGAAAACCCCCTTGCACGACAGCGGCTGGTCGTCGCCGGTCGTCTGGGGGGATCAAATCTGGGTCACCGCCGCCACCGCCGACGGCAAGTCCAACTTCGCTATCTGCGTCGATAAAAACTCCGGCCAAATCCTGCACGACATCAAGCTCTGGGAAAACGCCAGCCCCAGTCCCTTGGGCAACACGCTCAACGGCTATGCCTCCTGCACCAGCGCCATCGAAGAGGGGCGGGTCTATGTCCACTTCGGCAGCTATGGGACCGCCTGTCTCGACACGGCCAGCGGCAAAATCCTCTGGCAGCGCCGCGACTTGCCGTGCGAGCATTTCCGCGGCCCGGGCAGCTCGCCCATCCTGTTCGAGAACCTGCTGATTTTTCACATGGACGGCTTCGACTTTCAATATGTCGTCGCCCTCGATAAAAAAACGGGCGAGACCGTCTGGAAGACCGACCGCGACGTGCAGTACGGCACCGACAACGGCGACACGATGAAGGCCTATTCCACCCCGCTGGTGATCGAGGCGGCCGGCAAGCTGCAACTGATCAGCCCCACCAGCAAGGCGGTGCTGGCCTACGACCCCCGCACCGGCAAAGAGCTATGGCGGGTGCGATACAACAGCTTTTCGGTCGCCGCGACCCCCCTGTTTCACGACGGCCGGCTCTACATCAACACCGGCTTCGGCAAGGCCGACCTGCTGGCCATCGAGCCCGACGGCCAGGGAGACGTGACCGGCACGCACGTCTTGTGGACCGCCAAAAAGAGCATCGGCAGCAAGCCTTCGCAGGTGATCGTGGACGATTTGATCTTCAACGTTCACGACGGCGGCGTTGCCAGTTGCCTCGACGCGCAGACGGGCGAGGAACTGTGGAGCAAGCGCCTGGGGGGTGAATACAGCGCCGCGCTACTCTACGGCGACGGCAAGGTCTATATCTGCAGCCAGGATGGAAGCACCACCGTTCTCAAGCCGGCCCGCGAGTACGTCGAACTGGCTAAGAACCAGCTCGACGACGGCTTCATGGCGAGCCCCGCGGTCACCGGCAAGGCGCTCATCCTGCGAACTCGCTCGGCCCTCTACCGGGTCGAGGAGTGATGGGCGTGGCGTTTTCTGGCGGCAAAAGATCGGTGTGTCTGGCGAAGGCGGTGCTGCTAGCCACGCTCGGGATCGGCTTGGTTCGACCGAGTTTTGCCGCCGAGCCTTCGTTCGCGGATCAGCTCGATTCCCTCGCCGCCCGCTGCGACGAGCTTCGCCTCCCCGCGGCCGCCAAACTGGCTCGCGACTGGATCGTGCCCCGGCATTTGGGCCGGCAATACTTGTTTTTGCCGACTGCGGCCGAACCCGCGCCGGCAGACGCGGCAGTCCCTTTCATGCCCGAGTTTCGCAAAAAGTTCGGCGAACTGCGGGCCGACCAAGCGGAAACGCTGTACGTAGCGGCACGGGCCGCCAGCGACGCGGGAGAGTCCGCGCGGGCATATCAACTGCTGCACGAAGTGCTCCGCGAGAACCCCGATCACCCGGCCGCGCGGGCGATTCTCGGCTACCAGCAGAACGCCCGCGGCCAGTGGGCACTGGCCGGCGCGGCAAACCTGGCGGCGCGGCAGGCGCGCGTCGATCATCCCCAGCTCGGCTGGCGGGCCCGCACCTATTGGCGGCTCGAAACGGCGCACTTCGAGATCGTGACCAATCACTCGGCCAAAGAGGCCCTGGAACTGGGCCAGCAACTAGAAGACTTGCACGCCTTGTGGCGGCAAATCTTTTTTCGCTATTGGAGCTCGTCCGAGGCTTTGGCCGCCCGGTTTGCCGGTCAGAACGAGCCCCTCTCGCGCCCGCGGCCGAAGATGCGGGTCGTGCTGGAGCGCAGCCGGGCCGAATACCTGGCCCAGCTTGCAGCCAGCGTGCCACAGATCGAGCGGACGGTCGGCATCTATCTGCACGCGCAGCGAACCGCCTTCTTCTACGCCGGCGATACGTCGGTCTATCCCACCTGGTATCACGAGGCGACCCACCAACTTTTTCAGGAGGCGATTCCCGGCACGATCGACCAGCCGGGCGAAGACCGGAATTTTTGGCTCATCGAAGGGGCCGCCCTGTACATGGAGTCGCTGGCCCGGCACGACGGCTATTGGACGGCCGGCGGCTGCGAGGCGGATCGCCTGCAATTTGCCCGCTACCGAGCCTTGGCCGGGGATTTTTCGCTGCCACTGGCCGAACTGGCGGCCCAATCGCGCGAGGACATTCAAACCAGCCCCGAGATCGGCAAGCTCTATTCGCAAGCCGCCGCGGTATCTCATTTTTTGATCGACGGCGCGAAAGGCCGGCACCGCGAAGCGCTCGTCGATCTGCTCTCCGCGGTGTACCGGGGCGACGACAGCCTCGATTCGCTACCCCAACTGACGGCCTCCAGCTTCGGGCAGTTGGAAACCGAATATCGCGATTTTCTGAACGTCACCGACGACGACCTGGCGAGCATTCCCAGCCCGCAGCGGCTGCGGAACCTGTCGCTCGGACGAACGGCGGTCACCGACCAGGGGCTCGCGCATCTGGCCGGCTGCAAACAGTTGGAATGGCTCGACCTTTCGGCCACCGGCGTCACCGACGCGGGGCTCCAGTCGCTGGCCGGGATGAACGAACTGCGGCAGCTTTTTTTGGAAGGGACGAAAATTACCGACGCGGGTCTGGCGATCGTCGGCGGCCTCAAGCAACTCGAGGAGCTCGATCTGTCGAACCTGGCCGGCGTCTCGGATCGGGGTCTGGCGGCGCTCGCCCCGCTCAAACAATTGAAGAAGCTGCATCTGTCCGGAACGCCGATCACCGATGCGGGGCTGGTCCACTTGCGGGGCCTCAAGCGGCTCGAGGCGCTGGAAACGGCCCAGTCGAACGTCACCCCGGCCGGCCTGCAACAACTGCGCTCGGCGCTGCCCAAGTGGCAGGGGCCGTAGGCAGCACGCAGCCGTAACGTTTAAGTATGGATTCAGCCAACGTGACACAGCCGCAAGCACGTTCGGTCGGAGAGAGAGGACCGGCGGATGGCGCGGGGTTTCGCGGAGGGGAAGGAATGAGCCCCGGATGAAACACCGATTCGCGCAGCCGCAGAGCCGGAGCCAACTTCGGTCGGAGAGAGAACCGGTCGAGTAGGAGAGGGGCAGCCTAAGCTGCCTCCTCTCCCCTCGTCAAACCGGACGTGCGGATTTCCCGCATCCGGCTTACCCGGAGACGCTCATCGTTGGACATGCACGGATTCCTTCCGCTTGGACCAGCGACCAGTGGCGGTTTCGAACGCGGGCATTAAGTCCGTTGTGGGCCGAAGCCAAGACGGAGCACGCTTTCGTTGGCACCACAAAGCACTAGCTTTTCCCAACAAGAGTCGCGGCCTGCGGTTCAAATCGCCGCTCCGTTCACACGCCAACGATCTTGATCGGCACCCGCTTGGAGGCGACCGTCGAACACCTCGGCCAATTTCGCCGCGTCAACGAAATCGGGAGGCTCACGCCTCCCGCTCGCCCGTGAGTTTTCCCGCTCGCCACCTGCGCCAGCGAAACCTTTCCCCTTCAACGCGGTTTCGCGGGTAGGTCTTCGAGTGCAGGACGCCGCGACCGGTAATCGTCGGCCGCGGCGATTTGCCGCGCGGGATCGAACTCGGCCCCAGGGACGATCCAAATCTCGCCGTGCAGGTCGTTCTGCTCGGCCTGGACGCTGTGGTGCCGCACCAGTTCCAAAATCGCCAAAAACACCCCCACGATCGCCGACTTGTGCATCCCCGGCTGGAACATTTCTGAAAACGCGGCCCGGTTGCCGGCGACCAGCCGCTGATGAATCCGTTGCATGTAAACCTGAATCGGCGTTTCGTCATAGACGATCGTCGCCGGTTTAGCCGCCTGCGAATCGCGCAGAATGCGTCCCAGCGCGCTCACCAGGTCCCACAGTTCCACTTCGTGAATCGGTTGCCCAGCCGGATCGACTTCGCGCGGGGCAAGGTCGCTGGCCTGGCGCGGAAAGTGCTGCTGGAAGTCGCGGCTGTGCTCTTCCAACATGCTGGCCGCGTCCTTGTATTTTTTGTATTCGAGCAGTCGCTCGACCAGTTCGTCGCGAGGATCGTCCCAGGGCTCGGTCACTTCGTCGCCGCGCGGCAGTACCAGTTGCGACTTGATCTCGATCAGCGTGCTCGCCAGATCCAGAAAGTCGCCCACGGCGTTGGCATCCAATTGTTCCAGCACTTCCAGGTGGGCGACGTACTGCTCGGCGATGGTCGCGATGGGCAGATTGGCAATTTCCACTTCGTGCTTGCGCACCAAATACAGCAGCAGGTCGAGCGGCCCGCGAAAGCTTTCGAGTTGGACGCGAAAATCCATCTTGGTCACATCGGGAATATCCAGGCCAGGAAAGGTATCGGGACAGACTAATGAATCGACATGTCGCTGCTCAGGCCGCCGGCGGCGGGCACGTAGCAGTGGCGGGTGTAGTCCATCACCATGCGGTGCGCGCTAAACCGCCAGGCCAGCGTGCTGATGCTGTTCATCATCCACTTGATCCAGTGCCGCGGCAGGCCGTCCACGTCGCGGTCGTAGTACATCGGGACGATCTGGTCTTCCAGCACCTCAAACAGGAACTGGCTATCCCGCTTGTCGGTGACCGAATCATCGACGTGGCTATGACCCTTGCCGATGGCAAAGCCGTTCGAGCCGTCGTACGCTTCGGCCCACCAGCCGTCGAGGATCGACAGGTTGAGCCCGCCGTTCAAGACCGTCTTTTGTCCGCTGGTTCCCGAGGCTTCGAGCGGCCGTCGCGGATTGTTCAGCCACACATCGACCCCTTGGATCATATGGCGGCAGACGTTCATGTCGTAGTCTTCGACGTACACCACCCGCCCGCTCAGCCGCGGATCGTGCCGCAAGTTCGCGATCGTCTGGATGAAGCGCTTGCCCGGTTCGTCCTTGGGATGGGCCTTGCCGGCAAAGACAAACTGCACCGGCCGCTCTTTGTCGTTGACGATGGCCGACAACCGGTCCAGGTCGCTGAGGATCATCGTGGCCCGCTTGTAGGTGGCAAAGCGGCGGCCGAAGCCGATCGTCAAAATGTTCGGATCGAGCACGTTGCGGGCGGTCTCGACCGCTTCGTCGCTCTCGCCCCGGCGGCGGCACTGGCGGCTGACGCGGCGGCGGACGAACGCCAGCAACTGGTTTTTCAGGGCGTTGTGCGTTTCCCACAGTTCGCCCGGATCGACATTGTGAATGTTCTGCCAGACCTCGGGCTCGCCCATGCGAAAGATCCAGCCGGCCGGGAAATGCCGGTCGTACAGTTGCAGCATCTGCTGGGCGAGCCAGGTGGGAATGTGAACGCCGTTGGTGATGTGGCCGATGGGGATTTCTTCTTCCACTCGCCAGGGCCAGAGCGAAGCCCACATCCGCCGCGAAATGTGCCCGTGCAACTGGCTGACCGCGTTGGCCCGCCGCGACATTTTCAGCCCCACAACCGTCATGCAGAAGGGCTCGGCGTCGTTCTGCGGCTCGACCCGCCCCAGGCCCATCAATTGCTCGTAGCTGATGCCCAACTGGTCGCGCAAAGGGCCCAGGTGTTCTTCGACCAGCCCGCCGCCGAAGCGGTCGTGCCCGGCTGGCACCGGCGTATGCGTGGTAAAGACCGTCTGGCGGGCGACTTCGCGGAAGGCGTCGTCGAATTTCATGCCGTCGTCGGCCATCCGCTCGCGAACCACCTCGAGCGGGCCAAAGGCGCTGTGCCCTTCGTACAAGTGATAGACGCCCGGCGCAATGCCCAGCGCCCTCAAAGCCTTGACGCCCCCCACGCCCAGCACCAGCTC
>JBBDYF010000169.1:0-22295 GCA_040901775.1 Pirellulaceae bacterium | reverse complement strand
CCGCCCTGCGGGCCATCGAGGAAGAAGAGATCGACCTGATGATCCTCGACATCATGCTGCCCGGCATGAGCGGTTATGCCGTGTGCGAAAATCTCCGCGAGCAGGGGAACGACGTTCCGGTTTTGATCCTTTCGGCCCGCACTTTGGCCGAGGATCGGACGCGCGGTTTCGACATGGGGGCAAATCAGTATCTCTCGAAGCCGTTCGATCTCGACGAGCTACTCAGCCGGGTCCGCAATCTGCTGACCCAACTCAAGCGGCGGCACCAGGCGCCGCGGCCCGCGGCGAGCGAACTGACGACGTACGAGTTCGGCGCGGCTCGGATCAATTTTCCGCAATACGAATTGGCGGTTGGCGGCAAGGCCGTGCCACTGACCAAGCGCGAATGGGAACTGCTCGCCTTCTTTGTCCAGCGCGAAGGGCAGCTCATTCCGCGGCAGGAACTGCTCGAACACGTCTGGCAGATGCCCGGCCATTTGCAAACCCGCGCCCCCGACCAGTTCATCCTGCGGCTGCGAAAAATCTTCGAGAGCGATCCGACCAATCCGCGGCACTTCTTGACCATTCGCGATCTGGGATACCGGTTTGTGGCCCGGCCCGAGATCGCGAAAACAAGCTAACCGGAGCCGAACACCCACGGCTCTTTCGGGATGCGAGCCAGGTCGAAGTCGGCCAGCAATTCGGTCGGGCGGCAAGGTCGCGGCTCGTCGAGCAGTCCGCACGACCACGCCAGCAAGCCGACCAACGCTTCCGCCGAAAGGCCTTGCCCGCGCAACGTCGCCAGCCGAGTATCTCCGTGTCGCTTGGCCAACCGGCGGCCATCGTTTCCCACGACGAGCGGCACGTGCGCGAATTGCGGCGCGGACAGCCCAAGGGCCTCGTACAGTTCCAGTTGGCGGAAGGCGCTCGGCAACAGATCGTCGCCGCGGAGGACTTCGGTCACGCGCATTGCCGCGTCGTCAACGACCGCCGCCAGATGATAGGCCGGCGAGCCGTCCATTTTGCCCACGACGAAATCGCCCAAGTCGCGCCGGACGCACATTCCTTGTGGTCCGGCGACCAGATCGACAAATTCGCGTTCGCTTGCGGACGCCCGAAATCGCCAGGCAAAGGGTTGATTCAAGCTCCGCAGCCGAGCGGCATCGGCCGCGCTGCGAGCGGCGCACGTGCCGGGATAAATGGGCCCTTCCTGACCGCCATGCGGTGCGCTGGCGGCGCTGGCAATGTCGCTGCGCGTGCAAGTGCAGGGATAGACCCGCTCGGCCGCTTGCAGCCTTTGCAGGGCCTGCCGATAAAGCGGCAGCCGCTCGGTCTGCACGTACGGGGCGTGCTGGCCGCCAACGTCGGGGCCTTCGTCCCAATCGATCCCCAGCCAATCCAGGTCGGCCAGGGCTTGCTCGGCTGCTCCGGCCTTGATGCGTGGCGAGTCGATGTCCTCCATGCGGAGGACGATCCGCCCGCCTCGCGCCCGAATCGACAACCAGGCCAGCAGGTAGGTCCGCGCATTGCCGACGTGCTGCGCCCCGGTGGGCGAGGGGGCGAGCCGGCCGACGGGTGGATTCCAATTCACGCGCGACTGCTCCTGTTGGGACAGTGTAGCGAACCGCGTATCGCGAGCAGACTCCGCCGGCTAAAGAACCGGCTAAGGAACCCTCGCCCGCTATTCTACCCCGCGGGCGATGTGACTGGCACCAACCGATAATTCTTTTCCTCCGCCGCGCAGATTTTTGGCGCTGCGCGCATCTATACTACCGGTCCCGGCGTTCTCGCCGGCCGGCAGGCGATTCCTGCGATTTCAATCGAATAGGTGCCTCATGCGAACGACCCTGGTTCTGACGATCCGCGGCTCGCTGGCGGCGATGCTGCTGATGGCCCTGCCTGCAGTCGCTGCCGCCCGCCCCAACATCCTGGTCATTGTTGGCGACGACATGGGCTATGCCGATATCGGCCCGCACGGCTGCCAGGACATTCCAACGCCGAATTTCGACGCCCTGGCCAAAAACGGCACGCGCTGCACCAGCGGGTATGTATCGGGGCCCTATTGCAGTCCCACGCGGGCGGGCCTGATGACCGGTCGCTATCAACAGCGGTTTGGGCACGAGTTCAATCCCGGCCCCACACCGGCCGGCGACATCGGCCTGCCGCTGACCGAGACGACGCTGGCCGACCGTCTGCAAGCGGCCGGCTACGCGACCGGCATGGTCGGCAAGTGGCACCTGGGAACGGGCGAGAAATTCCACCCGCAGAGTCGCGGATTTCAGGAGTTCTTTGGGTTTCTGGGCGGCGCCCGTTCGTACTTTCCGCTGGATGGCGGCAACGCGGGGGGTGTCATGCTGCGCGGTCGAGAGCGGGTCGAGGAGAAGGAGCCGTACACGACCGACACCTTCACCCGCGAGGCGACCCGCTTTATCGACAAGCACGCCGGGGAGCCCTGGTTTTTGTACCTTCCCTACAACGCCGTTCACGGGCCGATGCACGCGACCGAAAAGTACCTCGCCCGCTTTCCCAACATTCAAGACGAAAAACGCAAAACCTACGCCGCCATGATGTCGGCGATGGACGACGGCATCGGCGCGGTCCTGGGCAAGCTGGACGAGAAGAAACTGACCGAGAACACGTTGATCTTCTTCATCAGCGATAACGGCGGTCCGACCCAGGTGAACGGTTCGAGCAACAAGCCGCTGCGAGGAGACAAGGCCCAGACCTGGGAAGGGGGGATTCGCGTTCCTTACTTGGTGCAATGGAAAGGCCGAATTCCCGGCGGCAAAACCTTCGACCAACCGGTAATTCAGCTCGACATTCATCCGACGGCCCTGGCGGCGGCCGGCGTGGAAACTGCCGGCGCCATGCTCGACGGGGTGAATCTGCTGCCGCATCTCGAAGGAATCGCGACCAAGCCGCCGCACGACGCGCTGTTCTGGCGATTCGGCGACCAGATGGCGATTCGCCACGGCAACTATAAACTGGTCCAGGAACGGGGTGCCCAGCGGCCCCTGCTCTTCGACCTGGCGGCCGACATCGGCGAGACCAAAGACCTCTCGGCCGACAAACCGGAAGTTGTCAAAGACCTGACCGCCCAGTACGACGAGTGGAACAAGACGCTGGAAGATCCCCGCTGGGGACAGCGGAACCGGGCGCTGGGGGGCGGGAAAAAGGCAAAGCGAGCCAAGGCCAAGGCGAAACGCAACGACTAGTTCGCCAGAAACTTTATTGAGGCTTTCACTAAGGAGGGATCGTTCCGATGAGAATTTTCATTCTGGGCATGGTGGCTGTCGCGTTGGTCGCGGGGCTCGGCACTAGCCCGCTAGAAGGCCAGGAAAAGAAAAAACTGAACGTCCTGTTGATCACCTCCGACGACCTCAACAACGCGCTCCGCTGCTACGGCCATCCGCTGGTCGAATCGCCGCGGATCGACGAACTGGCCAGCCGGGGCCTTCGGTTCGACCGGGCCTACTGCCAGTTTCCGCTTTGCAATCCGAGCCGGGCCTCATTCCTGACCGGCTTGCGGCCCGACCAGACCGGCGTGAAGGAAAACGCCACGCAGTTCCGCAAGAACGTGCCCGATGTCGTGACATTGCCGCAAATGTTCAAGAACAACGGCTACTTCGTGGCCCGCGTCGGCAAGCTGTACCACTACGGTGTTCCCACGCAGATCGGCACCGACGGGCTCGACGATCCGCCGTCGTGGCAGAAGGTGCTCAATCCGAAGGGGCGCGACAAGACGGACGAGGACAAAATCTTCTCGCTCGTTCCCGGTTCGTTCGGCGGCACGCCGAGTTGGCTGGCGGCCGAAGGGACCGACGAGGAACAGACCGACGCGATCGGCGCCGAAATGACGATCGAGCTGCTCGAAGAGAACAAGGACCAGCCGTTCTTCATCGCCTGTGGGTTCTATCGGCCGCATACGCCCTACGTCGCGCCGACGAAGTACTTTGAAAAGTATCCGAAGGAGAAACTCCCACTCGCCCAGGCGCCAGAGAACGACCGCGACGACATTCCCGCCCCGGCCGTCTCGCAGCATTCGGCCCGGCACAACATGGACGGGAAATTGCAGCGCGAGGCCTTGCAGGCGTACTTCGCGTCGATCTCATTCATGGATCAGCAGGTGGGCAAAGTGCTCGACGCGCTCGATCGGCTGAAGCTGCGCGACAGCACCGTCGTCGTCTTCCTGAGCGATCACGGCTATCACCTGGGCGAGCACGGCGGCCTATGGCAGAAGCAAAGCCTGTTTGAAGAATCGGCGCGCGTGCCGCTGATCATCTCTGCGCCCGGCATGACAGCGGCGGGCAAAGGGACCGAGGGAATCGCCGAGCTGATCGACGTGTACCCCACGCTGGCCGAACTGTGCCGCTTGACTCCGCCCGCCGATCTGCCGGGCAAAAGCCTGGCCCCCTTGCTGAACGATCCCGATCGACCGACGAAGGGTTTTGCGTTAACCCAGGTGTGGCGCGGCGGCGGCGCAGCGGGCAAAGGGAAGAAAAAGAAGGCCGCTGCCGGCGGCGGCGGGTTTCCCGGCTACAGCCTGCGCACCGATCGTTGGCGCTACACCGAGTGGGACGGCGGCGAGAAAGGGCTGGAACTGTACGACCATCAGGACGACCCCCACGAGTACACCAACCTGGCCAAAGACCCGATGCACGCCGACACGGTGAAGGAACTGAGCGCCAAGTTGAAGGAACTCACGGCCAAATAGCCGGGTCCAAACCTGGTCCCTCACGGCCAAATAGCCGGGACCAAACTTGGTCCCGGTATGTCGCGTCGGCGACAGCCGCGCCGCGTTGCTAAAGCCGCAGAGCGGCCAAGCACACGTTCCCACGCAGGGCGTGGGAACGAGGCTAACTACTCCTTGGCGTGCAGCGCTTCGTGCTCCGCGCCGTCGTGGGGGCGGTTGTCGAAGCCCTTGTCGGCGGTCAGTTCGATCCGATCGACGAACTTGACGTTCGCGCACTCGTCGATTTCATGCGTCTGGCAAACGGCGAAGTCGGGAATGAAAAAGCGGAACGGGCCTCCCGCCGTTTCCGGCAGC
The DNA here is from genome assembly GCA_040901775.1 of Pirellulaceae bacterium. Taxonomy (GTDB): domain Bacteria; phylum Planctomycetota; class Planctomycetia; order Pirellulales; family Pirellulaceae; genus CAYLLN01. Next base: position 17,269 of record JBBDYF010000169.1, on the reverse strand, counting down.
GGCTCGCCTGCCAGCCGGTAGATCACCAGGGCCTTGTCCGTAACGGATGCGAGCGGAATGCTGGCGTGGAAATTATCGCGCGAGGCGTGCAGCCCCAGCCAGCGGGCGGTCGCTTTCGGCCCCGCCAGCGCCAAGAGGCCCGCCAGGCGCACCGCGTCTCCCTGGCGGCCCGGCACCAGGCGGCTCAAATCGGCAACCTGATGCGCGGCGTCGATCCCCGCCAGATCGGCAAAGGCAATGGTGCCGGGCTTCTCGACTTCGCCCCCGATCGAAAGCAGCGGCTGCACTGTTGCTTCGTTCGCCACGGTTTCAACCTCCCTGGAATGCAAGCTGGGCCAAAGCGGCGGCCAGCGTGTTATTCAGCAGCATGGTGATCGTCATCGGGCCGACGCCGCGGGGGACCGGCGTAATGGCGCCGGCAATCTCGCGCACCGCGGCAAAATCGACGTCCCCCGCCAGCCCGGCTTCCGTCCGGTTGATGCCCACGTCGATTACCACGGCCCCCGGCTTGACCATTTCGGCGGTGATGAACCGGGGCCGACCGATGGCCGCAATCAGCACGTCGGCCTGGCGGCAAACGTCCGGCAGGTCGCGCGTGCGGCTATGGCAGAGGGTTACCGTGGCGTTGCAGGCCTCGGGCCCCAGGGGCGAATCCTTTTGGGCGAGCATGGCCGCCAGCGGCTTGCCGACAATCTCGCTGCGGCCCACCACGACCGCGTGTTTGCCCGCCACGCCCAGGCCGTAGCGATGCAGGATTTGCACGCAGCCGTGCGGGGTGCAGGGAAGGTATCGCGGGCGGCCTTGCACCAGCAGGCCGACATTTTCGGGGTGGAAGCAATCGACATCCTTCAAGGGATGCACGGCGTCGAGCACCTTCTGCTCGCGGATTTGCGACGGCAGCGGCAACTGGACGAGAATGCCATGCACGTCGTCGTCGGCGTTGAGCCGGGCCACCAGGTCGAGCAGTTCCTCTTCGCCGGCTTCGGCGGGCAGGCGGTGGAGTTGGCTTTCGATGCCGACCCGTTCGCACGCCAGGCGCTTGTTTTTCACGTAGATCCCGCTGGCGGGGTCGTCGCCAATCAGCACGGCAGCGAGCACCGGCTCGCAACCGTTGTTTTCGACGAAATCGGCCACTTGCTCGGCCAATTCCGCCTCGATCTGGGTGGCCAGCGCTTTGCCGTCGAGAATGGTGGCGGACAAGGGTAAAGCTCCTCTGGCGAGCGGGCACGAACGGTCGAATACCAGGCCAGATTTTACGCCGCCGACGGCGGGGCGCGTAGGTCAGGGCCGAACGGTCCGGCAAGCATTTCAAGTGGACGTATTGACATATATTCCGCGAATGTGTACAATTTCGTCCATGCATGGCGCGGAGCCTGCGCGCCGGCTCTTTGGCAACTTGGTAGATCGGTTATAAACGACAGTGTTCTTCGGCAATCCCGGGGTGGCTGAGGTTGTAGTCAACCAAGGCTGAGCAGCTAAAGCCGTGGTTCTGCTCGCGCGAACCACAGCCACCCGGAAGCTCGTTATGCTAATCGGTCTGATTAACGAAACGGGTTTGGCGTTTTGCTAATCATGGCGCAAGTGCTGAAACTTCAACGGGTTGCAAGTGATTAGCGAAACCAGCCCTGCCGAAAAAACGCGATTAGCGATTAGCGAAACGCAGCGCCCTGGTGCGATCTTGTACTTACTTTCGAGACGCTCACACACGTCACGACCAGGCGGGCATAACGAGTGAGCGGTGGCTGGCCCGCGTCGGTGACGGCCAGAATTACGTGCAGATTCGCCGCTTCGTCGAGGTTCGGCGCGACGAAGCTGGCGGCCACTTGCCCCTCGTTTTCGATCGTGGGCAGCGCACCGGTATAGTTAGACGGCTCCGGATAGACGATCCAGGCGAACTGCGATTCGTCGCCATCGGGATCGGAGGTTTGCGAAGCATCGAGCGTGACGCGGGTGGACGAAGTGAGTCGCATGTCGCCGCTCCGTTCTTACCGATCCGTGGAGGAGACTGCCGCCTGGCAACCGAGCACCGGCCTACAAATACATCCCCACATGCCCGCCGGATTTTTCCAACTCGGCTTGGAGCAGGGCCATCCGCTCCTTGGTCTTTTGCAGGTCGCCCGCTTCGATGTAGCGGTCGAACTCGGCCTTGACGGCCCGCGTGACCGATTGCTGGAACCACTCGACGATCGGCGTCGTGATCCAGTCGCACGTTTCGTGAACCAGTTCGGCCGTCAGATCGCAGTGGGCCGTCTTCAGGTCGGCCCCGTCGGTAATCGCCGTTCCTTCAAAGCGGAACTCGATCATCCCCTCGGATTCGCGATTGGTCAGGTGGAACTTGCAGCCGGCGTTGTAGAGATAGTACGTGTTGTGCGAGCCGTGTTTTTCGAGGGCCGCCTTGATTCGCTCGCACCGCGCGCGGAACTTGGGCGAGGCATCCAACGGAACGTCGAGCCGGCCGACGCTACGCAGCGGCAGGCAATCGAAGGCGATTTCGACCCAGCGGTTCATGGAGGAATTGTAGTGCAGGAGAAACGAGGAGGAGTAGGAGGACGAGTAGGAGGAGGATAGGAGGATAGGAGGATAGGAGGATAGGAGGATAGGAGGAGGCGCTGCTACTCGGCACCGGCGGTTTGCTGCGGCATTTGCCAGCCGAGGGTGAGCCAAGCCTGCTGGGACTGGATCTCGGCGAGCGTCAAGGTGCCGGCGGCTGCCCAGCGGTCTTTGAGCGCGATCCCCTCGCCGACGAACTCTTCCTTAAACATGCTGCGGAATTTGCGCCGCATGAAGGTGACGATGGCGCTGTCGCGGATCGTGATCTGGTCGGGGTTTTCACGACTGGGAAAGCGGACCTGAACGTCCCCCTCGCGGCGCAGCGTGGCCCCCACGTCTCCCCGCTCGATTTTGTAGGTCGCGGAAATCTCGACCAGTTCGGTGATCGCCGGCTTGTAGGTGCCCGGTTCGGCTCCTTCGCCGCGGGTAAAGCCTTCGGCCCGAATGGCGATCCACAGTCCGCCGTCTTGAAACCTGGCCCGCACTGGCAGGTCTTTGGCGAAGATGATCGACCAGGGGTCTTTGTCGGGATCGAGCGTTCCATCGGGCAGGGTGACCAGCAATTCCTCGGGCACCTCCCCCTTCAATTCGTCGCGAATCAGCTTTTCGAGCCGGACGTCGGTCAGTTCGACCCCGCCCAGGAGCGATTCGCCATAGTTGACGACGAGCGATTCGTGCAGCCGAACGGCGATGTCGTGCGCCGCTTCGTGCCGCGGGGGCGCGTCGGGCGCTGCAAGCCGGCTGGGGCCCGCTTGCAGCATTTGCACGTAGGCCCGATCCCGCGAAGAGCTGAAACGAAGCCCTTCCGGGAAAGCGTTGCGACGAACCAATGGCAGCTTGAACCGCTCGCGATAGCGCTGGTTCTGCTCGGCGATCAGGCCGCTCGACTCGCGATCCATCTGAGTGGCGACACGGGCCGCGGCGCGGCTCGAGCCGATCGCTTCGGCCTCCGACTTTTGCTTGCCGGCCCGCTTCCAGGCGATCTTCTCGATGAGGCCGCAGTTGGCACAAATGTCGTGGATCGTGCTGTTGGTGCTGCATCGGGCGGTGGCGCGAAAGCCCACCAAGCCGTCGGCCGTCATCCGCAGTTGCTTGCTCCCCCAGACGCGCGTCGCACCGGTGGTGTGGACCGTCACCGGGCCGTTGTAGCCAATGTTGTTCGAGATAGCGGTGCCGCCGAGCAGAATGCTCAGGCTGGCAGCATTCGGATTTTCGTGCATGACGAGCGTCGTTCGTCCGGTCAGCCGGGCGGTGCCGTGCAGATCGGTCCCCAGAATGTTGTCGCGCACCGGCGTGGTGGTATCGACGTATTGCTCCATCCCCACCGCGGCCAGCCGCTGCGAAACGGAAGCATGTAAATTCGGCTGGTCGAACTGCCGCCGCACCGCCGCTTGCAACCGGGGCGATTGACCCGCGCGGGCCAACCAGTCGAGCGACTCGCCGATAATCAAGGCGTCGTCGCCCGATCCGGGATTTTGCTGATAGGCCGCCAGGCTCGTCGCCAGACGGTCGAGCTGCTGGGCGTTTTGCTCGGCCAGGTTCGCTTCGCCGCCGAGCGAGGCCAGGTCGGCATAGCGGGTCAAAGCGTCGCGCAACCGGGTAAACTGTGCCAGTTCGAGCCCGCGCTTGTTGGCCCGCAGTTGGCCTAGCAGCCGATCGACCGATTCTACCGCCGGCGGCTCGTCGGTGGCCAGGATTTCCTGCAGTTCGTTCCAGCCCAGGTAGGCTTTCCACTTGGTAGCGTTCGTCGTGCCGCTCGACTGGAGCCAGCTTTCCAAACGGCTGGCCGCGCTGGCTAGCTCTGCTTTCGCCCGGGCAACCTCTCGCGCTTGCACGGGTTCAAAAGTTTGCTTGGCCCGCTCGACCGCTTCCGCCAAGTTCGCGGGAGAAGGCGCTTCTGCCCCAGCAAAGGGGGCCAGGACCAGCATGCCAATTAGCATGGCAAGAGTGCCGTAGAGGCGACGCAACATGAAACCCACTCCTGACTTGTGGAAATGGCAGTCAGCTTCCGCAGTATCCGCAAGAGCGGTTAACATTCTGCAATCCGCGGGCCGGATGCAACCAGAATTGGAAGTGCGGAGAAGCTGTGTGGCCCTATCTTCCGTAGAATCCGCGGATTCCGCAAGCCGAACAAATTGTCGCAGAAGTCTTGCGCGGGGGGGGGCGGACTATGCCTCTTCGCCCACGCGGATGACGCGGCCTTTGACCGTGAACTGCGGCGGATCGAGCAGCTTTGGCCCGTCCCCTTCGTCCATTGCGGCCCGGTTGCGGCCTGCCAGCTTGGCAAACTTGAGCGCCTCGGCCAGCCGCTCGAGCACCGAGGCGAGCGTGTCGTCGCGGCGAACTTCGCTGAGGCCCGAGCTGATGGTCAGGTCGAACTCGGAGCCGTGATCGTCCCAGGTGGTGGCTTCGATCGTCTGGCGGGCCCGCTCGATCGCCGTCAGTCCTTGATGCGGGCCGGTGTCGCCCAGGAACACCAGGAACGATTGCCCCGTCAGCCGCACCAGCCGGTCGGTTCCTCGGTCGCGGCGGAACAGGTCGTTCAGCAACTGGCTGAGGGCGACGATGGTATGGTCGCCCACGCGGGTACCCAGCCGCTGGTTGACGCGGGCGAAGCGATCGATGTCGATCACGGCGGCGCTCAGTTGCCGCTGCCGTTGCGGGTCGTCCTTCCACCAGTCGTGGAATGCCAGCTCGACGCCGATCCGGTTGGGCAGGCCCGTGGCGTGGTCGAGTTGCAGTTGCGTGTTGATCGTTGCCAGCCCGCCGTCGGTGCGCAGCACGGTGGCCAGCAGGTCGTTCAGCCGATCGCGGAGGGCGTGGGTCTGGTCGAGCAACTGGCTCTGCCGCTCGAAGACCCGCTTGCAGCCGGTCTCGATCTCGGTGCGAAAGTGGAGGGCCTCGATCGTGGCATCGCATTCGGTGATCAGGGCCGCCTGGTCGTGCAGCACCCGCTCCAACTCGAGCGCCGCCTGCGCGTGGTCGCCGTGAACGCCCCCCCGCTGGCCGAGAACGCCCGCCGCTTCGTTCTGCATTTTCAGCCAGTCGCGGTTGAACTGGTTCAGGTCGTCGCACACCTGCTGCAGGGCGTCGGGATCGGCTGCGGCCAGCGCGGCTCGCATCCGATTTTCGGCGACGATCAGTTGCTCGCGGTATTGACTGACCTCGAGCCGCATGACGTGGGCCGCGGCCTCCAGAAAAGTTCCCGGCTTGATCCCTTCGGCCCCCAGGGCGTCTAGCCAGCGCCGCGGCAACTCTTCGAGCTTGAAGCCGTCGGCCCGCCGCGGCAGCGGCGCGTCGTCGTCCAAAGCCAGCATGCTCTCGACCGTGTCCGACAACGCGTCAGGATCGTCGGATCCCTTTGCCGGCGGTCGGGGGCGGACGCCCGGCAACCTGTGCAGCCAGGCCGGCAGCCAGCGGTTCCAGGGAGGAGGTTCGGTGAGCGCAACGCCGACGAAGAATCCCAGGGCGAGATTGAAAATGCCGACGGTCAGCACGAACAGGACCACGCGGCAAAACTCCGGACGAGCGGGACGGAACCCGCAAGCCTACGTTGCGCCCGCCGGCCGCAATTCGGCCCGGCGAATGCCAGGCAGCCCGATTTCCCGCAGGCTGGGCATCGCAAACGGCACAACCGGAAAAGTTAGTACTCGCGCGTGGTGTTAATGCCCGGCAGGGGAATCGGATACTTGCCGCTGGCATCGGCCAGCAGCGGGGCGGGTCCGTCGAGCGTCAGCTTATCGACATTGGGCGCGAACTCGTGCTCGCAGTTGAGCATGTCGTCGAAGGTGACGATCTGACCGGTGTGTGCCGCCATCCGGCCCATCGACGTCACCAGGCTCGCCTCGGCGCCGCGCTTTACTTCGTTGTACGGCGCGTCCTTGCGGATCGCCTCGATCAAGTATTCCCATTCGAGCTGATAGGGGTTCGGCTCGGGCTGGGGAAACTCCCAGGTCAGATTCTGCTTGTCGATCTTCTGGCCTTTATACGTGCGACACCGGGCCGGCGTGTGCGACGAGGTGGAGATGATTCCCAGCCCCTTGCTGCCGTGGGCGTAGCTGGCGAATTCGTCGTGACAGCCCGCCATCGTGCGGCCGTAGAGGAACATCTTGCTGCCGTCGGCAAAGGTGTATTCGACCGAATAATTGTCAAAATTCTGGTCGATGTTGTCGCCGCGATAGTGCCGCCCGCCGCTCGCCTGGGCCTGCACCGGCCAGGCGTTCTTCATCCAGCAACATTCGTCGATGTTGTGGATGTAAAAATCGCTGTACAGTCCGCCGCTGGCCCAGAGGAAGCTGTGGAAGCGGCGAATCTGATACATCAGCTCGCTTTCGCCTGCCGGCTTGGGGGGCGAAAACGCCGAGCCGACCGGCGGGTGCATCCGGTAACAGCGCAGCGCGATCAGATCGCCGATTTCGCCGTTTTGAATCCGGTCGAACAGTTCGCCGCGGGCCTTGCAGTGGCGGCACATCAGCCCCACCGCCACCTTCAGGTTCTTCTTTTTGGCCGCTTCGCCCAGTTCCAGCATCTTCCGCGTGCTGGGGCCATCGACGGTCACCGGCTTCTCCATGAAGACGTTGACCCCCTTCTCGATCGCATATTTGAAATGCACCCAGCGGAACGCGGGCGGAGTGGCAAAGATCGCCACGTCGCCCGGCTTCAAACAGTCGATCGCTTCCTTGTAGGCGTCGAACCCGATGAAGCGGCGATCGACCGGCACCTCGACCTGGTCCGAGAACCGCTCCTGCAAGCTCTCGTGGCTCGATTTGAGGCGGTTGTCGAACACGTCGGCCATGGCGACCAACTTGACCGGGCCATTCTGCACCGAGAGGGCATTCAGGGCCGCCCCGGTGCCCCGGCCGCCGCAGCCGACGAGGGCAATCTGTACGGTGCTATCCTGGGCGGCGTGGACGTGCGGAATGACCACGCCGGCCAGGGCGGTGGCGGCAACGATCGTGCCGCTCTCTTTGAGGAACTCGCGGCGGGTGGGGGCACTGGGTTGGTTGCTCATCAGGATCGTTCCTTAGCGGGGGCCATGCGAAGCGAACCGAGCCGCTCGCACGGGCGGAGGAGAAGGCGGGAGCCGGGATAACCCGCAGAGTTGCCGGCGGGCTTTCGTCACAGTTCCTCACAGATTAAACCGCCCGCCCGCGCGATGCCAGCGGTTACGGAGTCATTTCAAGACTGCAGCGAAGCCGGCTTGCTCGAAATGATGGTCGCCGGTCAATGCCTCGCGGATTCCTGCCCGCTCCATGACGACGAACGAAATGCAATCGGTAAGCGACCAGGCTTTGTCCAATCGCTGGCGATATAGTTTGAGGCCAGCGTTCATCAACTGGTCAGTGCAAGGCTCGATGTGGACCTGAGATTTCTGTACCAACTTCGCATGGAGCGCAAGGAACGCAATACGCCAGGGAGGTCGGCCTAGCCCGTCTGCGACCTCAGTAATAACCCAGCCCGTTGTTACCAGTTTGCCCTGATAGTGTGCCGTAAAGTCGACTGCTTGTTGATGCTGGGAATCGTCTTCGCTAAGCAGCGCGAAGAAGTAAAACGAGTCCGCGAAAACTCGCCTCATCGCTTCGGCGTTCCGTGAATGTAGTGGTCGTGCTGCTCGGCGAAATCGGCCGGAAGCCCTTTAACGGTGCCCGCGACTTCCAAGAGACTTCGCAGCGTCGGCTCTTGGTTTTCCTCAGGCGAGGACGCGACGGCCGGAATCACAACCTCCACCCGAGTTCCATCGGGGAACTGCGGCGGTTCGTCGAACACCACGACGCCGTTTTGTAAAGTGCCTGCGATTGTCATTTCATTCTCCTCCAACATTTCCACCATTCTAACCCTCGGACTCGAACGATGCGCCTCGACCGATCCGCGGCAGCTTTATGGGGGTGGCCGGAACGATCCACAGGTAAGTACGGGGGACAGTTGGTGTTGTACCATGCCTGTCGGAGCTAGTGAACCGTTCCGTCGCCAGCCGTACTCTCTGGCTCACCTGTCGCCAGAGAATCACGCTGTCGATCGGACGAACGCGAGGTAAGATGGAAGTGAAGGAGTTCACGCCATGACAATTACCGTGCAGCAGTTGTTAGATTCCGAAACGCTCCACATGCCACAACTGCGGCCCCTCATTGGAAAGCAGGTCGAAATCACGATTCGAGAAATGCCCAGCGAACCTGGCGCGACGACCGACCGCTGGCAACCGTTGCGGGCATTGGCAGGCAGCGACCTGGTTGATCCCGATGTGGTGATGGAACATCGCAACTTTGATGCAGCCCATCAACGGGCTCCCGCGCCATGATCCTTGTCGATACGACGGTCGTGGTCGCCTATCTTCGATCCGGCGAGGCTCGTCTCCTCTCAGCGTTTGCTGCTCACAACGCCGCAATTTGTGGGGTAACGCGAGCCGAAATCCTCCACGGCATTCGCCAGCCGGCAGACCATCCGCGGTTTGTCGCAGCGCTTGACGCTTTTGCTCAAGTCTCGCTTCCAGAAGGACTGTGGGACCAGACCGGACTGCATCTGGCTGCGCTGCGCCGCGCTGGAATCTCGATGCCCTTGGCCGATGTCATCATTGCCACGCTCGCCATGCATCTCGACGTAGAGCTTTGGTCGCGCGATCAACATCACCTCATGCTTCAGTCTGCGGTTCCTCAATTGCGCCTGTTCGAGGAGCCGCCGTAACCCTACTCCGGCTTGTCCTTGTCGACCTGCGGCGGCTCGGACTTGTCCCACTTGGCGGCCTTCTCGGCGGCTGAGGGCTCCGAGAGCGGGCGGACGATGCGAAAGCCCACGTGCAAGGCGTCGGTAAAGTACCAGATGCTTTGCGGCAACTGCGGGTCTTGCTGCTTCCAGTCCTCCGTCGAGCCGACGCGAACCGCGCTGCGCAGCAATTCCGGATCGTCCTGCCACGAGCCGCCCCGAACGACGCGCGGATATTCCTTGAGCGGAATCCGCAGCGGGTCTTTGACCACTTTGCCGGCGCACTCGCCGTAAAAAGCCCGCACGTGCTGGTCGAGCACCCACTCGGCCACATTGCCGTGCATGTCGTGCAGCCCCCACGGGTTCGGCTTCTTCTGGCCCACCTTCTGATACTTCTCGCTCGAGTTGTCGTAGTACCAGGCGTACTCGTCGATCGCCGCCGGGTCGTCGCCAAAGGAATAGGCCGTGGTGGTGCCGGCCCGGCAGGCGTATTCCCATTCGGCTTCGGTCGGCAGCCGATAATAGCGCCCCGTCTTCGCGCTCAGCCACTCGCAAAACCGCCGGGCCGAATGCTGCGTCATGCAGATCGCCGGGTAGCCCCGCTTCCCCATGCCAAAGGTCATGTCGGTGTACGGCTTCGTCGGCTGCGTAAGCTGGAACGGCTCGGCCAGCTTGTCGCGCTCGGTGCCGGGCAGGCTAAGCACCTCGCGCCGCAGGATGTCGAGGTCCGACATCCAAACTCCGTAGGCGTCCCAGGTGATCTCGCACTTCGCCATCCAGAACGGTGAGATTTCGACTTCGTGCCGCGGCGCTTCGTCGGCCTTGTGCCCCGGCTCCTCGTCGGGGCTGCCCATCACAAACTTGCCCCCCGGAATCGGCAGCATCTCGATCTTGGCGTCGGTGTGCTCGATCAATTCGGCATACGGCTTCATCTGGGCCTGGGTGGCGGCCTCGGCCTCGGCGATCTTCAGCGGGGCCGGATGCTCGGTCTGGGCCAGTGTCGCCCAGCCCAGCAGCCCCAGTGAAGCCATTGTCGCAACGAGGCGCGGCGCAGTTCGATGCAATCGACGACCAATAAACCGAGACAACATTGTGCCGCTCCCCATACTCGCACCTGAAGGCAATTTCCCAATGCCATGCAGTTTACCACGCCGTTACTGCCCAGGAATCGGCCGGCCGGGGGGCGGCGCGGGGGGCATCGCCCAGGCGTGCGTCGGCTGGTAGCGGATGCCAAGCTGCGGCGTCGCGACCGGCTTGCCGCCGTCCTTCTTGGAGACGAGCAGCGCGTCGAGCAGGCCGCTGGTCAGCAGCGTCCGCTCGGGGGGCCACGTCGGCTGGCCGGTGTGGATCATCTTTTCAACCCCGTCGAGCAGGTAGGCGAAATGCATGAAGGGGCGGGCCTCCTGCGTCCAAAAACAAGTCGATTCGCTGCTCCCGTCGCCGTATCGCCAGGCGACCGTCCACTCTCCCACCGCGCCGTTGAGCGTAAGAATGCTGGCTCGCAAGCCGTCGTTGTAGTCGATGACAAATAGCGTTGGCTCCTTAACGAGCGCGGGCAGCGAGGCATCCGCCGCGAGCGGCCGCTCTTTCAAGCGGCCGAGTGCTTCGGCGAGCAACTTCTGGTCGTACAGACCGTCGCGCCCCGCCTGCCAGACCGCCTCGCCAGTCAGGCAGCGGACTTGCTTGACGCCGCTTTCGCCCCCTTGGCGGCGCTCGGCCAGGCACTGCACCATTTCCAGAGCATGAAAGCCGTAGGCATCGAGCCGATGGTATGAAACGGCAACGATTTCCTTGAGCGGCTCACCCAGGCGCACATCGGCCGCCGGATAGCGCCACAGCGTGGGGAGCGACGAGCCGGCCATCAGCGGAATCTTGAGCCGCTCTTTTTCTTGCCAGAACCAGGCGATATCGGCCTGGTCGTCTTCCAGATGTTTGTCGCAAAAGACGGGGACGACGCGGCCGCTGGCCTCGAAGACTTTCACGATCTCGCCGAACAGCCGCCGCTTGGGATACTGGATGCTGCCGGTCGGGCTTTCGTCGTAGTCGCCATGCTCGGCGATCAGCAGCACTCCATCGACGGCGAGCTTTTCGCCACCCAGCGTCAGCGCCTGGGCAACCGTGTCGTAGATCGGCACGCCATGTTTGGCCGCCAGCTTGCGGCTTTTGTCGCCCTGCGGGAACTGATCGACGTAGAGCGACGCCAGTTTCAGCTTGGGAAACGCTCCCTGGCCGTCGAGCGTCTGTCCTTCGAGTAGCCGGCCGGCAATCACGTCGGCATGGGCGTTGTGGTGCCAGACGGTCGCGATGACGGCGACGCGGGGCGTTTTCTCTTGAGTCTTCTCTTGGGCGGGGGCCGGCAGCGCCGCCAGTCCCCACAAGAACAGTGCGGCAGCAATCGCTAGCTGGGTCTTCACGGCAGGCTCCTGGCGAGGCAGGTTGTCGAGGCGAGACGGTATGATACACCGGCGGTGCTTCTCCTCGGACTTTCCGCCAGCGTGCCATTCTCCGCAGGGCCATTCATGGCCCTTTGCCGAGTTAGGCCCGCCATTCATGACGCACGCTTCAGTCGGATGAACCCCTATTTCCTCCCATGTCATACTACACCGCCGATTCGCCACCGCCCCTCGCCCCGCGCGAGCCACGCCTGCTCGCGCGGCTGGTGCCGCTGCTGGCGTTTCTGGTTCTGGTGATGCTGATCGTCCAGATCTGGACGACCTTACGCGGACGCGAGCCCGCCTGGGCGCTCGACCCCGCAGCCGAGCCCCGCCCGATTGCCCCGGCGGGCGACCTGGCCGCGGATGAACTGGCGACGATCGAACTGTTCAAGCAGTCGTCGAAGTCGGTGGTCCACATTACCACCAGCGAAGTCGGCCGCGACTTTGCCATGAACGTCGCGGAACTGCCCAAGGGAACCGGCAGCGGCATTATGTGGGACGAGAGGGGGCACATCGTCACCAACTTTCATGTCGCGCAAGGGGCGAACCGCTGGCGCGTGACGCTCGCCGATCAAAGCACCTGGGACGCGGTGCCGATCGGCGCCGCGCCCGACATGGACCTGGCCGTCTTGCGAATCGACGCCCCGGCCGACCGGATCGTTCCGATCCTCGTGGGCACTTCGAGCGATCTCGAAGTCGGCCAAAAAGTGTTCGCCATCGGCAATCCGTTCGGGCTAGATCAAACCCTGACCACGGGCGTGATCAGCGGCGTGGGAAGGCAGATCGAATCGCTCACCGGTCGCAAAATCGACGGCGTGATCCAGACCGACGCCGCGATCAACCCCGGCAATTCGGGCGGCCCGCTGCTCGATAGCCGCGGTCGGCTGATCGGTGTCAACACGGCGATCTACAGCCCGTCGGGAGCGTCGGCCGGCATCGGCTTCGCCATTCCGGTCGATACGGTGCAGCGCGCCGTTCCGCAGGTGTTGCGCCACGGCCGCGTCATCCGCCCCGTGCTCAATGCCGAGTACTTTCCCGATACGTTCACCCGTCGCGTGGGGCTGACAGGAGTGCTGATCGGCGCGGTGCAGTCGGGGGGCGCGGCGGCCGAGGCGGGCCTCGTGCCGACCCGCCGAGATCGCTTTGGCGACCTGCAGTTGGGCGACTTGATCGTCGCTTTGGATGGCCAGCCACTAGCGGGAATCGACGATCTTTTCGCCGCGCTCGAAAAGCACGAGCCGGGAGACACGGTCGAGCTGACCATCCTCCGCGGGGCGCGCAGCACTAGCGAAGAGACGCTGGAAGTGGCGGTGACGCTGGCCGAACCGCCGACGGAGTGAGCGGCCGGCCACGCTTACCAGGCGCTGCCTGGTTCTTCGTGCGGCAGCCGGCTGGCCTGGAGCAGTTCGACCAGCGTTTTCAATTGCGCGGCCGACAAATGCCCCAACTGCTTGTCGTGGCAGGCGCGTACCGGCTCGTCCAGTTGCTTGAGCAAACCGATCCCCTCGGCGGTAATGCCGACCTGCACGACGCGACGGTTGTCGGCCATTCGCTCGCGAGCGACCAGGCCGCGCTCGGCCAGTTTGTCGAGCAGGCGGGTAATGTCGGGGGCGTGCGAAACGAGCCGCGACGCCAGCGCGAGCGTCGGCAAGGTGCCGGGATGCTCGGCCTTTAAGAGACGCAGCGTGTTGTATTGCTGGGCTGTCAGATCGTGCTGGGCGAACAGTTGGTCTTCGATCATCCGCAGCCGATCGTAGGTCCGCCACAGGCTGAGGTAGGCCTCTTGCTGCGGCGAATCGAAGCGGCGCGGTCGGGCGTTGGTCGGGTCGGATGCGGGCATCGGGCAAATAGTGGTGGTTGAAATTGAGGGTTATGACGAAGCGCTGCGATAGTTGCGCAAGGCGGCTTGAAACACCCACCGCGAAGCGAGCAGGCTGCCGGCCGTGGCAACCAGGGCGAAAATCGCCAGCGGCCAGTACCCCTCGCCGCCGGGCGACACGGGCTGGGCGATGATCCGGGCCGGCACGTTGACGACCACCAGCACCGGCACCACAAAAGTGCAGACCAGCCGGAGCGGCGTTCCCCACGGCCCTTCGTAAATCTCCATCGGATAGCGTGAGAAGTTAGTGATGTAAAACCAAAAGTCGTACAGCGAGCGGTTCTGGCCCAGCCAAATGCTCGTCGCCGACAGGGCGATCATCAAACTGTAGAGGATTGCCACGCCGCACACGATATAAAAGGCGTACAGGCCCAGTACGAGCGGACTGAGCACCACGGGATCGTCCGCGCGCCTCGTCAGGTTCCATAAGCTGACCCCCAGCAGGACCAGTCCGGCCGCAAAATTGGTCAGGCTCGACCAATCGACCTTTTCGAGCGAAACGAGGAACTGGGTGTCGATCGGCTTGAGCAGGGCGAAGTCCAAGCTGCCGGTTCGGATCTGTTCGCTGATTCCCTCGCAATTGGGCATGAAAAAGGTCTGCACGATGCTATTGACCAGCAGGGTGGTCGCCAGGAAGGCGAAAAACTCCCACTTCCCCCAGCCGGTGTTCGCCCCGATCTCTTTCGTGTGCTCGAAGATCAACAGGTAGAACCCCAGGTTCATAATCATCCAGGTGACGCTGCTGGCACATTCGATAAGAAAATTGACGCGAAACGTCATCTCGCGAACCAGGCTGTTCCGGGCGAAAGTAAGGAAGACGCTGAGGTAGTTGGCAGTATTAGTCATTAGGTTTTAGTCATTAGGTTTTGCTACTGCCTATCCTCCATACGCGCTATAGCGGCGCGTGCCATAGTAGAACAGCACTCGGGCGAGCACGGCAAAAAGGACGACCCACGCCGCCTCGATACACAATCCGCGCACCAGGTCCGCCCCTTCGATCTTTTCCAAGAACACCGCGGCCGGAAAATACGCCAGGTATTGCAGCGGCGTCAGCTCGACGATCGTCCGCCACGGCTCGGGCAGCATGTCGAGCGGGAACATGTGCCCGCTCAGGAAAAAGCTGAACAGCATATAGACGAACAGCAGCGAGCTGACCTCGAGCCACCAGAAGCCGACCAGACCCATGCACGCCTCCAGATAATATCCCAGCAGAAAGCACATCAGCAGCGACAAAATGCCGGCCGACCAGGCCGTCGCGCTCGGCCAGCCGGGAAAGAAGTCGCGGCACAGGAAAAAGACCAAGGCGAACGGCAGGGCGGCGACCGTGTAATAGGCCAGTTTGTGGGCGACCCGCCCCAGCAATAAGAATCCCAGCAAATCGACCGGCTGGACGAGGAACTTTTTGATCTCGCCGCTGCGAATCTGAGCGGCAATGCCCGAGGCGAGTCCGGGCATGCTCGAAAACGCGCGGGCCACCATGGTGAGCAGGTAGTACGCGACGAAGTCTTTGTACGAGTAGCCGGCCAGCGTTTCGCTGCTGCGGGCCTCGAAGACGGCGTACCACAGGAAAATTTGCGTCACCACCGGCAGGAACCGCATCAGCGTTCCCAGGGCAAAATCGCCCCGGTAGACCAGCCGCTCGGCCAGCGCGATGCGGAGGATCGTCCACCAGGTCAAGGCGCGGGCCATCATGGGTTGCAAGGTGCTAATGAAACTCTTCCGGCGCGAGTTCCTGGTGCGGGGTAGCGGGCCCTGGTTCCGCCGCTTTCGGCGATTGTGCCTGCCGCAAGGCACCCAGCCCTACCTGGACAAAGCCAAAGGCGGCAAACGACGCCATCCCAGCCAAGATGGCGAAGGCGACGACCCCGACGGCGACGTTTGTCGGTCCCACCGTACCCTGGCTGGCCAAATGCGTCCACACCCCGCCCGCGAAGCCGCCGCCTAGGGTGCCGCCCAAGGTGGCAACGACGATCGGCCAACCGAGCGTCCGCCGCTCGCTCAGACGGGTCGCGGGGGCGCAATCCCCCGCGCGCACTCCGAAGCGATCGTTTCCATGCGGCGGCACGAATTCCTGCTCGACATCGGGCCGGTCGCCCAGGTCGCGAAGGCGCGTCCCCAGAGAGTTGCCCGCGACATGCGCCAAAATGGCTACCGCCAGCAGCACCAGCCCAGCAATCACCAGCGGCGAAACCCAGTGCGTCAAGGCACAGAGGACAGCGCAACCAGTCATTAGAACCAACAGCGACCGGATGCCGAACTGGGGCGGCGGGAGCAGCGATTTCGGATTTCGGGTTTTAGATTTCGGATTGGGCATAACCAGTGCCACAAGCGATCCTCGGTGGCCTACCACCATCATTGTACCCAGCGGACTGACCTGGATTCTCCCCTTCGCGTTCCGCACTCCGCGTTCCGCATTACCTTGATTTCACTTCGCCTGCACAATTTCCTCAATCTCCACCGCCCGGTGCTCCTTGACTGACAGATAGCAGGCATCGACCAAGGCCATCGTTCGCAGGTTGTCCGCGCCGCCGATCTGGGGCTCGGCGTTTTCTTCCAAGGCGCACAGCAGTTGCGCCATCGTGCCGGCAAAGGCATCGGGAAACCAGACTTCCGGCCAGCGGGGAGACTGCCAGCCCGGCTGCTGGGTGGTCGTATAGTCGAGAGTGCTGGGCGTGGGCTGCGGATAATCGGGCCAGCCGAGGGTGCGGCGAGCCAGCCCCTGGGTTCCCTCGACGCGCCAGCGAATGGCAATGTCCTTCTCGGCCCCTTCCAAGGCGGGCCCGGTCCAGACGTCGTCGCACGACATGGCCCGCAAGCCGCTGGCGTATTCCAGGATGTACAGACAAATGCCGTCTTCGTGAGCGAACTTTTTGGCCGTCCGCGGATCGGGCCGCACGCTGGCGAAGACCCGCAGCGGGTCGCCGAACCAGTAGCGGAACGTGTCGAGATGATGGATCGACATGATCCGCAGCGTCACCCAGCCCAGCCGCTCTTGCCACGGCATCCAGTGGGGAATCGCTCGCATGTCGATGGTGGCCAGCACCAGCTCGCCCAAAAAGTTCTGATCGAGCAACGATTTACAGGCCCGCACCGACTGGTCGTACCGCATGTTTTGGTTGACGGCGAGCGCGATGCCGGCTTGCTTGCACAGTTCGACGATTTCCTTGGCCTGCGGGTAACTCACCCCTAGCGGCTTCTGTGCCAGAATGCCCCGGACGTGCTGCTTGTAGTTGCAAACATTCTTGATCACATCGGGCTGGCTGTCGGGCGGCACGGCAATATCGACCACCTGAACCGTGCCGCTGGCGAGCATCTCTTGATAGGTGTCGAAGGGCGTCAGTCCATGCCGCTCGGCCACGACCCTGGCTCGCTCGGGCGACCGCGAGGCAATCGCCACCGGATTGAAGCCATTTTTACGATACGCCACCAGGTGGCAATCGGCCATGATGAAGCCGCTGCCAATGCAGCCGATGGGGACATCTTTGTTTTTGGGGAGGCGGGGAAGGTAGTCAATGTTGAATCTTTGCATAGTTGTTGAGGTGGCGACTCATTCGCCAAGCACTGACCCCAAGTCGCGAGAGGCGTGGAGTACGCGCACGACCTCCATCACGGTTCCGCTGATGCGCAGGAACACCAGATAATTGGCGAAGCCCTTAAGGAACGCGAATTAAATAACTTCCCGATGGGATTATAAGGGGTTGGGGAGGAT
>JBBDYF010000168.1:0-22335 GCA_040901775.1 Pirellulaceae bacterium | reverse complement strand
GGCGGGCAATGAAAAACTGCACGAAAGCGAGGGCGATGATCCCCGCGCGCTGGGACAAGGCCGAAGGGTAGTAGCTCCAGCCCGCCGGTACATCCGATCATGACAAAACGCCAGCCCCCGACATACCGGGAACCAACAGCGCAAACGCAATGACCAGCGTGCCCACCAGCATATTCGTGGCATAGGCGGCGGCCGGCGACCAGAATACCAGCGGGGCTGCAAGCAGCCACAGGCCAATCGCACCGACCATCCACCGCGCCCAAGGGAAATGGCGCGAACACGCCAGCCCGCTCAGCACCACGATCAGCACACCCGAGGCAATGTCGCTGGCCAGCGCCGCGCCAGACGAGACCCCATAGGTTGCCGGGGCGGTAGCGAGCCAGAGGCCGAGCACCGCGTTGGCAGCGTGAGGCCACTGGTGAGCGGAGCGATCTTCGCCGGCGGATCCGGGCGCAGCCTCAACGCTCATGGCTGCTCCCCGCCGGCTGAGCCCCCTTTTCTTTCAGGCTCTGGGGAGGCTCGATATTGTTCGCCGCATACCAACCGAGCGGGTCGGCCTGCAGGGCGGCGACCATGATCGGCAGCGTTGCTCGCAGCGACCGCTGCGGTTCCCAGGCGAGCTGCGTGCGAACGCGCGTCAGGTCGAGAGCGTAGTGATCGTCGGCCAGATCGATCATCCAGGGCTTGATGAACGGCTCTTCGAACAGGGGGAGGTTGCCTTGCAGCCAGGCTCCCGTTTTGGCCAGCGCCTTGGCGATTTGCTGCGTGTGCCACTCCTCGCCGTGAATCAACCGGCCGAACTCGCGTTGCAGTTCGCCGTAGCTGAGCGTTTCGGCTTCGCCCAACAGCAACGCCAGTTCTTCGGGCAAGTGCTGGCGCCGCTCGACGAGCAACCAGAACGCATCCACCAAATCGTGCAGATGCAGGAAAGATTGCCCGCACGCGATATCGCCTGGATAGAGGTGGCTGGTGAGCCACCGCTCGCGGATCCGCTGCATCTGGTTGGCCAGTGGAATCGAATGGCAGTTATCCTGATAAACCCCGGCAATCCGCAACATCACGGCGGGAATGGCGCCGCGCTCGGCCAGAATCAGCTCTTCGGTCTCGACCTTTGACTTGGGATAGGCCCACTTCGGTTCGAGAGGCGAATCTTCGTTGATGCGCTCGCCCACGGCGCAGGGAGCATGCACCAGCATCGTGCTGGAGAAGATGAACTGCCCCACGCCAAAGTGCTGCAACTCGCGGAGCAATCGCTGCGTGCCGCGGACGGTAATCTCATCGTACAGCGGGCTCGGCTCGCCCGAGAAGCTGTAGAAGGCGGCCAAGTGAATGACTGCCGCGAGTTGGTTGCCGTGGCGGCGGGCCACTTCCTGCATCCCCGCGCGAACGCTCTCGTCCGAGCCCAGATCAGCATCGATGCAGTCGGCCGCGGGAGGTGGATGCGGGACACCCGGCCGGTCCAGCCCGATGACCGTAAAGCGCTGGGCAAACCGCTCGACGACGGCCGAGCCGATAAATCCGCTGCTTCCCGTAACCAGAACAATCTCTCGGGCGGTGCTCATTGTGGCTCCTCTCCTGCGGTGACGCGCAAAACTCCGGCTGATTCCCTCGCCATTGTTTTGCAATCCGCGTACCAATCGCAGAAAAGTGATCGCCTTTTGAGAAAATCGTTGGGCGAGAAATATTACCGACCGTTCCGATTTAGAATTTATGCCCTTTTTGCGGGCCGTTTTTGGTCAGCGTCAGCGGTTCGGAGCCGGTCTCGGTCATCAGGATGGTGTGTTCGAACTGCGCCGACAGGCCGCCGTCCTTGGTGCGCACCGTCCAGCCGTCGCGCTTGTTCTGCACCGTGTCCTTGGTGCCGGTGTTGATCATCGGCTCGATGGTAAAACAGACGCCCGATTCGATCCTTTGGCGGCGCGATTCGGGCGTGGGGCTATGGGGAATCGTGGGGGGCTGGTGAAATTGCCGGCCCAAGCCGTGGCCGACGTATTCTTCCACCACGCTGAAGTTGTGCTTGCGGGCGTGGCGGACGATCGGGTCGCCAATGTCGCTGACGCGGCCATTGGGGCGGATGTTGTCGATGGCCAGCCACAGGCAGTCGAACGCGCACTGCACCACGCGGCGGGCCAGGTCCGACGGCGGACCAATGATGAATGTTTCGCTCGAATCGCCGTGCCACCCGGCCACCAGCGACGTCAGATCGACGTTGACGATGTCCCCTTCTTTCAAGACGTAATCGTTCGGCAAGCCGTGGCAGATCACATCGTTAACGCTCGTGCAACACGAATGCGGGAACGGCCCTTTCTGCCCCGGATAGCCCTTTTGCGAGGGGAGGTGGCCGTGGTCGCGGGTGTACGTTTCCACTAGCGCGTCGATCGAGCCGGTGGTCACGCCGGGGCGGATGTGCTGGCGGACCACGTCCATCAGTTGGGCGTTGAAGCTGCACGCGGCCCGCATCTGGATTCGTTCGGCTTCGCTGAGTCTCAGGCGGCGGCGGGTGTTATAGAGCATGGGCCGGTTCCGAATCGGTCGTGGGAGGATGGACGGTGTTGCCCTGTAGGAAAGCTGCTAATCCTAGCATGGGCAAGGGGGGGAATCCCAGGGCGGCAGCGTGCTAGCGGCGGAGTGAGAAGGGCGCAACTCGCACTTTGTGATTCTAGGCGGCTTGTTGGTAGCAGCGGCTGCCAGTGAGGTGAAGGTGGCGGTCGCGCCAGAACCCGCAAAGAGCGACTTGCGCCCCCACATCGCTGGGGCTCTCGATTTGCCTTGACGTCGGGGCCGCGGGTTCGTAACCTTCGCCGCCCCTGGGAGGATCGCGCGCCGCGGGAATGGCTGCTCGGATCCTCCCAACCCGGAGTTTTTCAGGCATGATGCCGCACCTTCGCTCGTCCCACTCGCTCGACCGCCGCAGATTTTTCGCCGCAGGACTGGCTGGACTGGCTAGTTCGGCGATTGCCGGAATCCTCTTGCCCGGCTGCGCGACGCCGCTGATGCGCGGGCAAACTCCCGAGGCCGATCCGCTGGCCGAGCCTCCTGGCCTCGAGTTAGTGGGCGACTCGACCCGCCCCTATGGCCTGAACTGGATCAAGCTGGAAGCTGTCGCGCTGGTCACCAACCTGCACAACACGGGCAGCGACCCGCCGGCGGGCGATCTTCGTTCGCGGCTGATCGGCGAAATGATGTCGCACGAGGTCCGCAAGTCCGACAAAGTGCTCGCCTCGCCCACCACGTCGCTCGTGGTGGTTACCGGCTACCTGCCTCCCGGAGTGCAGAAGGGGGACGCCTTTGACGTCGAGGTTCGCGTTCCCAGTCGGAGCGAAACCGCCAGCCTTCGCAGCGGCTGGCTGATGCAGACCCGCCTCCGGCAAATGCAGGTGTTGCAGGGGACGGTCCACACCGGCAGCGTCGATGGGCTGGCCCAGGGAGACCTGTTGGTCGATGCCATCTTCGACGGCGGCGAGGACAAAATTTACGAGACGCGGGCCCGCGTGCTCGGCGGCGGCATTTCCAAGACGACCCGGCAGTTGGGCCTGGCCATTGCCAAGGACGGCGCGTCGATTCGGATGAGCACCATGATCGGCGCGGCGATCAACGACCGCTTTCACGCTTTCGAAGCGGGAGTGAAAAAAGGGGTGGCGGTTCCACAACGCGACAACTACATCGACCTGTCGATCTCGCCGCGCTATCAGCACAACCTGGCCCGCTACCTGCGCGTCGTCCGCAACATTCCGCTCCGAGAAAATCCGGTCGAGCGGATCGAGCGGCTGGCGCTACTTGAGAAAAAGCTGCTCGAGCCGGCGACCGCCGCCCTGGCCGCCTTGCAACTCGAAGCGCTCGGCAACGAAGGGGTGCCGGCGCTAACCAAGGGACTGCCGTCGAACGATCCCGAGGTGCGGTTCTATTCGGCCGAGGCCCTGGCTTACCTGGATCAGGCCGAGGCGGCCGCAGCGCTGGGAAAAGCAGCCCAGGACGAACCGGCGTTTCGCTGGCACGCTTTGACCGCGCTGGCGACGATGACGCATGTGTCGGCCCTGGATGCCTTGAACGAACTGCTGCACGTGCAGAGCGTGGAGACTCGGTATGGGGCCTTTCGAGCGCTCCGGATTCGCAACGCGGCGGATCCGGCCACGCGGGGAGAAGTGCTCGACAAAAAATTTCGCTATCACCTGATTCCGACGACCGGAGAGCCGCTGGTGCATGTCGCCCGTTCGCGAATGCCCGAGATTGTCGTCTTTGGGCACGAACAGCGGCTGAAGTCGCCCAAGTTCCTGTTCGCCGGCCGCGAGATCATGGTGACCACGCTGGAAAACGGCGACCTGAAGGTCGGCCGCTTCCAGGCCGGATACGAAACGAAGTACGAAACGTGCTCGACCGAGCTCGACAAGTTGATTCGGACGATCGTCAAGCTGGGGGGCGGTTATGCCGACGTGATTCAGTGCTTGCAAGAGGCCCGCAAGGCCGGTTGCCTGGAATCGCGGATCGCCGTCGAAGCGTTGCCCCGTCCCAATCGCAAGTTCTATCGCGACGACGACCCGCTGCCGGAAGCTCCGGCGGACGAACCGGGCTCGGAGTCGCCCGGCGGCGAATCGTCCCCGCCGCTGGTCCGGCTCCGCGCGGCAACGCCTTCGCCCGAGCTGTTTACCGATGGGATCGAAACGGCCAGCGCCAATGAAAAGGCGCAGGAAGAGGTCCGGGCGGTCTCGGGCGAGACCTATGTCGCCCCCGAATATCAACCCCAGCCGGGGATTCTTGATAGACTGAATCCGTTCGGCGGGCAGTAGGTTCCCGCCCCCTGCCACGCTGCTCCGCCTTCCATGCTGAAAGCGCTCGAACTTCACGGCTTCAAAAGCTTTGCCGACCGGGCTCGGTTCGAATTCCCGGCCGGCATTACGGTGATCGTCGGTCCCAACGGCTCGGGCAAGAGCAACATCGTCGATGGGATCAAGTGGGTTCTGGGCGAACAATCGGCCAAAAGCCTGCGCGGCAAGGAGATGGCCGACTGCATCTTCAAAGGCTCGGGCCAGAGCGGTCGTAAGCCGATGAACGCCGCCGAGGCGACGCTCGTGTTCGACAACGTCGATCGCCTGCTGCCGATCGACGCCCCGGAAGTCCACATTACCCGCCGCGTCTTCCGCAGCGGCGAGGGCGAGTACCTGATCAACCGCCAGCCCGCTCGGCTGAAAGACATCCGCGACCTGTTCCGCGGTACGGGGGTCGGGGGCGATGCCTACAGTTTGATCGAGCAGGGAAAGGTCGATCGGCTGCTGCAAGCCTCGGCCAAAGACCGCCGGGCCATGTTCGAAGAGGCCGCCGGCATCAGCCGCTTCAAGGCAAAAAAGGTCGAGGCCCAGCGGCGTCTGGAGCGGGTCGATCAGAACCTGCTCCGGTTGTCGGACATCGTCGAGGAAGTCGAGAACCGGCTGAAAACGGTTCGCGCTCAGGCCGGCAAGGCCCGTCGCTACCGCGAAACCAGCGAGCGGCTGCAAGCGCTGCGGACGCAGATCGCCCGCGTCGATTGGCAACAACTGGGCGAAAAGCTGGCCGGAATCGAAGGCGAACTGGTCGCCCTCGTGCAGCAGATCGACGCCGCGGATGCCCAGGCGCAGCAGTGGGAGACCGCACAGCTCGAGCGCGAAGCGGCCATCGCCACCGCGGCCGAGGAGGTTCGGCACTGCGAAAGCAGGTTCGCCGGGGTGCGGCAGCAACTTTCGCAGCAAGCATCGACAATCGCTCACGAGCGGAAGCGGTCGAGCGAACTGGACGAAGAACGGCAACTGCACCGCCGGAACCTGCTGGCAATGAGCGATCGGGCCGGCGACGTCCGTTCGCGGCTGCAAGCGACGGCGTCTGAAGTATCGGCGGCGCATGAGGCTCAATCCACCGCCGCCGCCGAGCTGGCGCGCCGCGAATCGCAGCTAGCCGAATTGGCTCACCATCATCAGGGCGTCCGCGGCGAGTCGGAAGGCCGCCGCAAAGCATACGTGGCCCGGCTGCAATCGGCCGCGGCGCTAGCCAGCCAGGTCGAAGCGGGCGAGACTCAGTTGGCGGCCGTCCAGCAAGCGATGCTGGAGCATGAAAATCAGCTTGCCAGCCTGACGGCAGGCGAACAACAGGCAGCCGAGGCGCTGCTCGTCGCGCAAGAACGCGAGCGACAAGGGACCGAACAATTGGCCGCCCACTCGCGGGGTTGCGAATCGGCGCAGAACGAACTGACGGAGAATCGCAACCTGCACGCTTCGCGGGCCGACGACCTGGCGCAACTGCATACCCGCCGCCAAGGGGTGGTCGAGCGGCACGACGTATTGGAAGAGTTCGAACGGACGCTGGAAGGGATCGGGACCGGCGTCAAGCAACTCTTGTCGCGGGCAGGCATCCGGGGCACCGACGTGGTCGCGCCGTCGGCAGCTTCCTACCCTTGGTCGCTCGTCCGTGGCGTGATTGCCGATTTTGTTCAGGTTGGCCTGGAGCATGCCGCCGCCATCGACGCCGCACTTGGCGATGCGGCTCAAAGTGTCGTGGCCGAGGGGAATGACGAGCAAGTCCAGCAGTTGCTGGCGGCTTGTGAAGATCTGACGGGGCGAGTGGTCGTGCAAGGCGCCGTCGGACCAGAGAGTCAGAGCATCGAGCTGACGGCCGAGATGGCCGAGGGGCTGCAACTCGTTGCCCGAGCCGACAAGCTGGTCCAGTGCGAGGACGAGCGCCGCCCGCTGGTCCGCCTGCTGCTGGGATCGACCTTCGTGCTGCGCCGGCTCGAAGACGCGGTGCAGTTGCGGCAGCGAGCGCCGCACGCCGCGCGCTG
The DNA here is from genome assembly GCA_040901775.1 of Pirellulaceae bacterium. Classification (GTDB taxonomy): domain Bacteria; phylum Planctomycetota; class Planctomycetia; order Pirellulales; family Pirellulaceae; genus CAYLLN01. The sequence goes on along the minus strand of JBBDYF010000168.1, from coordinate 15,533 downwards.
CGTGACGCTCGACGGCGAGTTGATCGACGAGCATGGAGCGATCCATTTCGGCCCGCGGCAGTCGGCCACGAGCCTCGTCTCGCGACGCAGCCAGTTGCGCGCCGCCCGCCTGGATCTGGCCGTGCTGGATCAACAAATTGCCGATGCCCATCGGGAAACGCAGCATCTCAAACGCGAGACCCAGCGGCATGAACTGGCCGTGCGGCAGCTCGCCGAGACGGGCAAATCGCTCGACCTGCAAGCCGCTGCCGAGCGATTGGCCGTGCAATCCCTCGGCCAACAAGCCGACCAGGCCCGCCGGCAAAAATCGGCTGCCGGGGCCGCCCTGGGCGTTGCTGGGCAGCAATGCCAGACCATTCAATCCACGCTGAACGGCGCGAGCCGCGACCTGGCCGAGGCGCAGGCAGACGCCGAGCAAATGCAGGCTGCGATCGCCGAGCAAGAGCAGGAACTCGCCGCACTCGACGCTAGCCGCCAGCAAGCGACCGACGACGCGACCGCCGCCAAAGTCGAGCTGGCCCGCTGCCAGCAGCGGTTGGAAAGCCTGCGGCTGCGGTTGACCCAATTCGAAGACGACCGCCGCGAACGAGAGCGGGCGCTCGATCAGGTTCGCGATCAACTGCGCCAGGCTCAGCAGCGGCTGGAAACATCGCAGGTGGCGCTGCTGGCAGCATCGGCCCAGATTGCAGAACTTGCTTTGCAGCACGAGCGGCTAGGGGAGCAAATGCGCGAGCTGGCGGCGACGCGCAACCGCACGCAGGCCGAGCGAGGACAAATTGTCGAACAACTGACCGCGCTCCGCCGCCGGGCGCTGAAGCTGCGCGACGGCGAGCATCAACTGGAACTCTCGGCCGAGCAGGTCCGGCACGAGCGGCGGACGCTCGCCGACCGCCTGCGCGAGGACTATGGCATTGAACTGGCAGAGTTGATTCAGGAGCCGACGGCCGAACAGGCTCAGGAGCGAGCTGCCGCTGTGGAAGAGATCGAATTGCTCCGCCGCAAAATTAACCAGATTGGCGCGGTAAATCTCGATGCTCTGGACGAACTGGACGATCTGGAGCAGCGGTTTGGAACGCTCGCGAGCCAGCATAAGGATCTGACCGACGCCAAACTGGCCCTCGATCGGATCATCCACAAAATCAACGCCGACAGTCGGCGGCTGTTCCTGGAAACGCTCGAGGCGATTCGGGTCAATTTTCAAGCCCTCTATCGCAAGGCGTTTGGCGGAGGGAAAGCCGATATCGTGCTGGAAGAAGGGGTGGACGTGCTGGAATGCGGCGTCGAGATCATCGCCACTCCGCCCGGCAAGCCGTCGTTCAACAATTCGCTGCTCTCGGGGGGCGAAAAGGCGCTCACCGCGGTGGCACTCTTGCTCGCCATTTTTCAGTTCCGGCCGAGCCCGTTTTGCGTGTTGGACGAGGTGGATGCGCCGTTCGACGAGGCGAATATTGGCCGGTTTATCGACGTGCTCAAAGACTTTCTCGGCTGGACCCGGTTCGTCATCGTCACGCACAGCAAGAAGACGATGACGGCGGCGACGACGCTGTACGGCGTGACCATGCAGGAATCGGGCGTGTCGAAACGCGTCAGCGTGAGGTTCGACGACGTGAGCGACGACGGCCAGATCCGCCGCGAAGCACTCGATCATCTGGGCGACGACGGTTCGGCCAATCAGCGCGGCGTCGCCTAAGCTCGCTTTGCCGCCCGACAGATTGTGTGTCCTACTGGACATCCTGTCGCACCTCTTTGCAGAACGTGCCAATTCACGTTTGAGGCTGCAACTGGAGCCTCGTAAAAACGTCATAGGGTATTGCCAGGAAACGGTTTATCTTCAAAGGAATGGGGCCGAGTTTTGATTTAGTCCCGCCTATACCAAGCAGAAATAGCGAAATATTTGTTCCAATCACCTTGACGACTCGCGGGAGTCAGCGGAAAATGAAGTGGTTGATGGACACTCGGAACGACAAGTTCCGCCACCTATGAAAACCCACCATGATAGTCGAGGCGCTCAAAGATTAACGGACAAGTTTAACGGACTAGATTAACGGCTGAGCGAAACTTTTGCCAAAGTCGGACGTTTTATAGTTGTCTTCTCAAGTCTCGACGCCCGCCTGCAAACACGTTGTAGGAGCAGAGAATTACTCCTTTGCCTTTGCTTTGGTCTTCGACAGGAGTGGAAAACCTGTCGATTGCCCCCAGCTCTTGGTGCTCGTCCGCGCCCTGCGCGGGTGTCGGCAGTCTGGCATTGGAGCCCCGTCCCCTTAGGAGATCCTTTACCGATGACCAATATTTCCTCGGCCGATGATGTCAAGTTGATGAGTAGCTACGAGACCATCCGCGCCTCGCTGCTCGAGCCGATCTATGCGGATCGACTCGACAAGCCGCTCGCCTTTTGGGCGCTTCCCAGCGATCGTCGGCTGCCGACGGCTTTTCTCAGTCGCACGCTGCGCGATCTGCTCGACACGCCCTTTTTGCAACTGGCGGCAACGGCAGGCATCGGACGGAAGAAGCTGCTGACCTTCGTCAAACTGCTTGTCCGAGCGACCAAAGACGACAGCCCAGGCCCCGATACGCTGCATGAAATGCACCAGGCAGAATCGACGCCGATCACCGGCACGGACGAGGGAGGCAATTTCGATCCCTCGCGTGTCTCGGAGGTCGTCTGGGTCAAATGGCGCCAGACGGCTCGCCGGCACGGCATCGGGCAGGAACTGCTCGGCCGCCTCGCCCCTTCGCTGGAGACGCTGCCGACCGTGATTTGGACCACGCCGCTGAACTTTTATCTCGACCAGGGGCTGGGCGAGATTCGTCGCCTCAAGACGCACGGCGAGAAGCGGGTCAACGTGGTGTTGGAAGTGTTTCACACCGTTCACGACATGCTTTCGCACATCGACCAGAACGTCGGCCTGGCGGTTCGGCTCTCGCCACGGAATATCGCCGCGGCGGAGGACTGGATGGTGGAGGCTCGGTCCCGCACGTTCCCGCCGGCCTTGGGAGAGGTCGAGCAATCGCTGGTCGAGCCGTTGCTCCGCCAGCTCGAAGTGGACGCGGGCGACACCGTGAGCAAGCTGGCTCGCGGTCGGCTGGGCGTCGGCGCTAAGGCCGAGTCGGTTCGCAACCAATCGAAGGCGCTGGGCGTCACGCGGGCGCGCGTTTATCAGTTGCTCGAAGAGTGCAACAACGTGATGCTCGTCCGCTGGCCGGAAGGCCGGCGTCTGCTCGACAACTTCGCCCAGTGGCTGGACGAAATCTACGCCTCGGCCGACTGTGCGAATCTACTGGCCAGCCTGCGCGAGATGCTTTATCCGCTCAAGTTCGACTCGGTGGCCGAGCACCTGCGGACGGACGCGCGGATCGAAGCCCGGGCATAGAACCGGTGGCAGTCCAGGCCGACACCCATGCCGGGAGCAAACATGCTCCCGGTTGTGCATGCTTGGTCGAGGCAGAAAAATTTTGGGCGATTACTTCGCCGCTGGCGTGCCGGCCAGCAACTTTTCGACGATCGGCGCGAGCGCCGCCACGTTGTGCGCCACGCCCGCTATCTTGCCTTCGCGATCGACGACCAGCATGGTGGGAATGCCGCGCACGCCATACTTTTCAGCCAGCGCTTGCGTCCCTTCGCCCGCCAGCGTTTCCCATTCGATCGCGTTCTCCTCCAGGTAGGCGGCCAAGGCTTCATGGTCTTCGTCCAGACTGATTCCAACCACCTCGAACGACCGCTCGTGCAGCTTTTCGTAGAGGGCTTTTACGTGGGGCATTTCGCGCAAGCAGGGGCCGCACCAGGTCGCCCAGAAATCGACCAGCACGACCTTGCCCCGGTACGCCTCCCACGCGAACGCGGCTCCCTCGGCCGTCGTTCCCGCCAATTCCAAGGGCTGGCCCACCAGGTCGGTCTCGGCGGCTGCCGGCTTTTTGGCCAGCTTCCTGCCGTAGCGGGCGAGTTCCTTGTCGCTGCTTTTGGCGAACGTCTGGCCGAACTCGCCGAAATGCTTTTCCCGCTCGTCCGGGTTCTCCAACCGGTTGATCAGGGCCACGGTGCTCGACGCCAGGCGCAGGTGCCGAGCGGTGAGCTTCTCCATCGACAAGTACGCCAGCAATTCCTTCAGCAGGTCGGGAACCTTTTCGAGGGGCGATTCCAAACCGTCGAGCGATTTCCGCTCCTGCCGAAAGAAGGCGACCTGGCGGGCGAGGCGCGGCCGCGTGTCGGCCGCCATCTTCTCCACGAACGAGGCCAGTAGCTTGTCGGCTTCGGCGTCTCCGGCGCAGGCCTGTTTGTGTAATCGCTGCAACTTCTCCTCGGCGGCGATAAGAAATTGCGCCTCGGTCGGCGCGGGGTCGGCCGCCATCAGCCGGTTGCACGCCTCGCAGACGGCTTCGGCAAAGCCGGGCCGCGATTGAATCGACTGGGGCTTGTCCTGCATCTTCAGGATGTAGGCCGCCAGTTGTTCGGCCGTAAGCCCCGGCTTCGCAGCGTAGGGATTTACGACCGGGTCATCCGCAGCCGCCGGTTCGTCTGCACCCAACAGGGCGAGGGCGAGCGCCACGGCCTGCGGCGATGCGACAATTGCCCGCTGCCGTGGTACGAACGACGATTTCTCGGCCGGTTTTTCTGCGGCTGCTGGCTCGGCCGGCTTTTCTTCTGTGGGCTTATCAGCCGCCGGTTTGGCAGCCGGATCGCCCAACAGCGCGATCAGTCGCGAGCGCAATTTCGGCCCGCGAACGTGCAGCGAATCGACGGTGCCGTCTTTGCCGACCAGCACCAGGAACGGGATGGCATCGACGCCGCATTTCTCGGCCATCGGCAGATCGGCGAACGAGGTCATCGCGTCGGTCTTGCCATCCAGCACGATCTGGCTGAACACCGAGGGCCACTTCAGCGGTTGGACTCGGTTGAAGCGATCGAAGCTGTCCAATTCGGTATCGAGGTTCACGCCGACGACCTCGAACCCACGGTCGCGAAACTCGTCGTAGTTCTTTAGGATATTCGAAAATTCGTCGATACAGGGACCGCACCAGCTCGCCCAGAAATCGACCAAAACCACCTTGCCCTGATAGGCCGACCAGTCGAACGGTTCCCCTTCCCGCGTGAACCCTTCGACAACGAACGGTTGGCCGATCAAGGCCGCCCGTTTGCGCGAGTTGGCAATCGTCTTGGCAACGCGCTCGGCCACCTCCGGATCGACCTGCTCAGCCCCCTGCTTAAACAGAGTTTCCAGTTCGCTCAGACACTCTTGCGCCGCGGGCATGTTGCCGGTTAGCTCCAGCAACTGCGCAATTTCCTGAACCATCTTGGCGACTTCCTCGCTTGGCTGCACTTTGGCCAGCGTCTGCGTGACCGCGGTTGCTAGGTTGGCGGCTGCTTCTTCCTCGCCAGTGCCCAGGGCCGCGACCATTTCGTCCAGATTGAGGGCCGCGAACGTCGCCCGATCGCGATACGTGTGTTGCTCTGCGGCGATCTTTTCGTCCTTGCTCGCCGCGGCGGCATCGGCCACCAGTTGGAGCGTGGCTACGGCGTCCTCCTTCAACCCTTGGTTAAGCAAAATGTTGGCGACCATGCCCGCCTGTTCCAGCGTTTGCGGCGTCAGGTCGTCCTGCTCGGCAGTCAGAAACGCCTTGACCTGGGCCACCGCCGGCTTGCCATCCTCGGGCGATTGACCAGCCAATTCCGCCACCTTCGCATTGAACAACATGAAACGCCCCAGCCGGGCCAGAGCGGGATCGTCTTTTTTGGACAGCCGCGTGGCGAAGTCGCTCATCCGAGCGCGGGTGCCGGGAACTTGCAACCGATTCAGGGTAGTGAAGATTTCGAACGAGGCGTTGACCACCGCCGACTGCGTCTGCTCGTCCGGTTTCTGATCCAGAATTTTTTCGATCGCGGCCAGACGGGCCTCTTGAATGCGCACGAAATGCGCAATCATTTCTGGCTGGTCTTTCCCCTCGGGTTGGGTCTGCGCCAGGCGATCGATAAAGGCCGAAAGCGTTTGAATGTCGCCATCGGGAACCGGAATCGCGCCGGCGGCCGGAGTCGCTGCCGAGGCGGCAGCACGATCCGCTTGGGGGACTTTCGTCGGCGGACGTTCGAGAGGAGTGGCCTGGCTGGCATTCGGATCGGCGACCGGAGCGGCGTCTTCGGCGTCGTCGTCCGAAGTATTTTCTCCGGCTGGGCGAAACTTCGTCTCGGCGGTTGCCGGGGCCGAGTCCGACCCGCAACCAAAGAGCGTCAGGCTCAGCAGCGAGAGCAGCAAACAGGCCGACCAAGCTCCGCACACGCGGGGAGGGGATCGGTACAACATGGCAAAACCTTCGTTGACAAGGATTATGATTGACAAAGATAGAGCGACGAATCTGCCAGCATTCTATCAAGGCTCGCCGGCCAAGCATCCCCAATGCGAGTCGCCCATGCGTTGCCAGCAATTCCGCCGGATTTTTCTAGGCGCATTGAGCTGGGACCGCGCCGTGGGTCATAATCGGCTCTCACGAATTCGACATAGCTCGCCCACCCTGCCACCTCGCCACAAGGAATCGACTCGTGCCTGCCAAATATCGCGTTGGCATTATTGGTCATACAGGTCGCGGCAACTACGGCCACGGAATCGACACGGTCTGGTCGCACTTCCAAGATCGATGCGAGGTGGTGGCCGTGGCCGATGCCGACGACCAGGGGCGGGCCGCAGCCGCCAAGCGAGCCGCGGCCCCCAAGGACTATGCCGACTACCGCCAGATGCTCGACGAGGCCAAGCCGCAGATCGTCGCGATCGGCCCGCGGTGGCTCGATCAGCACCGCGACATGGTGCTGGCCGCGGCCGAGCGGGGGGCGCACATCTACCTGGAAAAGCCGCTGTGCCGCACGCCGGCCGAAGCGGACGAGATGGTCGCGGCCTGCAACCGGCATGGCGTGAAGCTGGCCCTCGCCCATCAAACCCGCTACAGCCCCAAGTTACAGGCGGTTCACGATTTGATCGCCGCGGGCAAACTCGGCACGATCTTGGAATTGCGCGGCCGGGGGAAAGAAGATGCCCGTGGCGGCGGCGAAGACCTGTGGGTGCTCGGCAGCCATGTGATGAACCTAATCCACCAGTTCGGCGGCCAGCCGGCGTGGTGCTTTGCCCGCGTCGAGCAAGCGGGCAAACCGGTGTCGAAAGAGCATGTGCGGGCCGGCAGCGAAGGGATCGGCCCGTTGGCGGGCGATTCCGTGAGCGCCATGTACGGACTGGAAAGCGGCGCGACCGCCTATTTTGGCACTCGCCAGAGCATGGGGGGCGGCAAAGGCCGGTTTGGCTTGCAAATTTATGGGAGCGCGGGAATTGTCGAAATCCTCACCGGCAGCTTGCCCAGCGTGCAGTTCCTGGCCGATCCCGCCTGGTCACCCGGCCGATCCGGCGCAACGTGGGTACCGGTTAGCTCCGCCGGCATCGGCAAGCCCGAGCCGCTGCGGGACGGCGGTTTGGACGGCGGGAACGTCATGGCGGTGAAGGATTTGTTGGCCGCGATCGACGAAGACCGCGATCCCGAATGCAGCGTGCATGAAGGGCGGATCACGGTCGAGATGATTTGCGCCGTCTTTGAATCGCACCGCGTGGGCGGGCCGGTGACCTTCCCGCTCAAGACGCGCGAGAATCCGTTGTCGTTGCTGTAAGGAGGCTGCGTTAGCCAGGACTTGCGGATACCGACGGGACGGTGATCCCAATTTTTAGAATTGACGAAGCACTAGATATAATGTGTCGCAGGAGATCAACAGCATGTCAGCCAATACCGACCGGATCGATCGTCGTCGCCTGCTCGCCGGCGCGGCGGCAACTGCCGGCGCGCTCGTCGCCACCAGGCATTCAGCCGCTGCAGAACCTGCCGCCGACGACCCTGCTTGGAAGATTGTCCACGGCCGGATCAACCAGTCGGTCGTCCACTGGTGCTTCAAGCCGATGTCGGTCGAAGACCTGGCCCGGTCGGCCGCGGCGCTGGGGATCAAGTCGGTCGAACTGGTGGCGCCAAGCAAGTGGCCAACCTTGAAAAAGCACGGACTCTCGTGCGCCATCGCCAGCAGCCACGGCTTTGTGAGAGGGTGGAACGACCGGGCGAACTGGGATTTTTGCACCGAGAAGGTCACCGTCGCCGTCAGCGCAGCCGCCGATTTCGGCTGTCCCAACGTGATCACGTTTTCGGGCATGCGCGGCAAGCTTCCCGCCGGTGCCGAAGAAGACGAAATCGGCAAGCAGAACTTTGTCGAGGGGATCAAGCGGGTTCTGCCGCTCGCCGAAAAGAAGAAGGTGACGCTCGCCTTGGAGATGCTCAACTCGCGAGTCGATGTCGAGATGAAGGGGCACCCCGGCTACCAGTGCGATTGCGTAGAATGGGCGGTCGATGTCTGCCAGCGCGTCGGCTCGGATCGGCTGAAAATACTGTTCGACATTTATCACGTGCAGATCATGCAAGGGGACGTGATCGCGCGGATTCGCCTGTATAAGGACTACATCGCCCACTACCACACGGCCGGCAATCCGGGCCGCAACGAGATCGACGACACGCAAGAGATCAACTATCCGGGAATCATGCGGGCGATCGCCGAGACGGGCTATCGGGGCTTCGTCGGGCAAGAATTCATCCCGACATGGAAAGATCCGGTCGCCGCCCTGCGACATGCCGCGCGGCAGTGCGACGTGTGAGTGGCGTTGCAATCCAAGCGAATCAGCGGAGCCATTTAACTCAACAGCTTCGCGCCGTGGCGCTCGGTGCAGGCGGCGACGACGGCGTCGCGAATGGCATCGGCCTCGGAGCCGGTCAACGTGCGGTCTTGCGGCCGCAGAGTCAGCGAAAAGAGCAGCCGTTTTTTGCCGGGGCCGTCTTTCTGCTCGTCGCGGTAGGTGTCGAGATAGGCGAGACGTTCCAGGTCAGATCCCGACGCGATCCGCGCCGTCCCGGCCAGATCGGCCCAGCGAACCCGTTCGTCCACGATCAGGTTGATATCGCGGGTCATCGTCGGATAGGGGCTTTGCTCGGCGTAGGTCGTGGCCAGCCGCGCTCGCCCGGCAAGCACGGACAGATCGAGTTCCAAAATCGCCGCTTCGCCGCGCAGGCCAAACGTTTTGAGCCCGGCGGCCGACACTTCGCCCAGGAATCCGAGCCGCTGGCCACCGACGGTAAGCGCGCTGGCCCGTCCCGACGCCAGCAACGAATGCCGGAAATCGGCCAGTTCGAGCGGTTCGCCCACATGCAGCGTGTCGAGCAGCGCCTCGACCACACTCTTCAGGTGCGCGAATCCCTCTCCACTGACGGCTGCCAGCGTCCATTGCTCGGCGGGCAAGCCAGCGGGCCGCGCGAGATAGACGCGCGCGGTCTCGAACAGTTCGATCGTCGGGTTGCTGAGCGACTCGTTGATTCGCCGCACGTCGAGCAAGCTGGGAACGAGACTCCGCCGCAGCCGATCGGCCCCTTCGAGCAGGGGCGAATTGGCAACCAGCGGCTCGGCATCGGTCCAAGGGCTGAACGCGGCCGACCATTTTTCGGTAACGACGCTGGCGGTGAGCGCCTCGTCGAAGCCGCCGGCGATCAGCACCTGGCGCACCTTGGCCTGCACGCGATCGCTTGGGGAGCGATGCGAGCTGACCATCGGCACGCTGGCGTCTTCGGGAATTTTATCGTAGCCATGCACGCGGGCCACTTCCTCGACTAGGTCGATCTCGCGGGTCAGATCGCGCCGCCAACTGGGCGGGGTCGTGGTGAGCCTCGTGGCGTCGGCCGATTTCTCCTGACATCCCAAGGCGGTCAGGATTTTGCGGACGGTCTCGGCCGGCACTTCGATTCCCAGAATCCGCTGGAGCTGCGCCAGCCGCAAGACGATCGGCTCGCGGGCCGGGCGCTCCGGGCCGACGTCGATCACTCCCTCGACCAGTTCGCCACCGGCATGTTTGAGGATCAGTTCGCAGCAGCGTCGGCTGGCCCAATCGACCCCTTCGAGATCGGTCCCGCGCTCGAAGCGATAGGACGAAGGGCTGTGCAGTTTCAGCTTGCGGGCCGTCGCCCGGATCGACAACGGGGCGAACTGGGCCGCCTCGATCAGCACGTCGGTCGTGGTCGGCGATACTTCGGTGGACGCGCCCCCCATCACGCCCCCCAGCGCGACCGGCCGCTCGGCATCGGCAATGACACACATCTTCGGTTCGAGGGCATAGGTCTTGTGGTCGATCGCTGCGAGTCGTTCGCCCGCCTTGGCCCGCCGGACGACGATCCGCCGCCCCGCCAGCTTCTGAAAGTCAAAGGCGTGCAGCGGCTGGCCGCACTCCATGAGGACGTAGTTCGTGATATCGACGATGTTGTTGACGACCGGCTGGCCGATCGATACCAGCCGAACCGCCATCTGGGCGGAAGAGGGCCGCACGCTAACGCCGCGTATCAGGCGGGCCGTATAGCGCGGGCAAAGCTCGGGCGACTGCACCTCGACCTGGGCATAGTTCCGCAGGTCGTCGGCGATCCGTTCGTCCGCGTGGTTGGCGGTCGGAAGCTGGGGCTCGGCCACTTTCAGCGGCAAACCACACAGCACGGCAGCTTCGCGGGCGACGCCGATGTGCCCCAGGCAGTCGGGCCGGTTGCTGGTCACCTCGAGGTCGATGACCACGTCGTTGCCCAGCGCTTCGGTCGATTCCAGGTTGAGGCCCGCCATCATCAGCCGCTGCGCCACTTCGGTGGGCGACAGCGTGAGCGGGACGAGCTCTTTCAGCCAGTTCCAGGAGACGATCATGGAAGCCCCCTAGAATTGATGCAAAAATCGGACGTCGTTTTTGTAGAATTCGCGGATGTCGGTGATGCCGTGGCGGCGCATGCAAAGCCGCTCGATCCCCAGGCCGAAGGCAAAGCCGGTGAAGACTTCGGGGTCGTAGCCGACGGCCCGCAGCACGTTCGGATCGACCATGCCGGCGCCGCCGAATTCGACCCAGCGGTCCTGCCACTGGAAATCGGCCTCGACGCTCGGCTCGGTGAACGGAAAGAACGAGGGGCGAAAACGGACGTGAACGTCGGCCCCCAGGTAGCTGGTGGCGAACATCCGCAGCACGCTTTTCAGGTCGGCCATCGTCGCCGCGCGGTCGATCAACAGCCCTTCCATCTGGTGGAACATGGGGTAGTGCGTGGCGTCGGCGGCGTCGGGCCGATAGACCCGCCCCAGCGAAATGATGCGGATTGGCGGCTGCCGCGCTTGCATCACGCGGATCTGCACGGTGCTGGTCTGACTGCGCAAAAGCAGGGGCGAGCGCAATGGCGAGCGGGAGGCGTCAGCCTCCCGATTGGCTGGAACTTCCGGTGAAGCGACCCCCTCAGCCAGCTCACGCTGGCCGCTCGCCGCGCTCGCCGCGCTCAGATAAAAGTTATCCAGCGGGTCGCGGGCCGGGTGTTCGAGCGGAATGTTCAGGGCTTCGAAGTTGTGATACTCGTCTTCGATCTCGGGCCCATCGGCCACCGAGAAGCCGAGGCGGCCCATGATTTCTTTCAGTTCCTCGATCGTCTGCGAAATCGGGTGCAACCGGCCGATCCGCAGGGGTTTGCCGGGAAGCGTGGGATCGAAATGCGAAAGGTTCTTTCCGATGGACCCGGCCGACGACATACGTTCGCCGGCGGCGACGAACGCCGCCTCGATTTGCACCTTCACCTCGTTCAGCCGTTTGCCGGCAGCGGGCTTGTCGTCCTTGCCGACCGAGCCCAGCCCCTTTTGCACCCCCTTGAGTCGGCCCTTGGCGGCCCCCAGAAATTCGATCCGGGCGGCTTCAAGCGCGGCGGCGTCGGCAGCCGCGTCGAACGCTTGCGATGCGTCGGCGGCCAGGGCGTCCAAGTCGGCAAGGAATTGGGGAAGCGCCATGTCGCTTTACAGCCCGAGCGCCTGCTTCGCTTGAGCGACGATCAGGTCGAACGCAGCGGGATCGGCCACCGCAATTTCCGAGAGGCTCTTGCGATCGAGCTCGATGTTCGCCTTTTCCAGCCCGGCGATGAACTGGCTGTAGCGGAGGTCGCGCTGGCGGCAGGCGGCGCTGACTCGCGTGATCCAGAGGCGGCGGAATTCCCGCTTTTTCACGCGGCGGTCGCGGAACGCAAAGACACCGGCCCGAACGAGGGTCTCCTTGACGGTGCGAAGCAGCTTGCGGCGACCGCCGACATAGCCCTTCGCCCGCTTGAACAGCCGCTTCTTGGCCTGAGTGCCGGCCGCTCCTTTACGTGCGCGCATGGAATGAATTCCTTGTTTGCAGTCCTAAACTCAATTCGTTAGGACTTTTATCTGGCATCGTCAGGCCCCTGGGAGTACGCCCCAGATGTTACGCGCCCGCGTGCTAAAGTTGGCGCCCCGGACGCGAACCGGGGCGGTCTGTTTGCAAAACACCTAGCTGCTGTGCTTGCCCAATGCGATGGTGATCTGGTCAACCATCGCATCGTGCATGACCCGCGTGCCACGCAGGTTACGGCGCCGCTTCTTCGACATCCGGGCGGCCAGGTGGCTGGTGCCGGACGAACGATGCTTGACCTTGCCCGAAGCGGTCAAGCGGAAGCGTTTTTTCGTCCCTTTGTGGGTTTTCATTTTGGGCATAATTCACCCCGGCGGCTCAAGCGGTAGTGTCTGCGTGGCGGAAAGCCTTGCAGTATAGGGATCTGCGACAAGTCGCGGAAGGGGCGTTTGATCCAAAAGTGTCATTCAACGGTCACCGCTAGGTTCGGAGCGGGCGAGAGTTTATCCTGAAAGGGTTAGCGGCGCACGGAAGTTGAGCCGTCCGGACGTCCAAAGAATCGCCAACCGATCACGAGCCGACCCCTCCATCCCACCTTGGGTCGGCCGCGGGAGCCAGTGCATGCGAGTTCCGTTTCAATTTTTGCAGCAGGCGTGCCGGATGGCGCTGCTCGCGCTTTGCGCCGTGGCCGGCACTGCAAAAGCTGCCGAGCCGGCCCAGACACCCGCGTTTACCGCCGAACAATTGGCGTTCTTCGAGCGCGAAGTGAAGCCGATTCTCAAGGCCAACTGCTTCAATTGCCACGGTGCCGAAAAGAAGGTGCAAAGCGAGCTGTACCTGACCTCGCGCGAGGGAGTGCTCAAGGGGGGCGAAAATGGCGAGATCGTGTCGCTCGAAAGTCCGGGCGAGGGCTCGCTGCTCGAAGCGATCAACTATCAAAGCTACGAAATGCCCCCTAAGGGGAAGCTGCCGCAGGCCCAGATCGCGGTGCTGACCGAGTGGGTAAAGATGGGCCTCCCCTGGCCCGAGGGGGAAAAGGGAAACCTGGTGCAGCACGGCCCGCCGGTCGTCGATGAGGCGGCCCGCAACTTCTGGTCGTTCAAGCCGGTGACGCGCCCCGCGATTCCGCCGGTGAAGAACCAGGGCTGGGTCAAAAACCCGATCGACGCTTTCATTCTGGCCAAGCTCGAAGAGAAACGTCTTGCCGCGCCGCAGGAGGCCGACAAGGCAACGCTCTTGCGCCGCGTCTATTACTCGGTGACCGGCTTGCCCCCGTCGCCCGACGAGGTGCAGACGTTTGTCGCCGACGAATCGGCCGATGCCTACGAAAAAGTCGTCGAGCGGCTGCTCGCATCGCGCCACTATGGCGAGCATTGGGGCCGGCACTGGTTGGACCTGGTGCGCTATGCCGAGTCGAACAGTTTTGAGCGCGACAACGCCAAGCCGTTTGTCTGGCGGTATCGCGACTACGTGATCCGCGCGCTCAACGCGGATATGCCGTACGATCAATTCATCCGCGAGCAACTGGCGGGGGACGAGCTCGACAACGTCACACCCGATTCGATCATCGCCACCGGCTACTACCGGCTGGGCCTATGGGATGACGAACCGGCCGACCCGCTGCTGGCGTATTTCGACGGGCTGGACGACATCGTGGCGACGACGGGGCAAACGTTTCTCGGCCTGACGGTGAACTGCGCCCGCTGCCACGATCACAAGATCGATCCCATCCCGCAGCGCGACTATTACAAGATGGTCGCCTTTTTCCGCGGCATCAAACATTACGGCGTGCGGAGCGACGAATCGGTGGCCGAGGCTTCGCTGGTCTCGATCGCCACGCCCGAAGAGCAGGCGCGATTCGGCGAGCAACTGGCCGCCTACGAAGCGAAACTGGCCGACCTGGAACGGCAACTCGACGAAATCGAAGGGCCGCTGGTGGAGAAGCTGCCCGGCGGCGAGCGAGACGACTTCAAGTTCCCCAAGAATCGGGTCTCGGTGTTGAAGAAGCACGTCGGCGGGTTGCTCTCGCAAGAAGCATTCGACACCTACAAGGCGTTGCAGCAAAAGCTGGAACGCTTCGAGCGCGAGCGGCCGCGCGGCGCGGCGCAGGCGCTCGCGGTGAAAGAAGATGCGACCCCCGAGGAAACCTACATTTTATTGCGCGGTAATCCGCAAAGTCACGGCGAACTGGTCGAGCCGGGCTTTCCCGAGGTCGTGACTCCCGCCGGCGCGGCCCCGCCGCAAATTGTTCCCCCGCCCAGCGGCGCCGGCCTGGGCCGCCGCCGCGTGCTGGCTGACTGGATCGCCAGTCCCGAAAATCGGCTGACGAGCCGCGTCATGGCCAACCGGGTGTGGCAGTACCATTTCGGCCGGGGCATCGTTCGCTCGTCGAGCAATTTTGGCTACATGGGAATCCCGCCGACCCATCCCGAACTGCTCGACTGGCTGGCAAGCGAATTCGTCGAGCCAACGGCGAGCGTTTGGGCGCAGCCGGCGAGCGGTGGGCGTCAGCCCACTGAGCCAACTCCATGGTCGCTCAAGCACTTGCACCGGTTAATCCTCACCTCCGCCGCCTTTCGCATGTCGGGCAAGGTCAATCCGGAGGCCGCCAAGAACGACCCCGAGAATGACCTGCTGTCGCACTTCGACCTGCGGCGTCTTTCGGCCGAAGAGGTCCGCGATTCCATCCTGGCGGCCAGCGGCAACTTGCACCTGGCCAAGCAGGAAGGCCCGAGTGTCTATCCCGTCATCCCGGCCGAAGTGCTGGCCGGCCAGTCGCAGCCGGGCCGCGGCTGGGGCAAGTCGTCGCTGGAAGAAGCGGCGTCGCGGAGCGTGTTCATCCACATCAAGCGATCGCTGGCCGTGCCGATTCTCACTTCGTTCGACGCTCCCGATCCCGACTCGCCCTGTCCCGTCCGCTTTAGCACCACGCAGCCGACACAGGCTTTGGGAATGCTGAACAGCGAGTTTTTGAACTCGCAGGCCGAGATGTTCGCCGCCCATGTGCTTGCCGAGGCCAGCAGCGACTCGGCCCAGGACAGCCCGGCCAGCCAGGTGCGGCTGGTCTTGCGGCGCGTCTTGCAGCGGATTCCCACCCAGGCCGAGATCGATCGCGGCATCACCTTTATGAAAACAACGCAAGCGGCCGAAGGCGCTTCCACGAAAGAGGCCCTCCGGCAGTTTTGCCTGCTGGCGCTCAATTTGAACGAATTTGTGTATTTGGAATAATCATAAACGTTAAACCCACGGCTCGGCAGGAGCCTCGCCCTCCCGCCCTCCCGACCTCCCGACCTCTGACCTCCGACCTCCGACCTCCGACCTCCGACCTCCGAC
>JBBDYF010000167.1:0-22361 GCA_040901775.1 Pirellulaceae bacterium | reverse complement strand
CCACGTCCCACGCTTGCGTGGGCGTGTCCTTGTGCGGCTCGCACGCCCACGGCTTCAGGGTCAAATGCAAGTCAATTGAAAAGAGTGCCGTGGGCGTGGCACCCTAATTCCTAGTCGTGACAAAGCACGAGTGGCGCGGCGCTGACCCGCAAAACGGGCCTTGCGACGCGCGACGAGCGTGCTCGGAGTGAACCTTCCGAGCTTCCGTCGCGTCAAAGAGGAAGCAGACTGGTAGCGAATCGCCCGCGGAAGCTTTGCCGTTCAGCCCAGCGGCGACGAAACTAAGGAATTTCTGCCATGACAAGCCCAGCGCCGCAAACCTTGCGGGTCGTCCTGCACGAGGAGCACTCAGCCGGGCGAATCACCGTCGAGCTCGACACGTTCGTTCGGTTCAATCTTTCGCTCGATCGGCAATTGGGCGAGTTCGAGGATCGTTCGTTCGAGCGCTGGCCGCGGCGAAAACAAGCGCCAGGCGCACGCCGCAAGCCGCGCTAGGCGAACGATCGGAAGCACGGCCTATGCCGTTCGACCGAAACAGACCAGGCACATGTCGTCGATCTGCGGCGCTTTGCCCAGGAACCGGCGAACGTCGTCCACAATCGTTTGCCCCACCGCGGGAGGTTCGGCCGGCAGCTTGCCGCAATGACCCCGCAGCCGATCGATCGTGTAGAAGGCGCCGCTCGCGTCGATCGATTCGTTAATGCCGTCGGTATAGAGCGTGAGCAGATCGCCCCGCTCGATCGAGATTTCGCATTGTTCGTAAACGAGCTCGTCGGTGATGCCCAGCGGCAGCCCGGCGATCGCCTCGCCCGGCTCTTCGATCCGGCCGTCGGCCCGGCGGTGCAGAGGCGCCATGTGACCGGCATTGACGATCACGGCCCGGTGCTCGCGGGGGTCGATCACCACCAGGATCAGCGTGACGAACCGCTGAATGCTGAGCCGGCTGAGCCGTTCGTTCAGCCGGGTGACCGCGGCGGCGGGGCTCGCCTCGCTGTACAGGGTAAAGCGGACTTCGGCCGAGAGCTTGGCCATCAGCAGCGCGGCGGCGACGCCGTGCCCGACGACATCGGCCACCACTACCGCCACGCGGCCGTCCGGCAGGGGAATGTAGTCGAAGTAGTCGCCGCCGATCTGATCGGCCGGCTGGTAATAGTCGAAGAATTCGTAGCCCGGCAGGTCGGGCCGTTTCTCCGGCAAAAACCCGCGTTGCACCTCGTGGGCGAGCTGCATGTCGCGTTGCAATTCGCGCTGGCGGAGGGCCGCCTCGTGCAACTGGGCATTCTGAATGGCGATCGCCGCCTGCGACGCCGTGCTGACCAATAGCTCCAGGTCTTCCTTGGTAAAACGCTGCCGCTGGTCGAGCGTGTCGATCTGTAGCGCGCCGAAGGCAGTCCCTTCGTTGTCAAGCAGCGGAGCGCACAGCATCGAGCGGATGCGGAAGTCGGCGATGCTCTGGCTCATCTCGAATCGCTCGTCGGTGGCGGCGTCGGCCGAAAGAACGGCCTCCTTCGACTCCATGACGTGACGAATGATCGTGCGGCTGATGCGCAAGGTGTCGTTCGCGTCCTCGCGCCGCAGCCGCACCCAGCGGGGAATCAGCTTCTTGTCGGGCGTTTCGAGCACGATGAACCCGCGATCGGCCTGCACGAAAATTTTGAACAAGGCTTTCAGCACCTGGGGCAGCACGTCGTCGAGCGCCAGCACGCGGCCCAGGCTTTGGGTAATTTCGACCAGGGCGGCCAGCTTCACCTCGGCGCTGGCGGTAACGTGCAGGCCCCCGTGGCTGGATTTCGAGACATCCAGCTTCGACATGATCGTCGAGCTGGTCTGGTGTGCCTCATCGTCCGCCACGAAGGCGCCCAGACCGGCGCCGTCGATGATCCGCGGCATCGAATCGGTGGACAGGGCTTGCGCGCGCGGGGTGTCGTCTTTTCCGAACGCGAACGAGACTTCGCACACCCGCAGTTGGTCGCCCGGCTTCAGCGCCCGTCGCCCTTCCAGCTTTTCGGGCTCGTCGTTGACGAACGTGCCGTTACGACTTCCCAGATCCTCGAGGAAGTAGGTGCCCCCCTCACGAACGATCTGGCAGTGATTGCGGCTGACGGCGCCCACTTCAATGTAAATTTGGCAGTCGGGATGCCGCCCGAGGATGTATGTATCCCCCTTCAGTTCGTAACGTTTCCCGGCCTGGGGGCCGATATTCGCCTGCAAGTAAAACATGACGGCGACACCTTGGAGCGACGACCTTTCGCCACGCGGGGAGGCTCCCCGCGACCGGCACATTCAGACCGTCTCGCTTGAAGGCAATAGACACTCCAGCCGGATCGTGCCTCGATTGTAGGGAGCGGAACGGGGGAGCGTCAACGACACGCGCTTTGCGGCTCGCAAGGGCTTGTAGCAAAACAGAAAAGGACGCTGCCGCCCGCCCAATCGCGACGATCCGCGCCACCGGAACTGCCAGGGCGTCGACCATCCCTCCCTATGCGCTGGCGGTTTGCCCCCGGTCGAGAGCCGTCCTAGGTTTTCGGTAGCAGTTTGACCTTGCCGCGCGGAGCGTGTGGCTGGGCTATCCGTGTTGGTCCGCCCCTCGTAAGACCGCCCGCCCCGGCGTCTCGACGATCCCCATTATGTCCAGCGAGTCCTCGACCGTCGAATCCGCGGCCCGTGGGTCGCCGCCGACGGAAGCGTCGCGCGCCGCCGACGAGCGACTGTCCGCCGTCTCGACGTTGCTCGATAACCTGGAGACGGCCCCCGCTCCTCCGGTTCACGATTCGTCGGAATTGGTGACGTTCGAGAACCAGTTGGTTCAGGTGCGGCTGGGCCTGGCCAGCAGCCTGTTTGCGGCTCTGCGGGCCAAACACGCGCCGACCGCCGCCCACAGCGTGCGGGTGGCGCTCAGTTGTTCTGCATGGGGGGCATCGCTGGGCCACAGCGAAGCCCAGCGCGACGAACTGGAAGTCGCTGCCCTCTTGCACGACATCGGCAAGATCGGCGTGCCAGATGACATCCTCGTCAAGCCGGCCAAGCTTTCTTCCGACGAATTTTCGCTGGTCGATCGCCATCGGCAGATCGGCGGCGACATCCTGCGGGCGTGCGCCGCCTCGGGCGAGGTGCTGCGGATCGTGGAATACGCGGGCGGGTGGTTCGACGGCAGCCGCGATGGGTACGACCGGCGCGGCGACGAGCTGCCGCTGGGCGCCCGCATGGTGGCGATTGTCGATGCTTTCGACGCGATGACCAGCGACCAGGTGTACCGGCGGGCCATGTCGCGCGAACGGGCCTTGGCCGAACTGTTCGAGTTCGCCGGAACGCAATTCGACCCGCGGCTCGTGCAGGAGTTCTGCACGTTCGTCGGGGCCGACCAGGTGAAGCTGCAGACGGTCGTCGCCCGCCGCTGGCTCAAAGATCTGTTGCCCGACAATTCAAACGGAATGTGGCAACTCTCCCGCGGTCCCTTGCCCAGCAGCGGCAGCGGGGCCGAAATGCTGTTCCACCGCAAATTGCTCGAAAGCATGCACGACGCGGTGATTTTCGTCGATGCCTCGCTGCGGGTCGTGCTCTGGAACCGGGCCTCCGAGCGGTTGACCGGCATTCCGGCCGCCAGCATCGAGCACAAGCTGTGGACGCCGACGCTGGTCAGCCTGCGCGACGAGCAGCAAAAGCTGATGCTCGACGCCGACTGCCCCGTGATCCAGGCCATCAAGAGCGGCGTGCAGACGCTGCGGAGGCTGAGCGTGACGGGTCGCAGTGGAACCCGCGTCGAGGTGGATGCCCATTTGGTGCCGGTCTATGGCAAGAGCGGAGTGTCGCACGGGGCGGCGCTCTTGATGCACGATGCCTCGTCGCAAATCACGCTCGAGCAACGGGTGCAAACGCTGCACGAAAAAGCAACCCGCGATCCGTTGACGCAGGTCGCCAATCGGGCCGAGTTCGACCGGATCCATGCGAGCTGCGTCGAGTCGCATCTCGAACGGCAGTTGCCCTGCGGCATGATCTTGTGCGACATCGACCACTTCAAACGGATCAACGACAGTTTCGGCCACCAGGCGGGGGACGAAGTGCTCATCATGTTTGCCGCCTTGCTGCGGCGGCACTGCCGCTCGGGCGACCTGGTCTCCCGCTACGGCGGCGAGGAATTCGTCATGCTCTGCGCCGATTGCGACAACGCGACGGCGACGCGCCGCGCCGAAGAGATTCGGGGCGAGTTGGCCGAGCTGGCCATGCCGGCCCTGGAAGGGAAGAGCATTACATCCAGCTTCGGCGTGACCGAGTTGCAATCGGGCGACACGCCCGAAACGATGCTCCGCCGGGCGGATCGGGCCCTCTATCAAGCCAAAGAGAACGGACGGAACACGGTCGTGCAGCTCGGCTCCGGCATTGCCGGCGAAGAGCCGCCGCCGCAACGGGTCGGCTGGCTCGCCTGGCTGCGCGGGGCCGCCCCCGAACAGGTCTTGCAGCGGACGTTGGCCACCAGCATGCCGCTGAACGTCGTGGTCGAGAAAATGCGGGGCTTCGTCGCCGACCACTTCGCCCAGATCGATTCGATTACCGAGAACCATGTGGTCTTAAGCATCGACGACGACAGCGCACCCATCCTGCGGCGCGACGGGGACCGGCCGGTCCCCTTTGTGATCGACGTGAAGTTCGACGACGCCCGCGGTCCCGAAGAAAATCGAGCCGCGCCCCGGATGATTCGCACCCTGGTCTATGTCGTGATCCGCCCGCAAAAAAGCCGCGACCGCCGCCGCCGCGACGTGACCGAGCGGGCCCTGCGGCTGCTGGCGAGCCTGCGGTCGTACCTGGTGGCCCAGGATCTCAAAATTTCCTGACCGGGCGTCCTCGGGAAGCCCCGGTCACCCTCCGGTCAGCACTTGCCGCACGACGCGGAGCAGCATCAACAGGCCCATCATCAGCAGCAGGCAGACGGCCAGGATGCCCAGGACCAGCCAGCCCATCGCAAAGATCCCCTCGGCGAACCGCCAGATGGCCGCCCAGCGGACGATCAGCAGCAGGGCCGCCACGCACAGGTAGGGACCGAAGGCGATGTCGCGCCGGCCGGTGAACACCCACTGCGCCACCGCGACGAACAGCGCCGCCAGCGGCGACATGAAGAAGATCATCAGCGCCGGTTGCCAGCCCAGGAAGGCGCCGATCATCGCCATCAAGGTCACGTCGCCAAACCCCATCGCCTCTTCGCGCAGGGCCAGCGTGCCCACGATCCGCACGGCCCAGATCATCGCCCCCCCGAACAACATGCCGACGACGGCCGTGAACAAGGCTTCCCAGCGCTCACCGCCGAGCAGCCAGGCGCCGGCGATCCCCAAGCAGCCGGCGATGGCCAGCACCAGCAAGTTCGGCCAGGCCCGGCGGCGCACGATGCTGATGAAATAAAACTGAATTCCCTTCCGCCAGCCGCGACGGAGCGTCGAGGTGGCCGGCACGAGGGCCGCGCACCAGAGGATGAAGCCGGCCGCCGCCAGGGCCGGCCCCCGCCAGGTGTGCAGCCAGGGGGGAAACTCAAACGGCGCGGCAAACGACAGTGGCTCGATGGCGGCAATCGCGGGAGCGATGGGGGCGAGCGTCGGCAAGTGCGAGGCGGGAATCAGAATCGCCAGCAGCAAACCCAGCAGGGTTCCCGGAATGGTGATCGTATCGGGGATGGTTTGTTCGTCGAAGTCGATGAAGGTGGCCGCCGTCATCAGGGCAATCAGCAGTGCGTGACTGAGGAACTGCCAGTGCAACGCGAGCTTCGCGGGAACCGGCCCTGGCGCCGGCAACAGGCCAAGGCGCTCGACCTCCCAGTAATACAAGGCCGTTAGGCCGGCCGCCAAGGCAATCTCAATCAGCAGCGGCCGGAGCCAGAACAACGTGCCGTGCAGCGCGGCCTCGCGGCGGAGGCTGAACCAGCCCAGGATTGGCAGGCGATCGATCGTGCGGCGGGGGAGGGCGTCGGCGTGCGGTCGCGCCCAAGGGCCGATCGGTCGGGCGAACCAGGCGAGCGTGTAAATGGCCCAGTTGGCCGCCGCGCCCAGGACCAGGCCCAGGACCGCCACGCCGGCCAGTCGCACCGGAAGGGGCAGGGCGTGCAATGCATTCACGCGGTTTCTCGTTCTGCGAGCGAGGCGACGATTTTGTGGGCAATGATCTCTGGAGCAAGTTGCTCGGCATCGACGATCAACGTCGCGCATTGGCGGTAGATCGGCTCGCGCTCGCTCAAGAGTGCCTGAATCTCGGCTAAGCCCCCCTGGGCTGTCAAGTTGGGTCGCCGGTCGCCGGTAGTAGGATCGGCGTTAATTCGGTGCAGCAAGGTTTTGGCCGATGCTTGCAGCCACACCACTGCGCCCCGGCCGGCGATGGCTTGGCGGTTCTGCTCGCGGAGGATCGCGCCCCCGCCCAGGGCGACGACGTGGCGATCCTGGGCCGCCAAATCGGCCACGATCGCCGCTTCCAGGTCGCGGAATGCTGCCTCTCCTCTTTCGGCAAAGATCTGTTTGATCGACTTGTCCGCGCGCTGTTCGAGCAGCACGTCGGCATCGACCCACGGCCACCCCAGCAGCAATGCCAGGTGCTGGGCGACCGTCGTTTTGCCGCTGCCGCGATAACCGATCAAAAAGAGATTCATACGCCGTGCCGCGCTACTAAACTTTGACCGCGCTGATCGCGCGGCGGACGACTTGCCGCATGAATTCGGTCGGCGGTTCCTGCCCGGTGAAATATCGAAACTGCAGCGCCGCCTGGCCCACGAACATATCGACCCCCGTGATGTACCGGCAGCCGACCTCGCGGGCCTGCTTGATGAGCAGGGTCTGTTCGGGATTGTACACGGTGTCGAAAACAGCCATCTCGGGGAGCAGGCTGCGGGCGTCGTAGGGGGTGTCGTCCACGTTCGGATGCATGCCGACTGGAGTACAGTTGATGACCAGTTCGGCCTTGACCGTATGCCGCAATCCCCAGGGGATCGACTTGGCCTTCAGGCGTTTGGCCAGTTCGTCGGCCCGTTCGGCGGTTCGGGAAGCGACGACGGTTTCCGCGCCGCGGCGCTTCAGACCGACGCCGATCGCCCGGGCGGCCCCTCCCGCGCCCAACAGCAATACCGTTTTGCGGCACAGGCCCGAGCTCTCCTCGTCGCCGCCGAACATCTGGTCGAGGCCCGCCATCGCCGCTTTGTAATCGGTGTTCCGCCCCTCGGTGCGACCTTCTTTGAAGACGACCGTGTTGCAGGCTCCGATCTCTTTGGTCGCCTCGTCCTGCTTCTCGAGGTATTGCTGAATTTCTTCCTTATGCGGAATGGTGACGCTCAACCCCTTGATCCCCAGTTCCCGGCAGTCGTGGACGAATTGCGACAGGTCTTCGGGCCGGACGCGAAACGGCACGTACACCTTGTTGAGCTTCAGCTCGCCGAAGGCCGAGTTGTGGATTTGCGGGCTCAGGCTGTGGGCCACCGGATCGGCGATGACGCCGTACACGTCGGTGTCGGCATTGATGTCGTCGTAGCGGTAGATGTCGCGCATCTGCTGGTAGCTGAGCTGCCCCGGTGCCATCGTCCGCTCGGCATGGAAGGTGGCATACGTGAACGGAGCGCCGAACTTTCCCGCCAAAATGCGCGAGGCCTGGCCGAACTCGCCCATGCAAATCGCAATCGTCGGAATCCGGGCCGTTTTCATCAGCCGCAACAGGCGGATGTTGTCGTGCGGGCTGTGGGCCATCGTGGCGATCTTGACGATGTCGGCGTTCAGGCTGGCCAGGCGGGCGTGCAGTGCGTTCAGATCTTCGGGTGTCTCTTCAAAATTGTGATAGCTGATGATCCGCTTCGTTTTGCCGAAGCGGGGAATCATCGCCGCGATGTCTTCTTCCAGATCGACGTATTCCACCCCCGCGGCGATCGCCTGCCGCAACAGCATCAGCCGGTCTTCTTCGCTTTTGGTCCAGCGGCCTCCATCTTTTTCGCGGCGGCAAGTCACCACCACCGGGCAAGCGCGATCGGGCAGCAGCCGTTTGAGGTTCGGCGGCGTCATTAGAAAATCGAGCCGCAGTTCGACCAGCTTGCACCCCGTCTCGGCCAGGTGCTTGTGTTCGGCAATAAGATGGCGATGGCGGCCGCGGCCAACCGTGACACACAGCAGTGAAGGATCGGGCATCGGCAGGTGATAATCTGGGGGAGCGTCGGCCGGGGAGGAACCGTTCCGGGCCGTGGGGGCCGGGAAAAAAGGGACAAATGCAAACCTGCTTCAGAATGACCTCGCGCGACGGGCGAATCAAGAGCGGGATGGTCCCACGCAAATTTCAGCAGAGTGAAGACCGCGGATGTCACACCGCGGCCTCAGCAACCCAAGGGAAAAAGGAGTAGCCACGGATGGAACACGGAAGAAACACGGATATTCCTCATCCGGAATAAACATTGCACTTGGATGCGCCCCAGCGGCGTATTTCAAAGTCGGAAACCGCAGGCCAGAGTGAATAGCGGATGCAGACAAATTTTCTCCTCCGAATCCGTGAGCATCAGTGTTTCATCCGTGGCTAATTCACTCGCGAGTTCCGAGCCACCGGCGGAAGCGGGGGTTAGGCGATTCCCGCGAATCCCTTACGTCCTTTTGAAGCGGCGATCCAGCTCTTCGCGCGAGAAAACCAGGGCCGTCGGCCGGCCGTGGGGACAATGATGGGCGTCTTGATAGTGCTCGCGCTGCTGAAGCAATGCCGTGATCTCCTCGGCCGACAGGCGATCGCCCGCCTTAATCGCCGCCTTGCAGGCAATCATATGCAGCAGCTCGTCCAGCAGGTCGCGGCGCTCCGGGGCTCGGCTGCTGGTCATTAACTGCTCGATCACCTGCCGCAGCAGTTCGGCCGGGCCGAGATTGGCCAGCATCGCGGGATAGCTGGAAACCAGGATCGTATCGCCGCCGAACGGCTCCACCTCGATTCCCAATTGGGCGAGCGTCTCTTGGGATGCCAGCGCCGTGGCGGCCTCGGCCGGGGCCAGCGAAACGGGTTCGGGAACCAGCAGCCGCTGGGTTTCCATCTGGCCCGCCAGCACCTTCTGGCGAAGCTGCTCGTACAGGATTCGCTCGTGCAAGGCATGCTGGTCGATCACCACCATCCCATCGTCGTTTTCGGTGACGAGATAGCGGTTGTGAACCTGAAACCCCAGGTGCGAGGCATTTCGCGGCTGGACGGGATCGAGCCGAGGCGCCGGCGGCTGCGGGGCGAGGGGGTGCGCCGCGAGGCGGCCCGCCGCTTCGCCCGCTTCGGCCAGGCGCGAGGAAACCGCGGTCGGTGCCCAGGCGCGGTCGAGCGTCGTCAGTTCGAGCATTCCGCCCGGCCGGTCGAACCGCAGTTCCAGCAGGGCTTGCGGATCTTCGCCCGCTGCGGCAACCGCCGGCGCGGCGGCCAGCGCCCCCTTGGCCCAATCGACCAGTTCGCGGCGATGCTGGGCGGCCGCGGCTGAATCGACCGCCTCGGCGCCTCGCTGGCCGGCGTCCAGCGGCGCGCGAACCTTCGCCGTCAGATCGGTCGCCAGAAACTTCTTGCGGATCGTTCCCAAGAGCAGCGAATAGATCCGGCCGCTGTCGGCAAAGCGGACTTCCAGTTTGGTCGGATGCACGTTCACATCGACCGCCTCGGCGGGCAACTCCAGCCGCAAGCAGGCAATCGGAAAGCGGCCGTGCAGCAAGAGGCCCCGGTACGCTTCTCCCAGGGCGTGTTGCAGCGCCCGGTCGCGAATGTGCCGGCCGTTCAGAAACAGATACTGCATCCGGTTGTTGGCCCGGCTGTGCTCGGGGTCGGCGACATAGCCCGACAGCCGCACGTCGCCATCGCGATTGTCGATCGCAATCAGCGAGCCTTCCAGGTCGCGGCCGAAGAAGGCGGCCAGCCGATCGCGCCAGTTGTCGGCCGGGGGAAGATCGAACAGCAGCCGATCGTTGTGACGCAGCGTAAAATGGACCCGCGGATGGGCGAGGGCGAGTCGCGTGAAGGCCTCGCTCGCATGACCGATCTCGGTCTGCGAAGCCCGCAGGAATTTTCGCCGCACCGGCGTATTGAAGAACAGGTTGCGAACCTCGATCGCCGTTCCCACCGGGCACCCGCAAGGCACGGCTTGCGACCGCTGGCCCCCATCGACTTCCAACTGGTAGCCTGCCTCGCCGGCGGCCTGCCGGCTGCGAATCACGAGTTGGCTGACTTCGCCGATCGAGGCGAGCGCCTCGCCCCGAAATCCGAGGGTGCCGACGTGAAACAGGTCGTCGGCGTTTTCGATTTTGCTGGTCGCGTGGCTGGCGACCGCCAGCGGCAAATCGACGGGCGACATGCCGCAGCCGTCGTCCACGACCCGGATCAGGTCGGTTCCTCCCTGGCCGAGGGCCACGTCGATCCGCCGCGCCCCCGCATCGATCGAGTTTTCCAGCAACTCTTTGACAACGCTCGCGGGCCGCTCGATCACCTCGCCGGCGGCGATCTTATTGACGACGCTGGCAGGGAGCTGGCGAATTGTGGGCATGGTGGACCGTCCTTGGAAAACACTTGTCCGTCGTCGCGGCGTGCTTGACGCCGCATGTTCCCTCGCGGCTCAGTCGTCGTCGGCCGGCAGCACCTCGGCCAGCGACAAAGTGATCTCCGCGCCGTCGGCCAGCAATAGCGTCGCGTTGGCGGGGGGCAAAAGCCGCTGGTGACGCCCAAAGACGCCTGCCAATGTGTCGGGATCGGTGAATACGTCGAGGCAACCGGCATTCAAATCGACAATCCAATAGACGCGGACGCCGCCGTTGGCATAAAGACGGCGTTTCTTCAAATCACGATCGAGTGAAGAATCGGCGACTTCAATCACCAGGGCAACCTCGTGGGCTTGCGGGTGCTGCCGGCGGTAATCTTGCGGTTTTCCAGGGGCAATCACCAGATCGGGCTCGGGGGCGCTATCGCTCGTCAAGAGCACGTTTTGTGCGCGCACGAACCACCCCGTGGTGAGCAGTCGACCGAGCATCTGCAATAACAAATCGACGGTCGCGTCGTGGAGCGGATTCTTGGTCATTTTCTTGACGATCCAGCCTTCCAGCAATTCCACCGAATCGTCCTCCTGCAGCAGGCCGACTTCCGTGAGATGCTGATACTCGGCCACCGAAAATCGGCGGACGGGAAACGGCGGCATCGCGAACTGGCCGCTGGTCGGTGGAAGGTCTGCAATGCTCATGTTCGTCTCCTGCCTTGGCCTATCTCACCATTCTACCACGCAACTCAGGCAGGCTCATTGTCCCCGCCGCCGCCCTGGTATTTTTCCAACTTGCGATACAGCGTGCGCGCGCCGATCGCCAGGATTTTGGCCGCTTCCTCGCGGTTGCCGCTGGTCAGCTTGAGCGTCTCTTCGATGGCCCAGCGTTCGATTTCGTCCATCGTGCTTCCCACCAGGTCGAGTGGACCGCCGGCGCTTGCCGCCGGGGCCGAGTCGGCAGCCGGCGCGTCGGCCATTTCCGGAGGCAGGTCGTCCAGGTCCAAGACGCCGTCGGTATCGAGCACGACCATCGTTTCCACGGCGTTGCGGAGTTGCCGCACGTTGCCCGGCCACTCGTAGGCAAACAGCCGTTTGATCGCGACGGGCGACATGTTCTTGATGGTTTTGTGGTGCCGCTTGACGAACTGGCGGCGAAAGTGATCGGCCAGGGGGACGATGTCGTCGCGCCGCTCGCGGAGGGCAGGCAAGTTGACGGTGACGACCTTGAGGCGGAAGTACAGATCGTTGCGGAATTTTCCCTGGGCGACCAGCTCTTCCAGGCTGCGGTTGGTGGCCGAGACGACCCGCACGTTGACGCGGATCGACTTGTTGTCGCCGACGCGGGTAATCAGGTGCTCTTCGAGCACCCGCAAAAGCTTGATCTGCGTGCTCATCGGCATGTCGCCGACTTCGTCCAGAAAGAGCGTGCCGCCGTTGGCGAACTCGAAGGCCCCGATCCGGTCGGCATGGGCGTCGGTGTAGGCCCCCTTCACGTGACCGAAGAGTTCGCTTTCGACCAGGTTCTCGGCAACGGCCGCGCAGTTGAGCGCGACGATTCGCTTCCCCTTCCGCGGGCTGTTCTGGTGAATGGCCTGGGCGATCAATTCTTTGCCGGTGCCGCTTTCGCCGTGGATCAGCACGGTGGCGTCGGTCGGTGCGATCCGTTTGAGCCGGTCGATGACTTGCTGCATCTGGCTGCTGGAATAGATGATTCCCTCGAAGCCAAACCGCTCGTCGAGCCGCTCGCGCAACTCGATATTCTGCCGTTTGAGGCGAATCGCGTCGGCCGCCTTTTCGCAGACCGCCCGCAGGCGATTGGGGGTGATCGGCTTTTCGAGAAAATTGAACGCCCCGAGTTGCATCGCCTCGACCGCTTTGGGAACGCTGGCGTGACCGGTGACCAGGATCACCTCGGCATCCGGCAGTTTCTCGCGGGCGCGGGCCAGCACTTCCATCCCATCGACATCGTTCATCACCAGGTCGGTCACCACGATGTCGAACGTGTCGGTCTCGATCTTCCGCACCCCTTCGGGCCCGCTGGTGGCGACGATGCACTCGTAGCCGACCTTCACCAGGCTCTCTTCCATCGCGCGGGCGAGGGCCTCGTCGTTATCGACGACCAACAGGCGGATCGGCGAATCGGCGGGCTCCGCGGGGATCTGATTCCGTTCGTCCGTCATGAGCGCGATGATAGCCGAATCTAGCCGACGACAGGAGTAGGGGAGAGCGCGTGGCGATAGGCATTCCGCCTGCCGGCCTACCTGCCGCTCACCTGCCCCGCACCGCCGTCAGTCGCTGCCGGCTGGTGGAGTGTGCGTCGCAAGCGAGCACTTCGATTACCTTGCCGTGGTGCAACCGCTGCGACTGGCGGACGAGCGAAGGATCGTCCGGGACGATCGAAAGTTTGAACGGTCGCCGGCTCGATGGCTTGAGGCCGGTGGTGAACGACACCCCCAGTCGCGTTTCCGGTTCGAGCTGGTGTAGCAGCGATTGGAAGAGCCGCTCGACGGACAGATCGGTGATCACCGTGACCGACATTTCGCCGGCCACTGCTTCCGCCAGCTCGGCGATCGTTTCGACGCCCGCTTTGGCGATCGCTTCGGGAACCCAAGCGGGCGGCTCGTCGCTGGCCCGGCCGATGAGCGGAATGGTGGGCAGCTCGCGTGCCACTTGTTCATAGACGATCATCCGGCCCGCGGCGGTCAGTGCTCGCCAGACTAGAAACGGATCGGCACCGAACCTGACCAGCGCCTCGCGCGGAACGACGATCATCTGGGTATAGACCCGTCCGCCGCCGCGACCGCTGTATTCGGCCCCGGAAAGCGTGGTTTGCGAAATGCAATACCGCTCGCCCGCCAGCGGATGAAAATTCAGGCTGGTCGCTCCCGGCGCGGCGACCCACAACGAATCGTGCGCCGGGCCCCAGGCGGTCAGCTCCTTGGCCAATTCATCGCCGATTCCCGAGCTCCGCGCGGCCAGTTGGTACCCGTCCAGGCGCTCGCTCCGTACGGACGTAAAAATTGCCT
The DNA here is from genome assembly GCA_040901775.1 of Pirellulaceae bacterium. Lineage (GTDB taxonomy): Bacteria > Planctomycetota > Planctomycetia > Pirellulales > Pirellulaceae > CAYLLN01. Next base: position 8,858 of record JBBDYF010000167.1, on the reverse strand, counting down.
GTTCCAGTCGCATGATGAACACGAGCCCGCAGCGAGCGAGGGGTTTATAGAGCTTGAGTTAGGGGCTATTAGGTTCCCATCTCCTGAAGCAGCCATTTGAACGGTTCGATGATGCCGCGCGGCTCGACCCGCAGCGGGACATGCACCCGGCCGTGGGCCTCGTTCCGAAAGCCGCATTGACCGGCCACGCCGACGGCGAAGAAGCGGTGCCGCTTCAGCCGTTCCCGGCATTGCTGATACAGGCCCGGGGTATGGCGGCGGGCAAAGGCGGCCGGATCTTCAAAGCAGTTCTCGCACTGGTCGCCTTTGGTGAAGATGAGCGACACGGGGCGGGTGGCCCAGCCGTTGCGTTTGTCGGTTACCAGCTCGCACAGGTAACTGATCAGCTTCATCGTGTGAAAGTCCTCGTCGCTCTGGCCGCTTTCGGCATTGGGAGCATCCACCAGGACCATCACTCCGGAACACTTGGCGAGGAACGAGCGAATGACCGGGAAGGTATTCGGATGATCGACCTCTTCCAGCAGGGCCTCGCCCGCCAGGTCGGGCATGATCAGTTCGGCCGGCTTTTGCCTTTTCCGCAGCACCTGGCAATGCACCCAGTTCCAGCGGTCGGGCTCGTTGGGCGTTTTGTTGGGAAACTCGCAGCGCGACAGGGCAGCCATCGCGTGCTGTTGCAGCTTGATCGAAAACGCGCCGCGGGCCAACATTTGCAAGTCGTCCACCTGCCGCGAGAGCATGTCGGTCAGCATGCCCAGATAGACCGTCTTGCCCGCCCCCGACGGCCCGATCGCCGCGACCATTCGCGGATGAATCTTCTGCGTCGTCGCCTGGTGGGCGAGCGCCATCGGGGCGTGGCAATGCCGGCACAGCTCGGCATCGAAGTTGTTTCCGCCGCCGCAGATGTAACACGGACAAGGAACCGTGTAGGCGGCCAGGCGATACGAATCCATTTCCAGGGTGCCGTGGGTTGTCATGCGTGTACCTCCTCACGTTCGGTGGCCGCAGCGGCGGAAGTTCCGCGGCCGGGGGAAGGGCTGGACAGGGTGACGTCGCAAAAGCCCAGGCAGCAGCGGAAGCCGATGTTGTGTTTGCGAGCGAGCGGCGCTTCGCCGCTTTGGAACTGGCAGCCAGCCTGGTTGTCGAAGTAGGTGTCGAACGCGCCGCCGCGGATGCTTTTGAGCGGCGCCGCGGTCTCGACCTTGCGGCCGGTCGGTTCCCAAGTTCCGAACGAAGAACTGGTCCATTCCCAGACGTTGCCGACCAGTTGCTGCACGCCGCCGACGCTGCCCGATCCGGGCGACGCCGTGACCGCGACCGTGTCGTTCACGCCATTGCCCCACAGGTTGACCAGTCGGCGGTCCATCGCGTCGCCCCACGGGTATTTGCGTTGCACCGGCTTATTCGCCTCGGTGGCGACCGGCCAGCAGCCCGCCTTGACCCATTCGGGATCGGTCGGCAGCCGCTTGCCTGCCCAGCGGGCATAGGCCGCCGCCTCGTACCAGCAAACGCCGACGACCGGATGATCTTCCTTGCCGTGCGGATGCTTGCTCTGTTGCCAGAGTCGCGGGCCGGGCTGCCCCGTTTCATCGGTAAAGCCGAGCACGGCCGGCCAGATCGATTCGTCCCAGAGCGACATCTGTTCGTATCCTCCTTGGGAGACGAACAACTGGTACTGGGCGTTAGTGACCGGAAAGCGATCGAGGAAAAAGCCCTCGACCTGCACCAGGCGTTCGCCGCGGGGGGCGTCCGCTTCTTCAAAGTCGTCGTAGCAACGGGCCCGCATGTTGACCGCCCCTTGCGGAACGATCGCCATCGCCTCGTCCAACGCGACCTGAGCCGAGGCCAGATCCGTCTCGTTCAGGTTAGCGGCGATCTGCGGCCGCAAGAGCAGCGCCTCGCGACCCTGGGCGATCATCTGCTCGACCAGGCTGTCGTCGGCCGCCGCCCGGCGAGCCGTGGGAGGCCGCGGTGCCGGCGGAGGCGACCAGTCCACAGTCTGGTTGTTCTCGTCGGTCGGCTCGGCGACTTGCCACTTCCAGCGCGGCCGCCAGTTCGGATTGCGAATGGCCAAGGCGCACAAGGCGGCTGCGGCGGCACCGGCGCCGACGGTCCAGTGACCGGTCGCCACTCCCAGCAGCACGCACGCCGGCACCGCGCCGACCAGAAGCTTGTTGAGGGTCCAATTCGGGAAACGTCGCATGACGGCATTCCTGGTTCGATTTTCAGGCGTCCGATGGCAAACATCGGCCGACTGATGGGGCAAAACCGATTCGCCGGCCGGCGCGGGCACAAAGCCCTCGCTGCCGCCTACCGCGCTATTTCTTTACTTTTTGCCGCCGTTGGGCGACATCTTTTTGAAGCCTGGCAAACTGGGCCATCACCGAGCTGACGACCGGGTCGGCTCCCGAAGGGGCGTCGTCGGACACGGCCGGAGGACGCGGCAGCGTGGCCGCGGGGCTCGGCCGGGCGACCGTCAGGTTGATTGGCTCGTGCCGATCGTCTCCGCCGGAAGCCATCAGGTCGGATTGCTGTTCGATCAGTTGCCGGAGCAGCTTCAGCTCGGAGTGCAAGTCCTCGCGCTGTTCGGTCAGCTCGCGCTTCTGCTGGGTCACGGTTTCTTGCAGTTCGACCGCCCTGGTCCGAACCAGTTCGAGCTCGGATTCCAGCTCGGTCCGTTCGTGCTCGAGCGCCAAGTAGCGCTGGCCCTCTTCGGGCGAACCGACCGCCGCGGGGGCCGCTTCGCTGCGCGCCAGCGACGCCCGGTCGATCGCGCCCGAAAGCTCCGAGCGGGTTTCGAGCACGTGGCGGCGCAGCTCGGCCATTTCGCTGAGCAGCGGCGCCATCGACTCGCCCGTGCCGGTACCTGCGCCGCCCTGCGACTGGACCGCATCCAAATGCCGCCGCAGCTCGTCGCGCTCGCCTTCCACTTGAGTCAACCGCAATTGCAGAGCGCCCGCTTGCTGCGAATCGCGGAGGTGTGTCTCTTCCCGCTCGCGGGTCAGTTGCTCGCGCATCCCGCGCAGCTCGGTCAGCGCTTCGCGCAACTGTCCGTCTTGCTGTTCGATCTGGTGCGACAGCCGGCCGACTTCTTTCCGTTGGTCCGCCAGTTGGCGGCCCCGTTCGGCCAGTCGTCGGCGGCCTTCTTCGACTTCGTCCGCCTTGAGCTCCAGTTCGCTCCTCAGACGATCGAGATCGGCAAACAGCTCCTGCACCAGTTGGTCCAGGGCAGTACATTCGTGGCGCAGTTCGGCGGCGGCCATTTCGATGGGCCGCCACGAAGCAGCGAGATGTCCCGTTGCGAGGGTGGCAGTCACGGTTGTCGCGCTTTCCGAGGAGAACGAGGAACCCGGCCGCGGGGGCGACGGGGAGCGGTAGCGTCAGGTTTTTCTTACCAGGTCGGCTGAGGCGCTAGTCCGGCGGCAAGGCTGTCAGGCAGCGGGGCGAATGCCCGCGGCAATCAGGAAACCGGTCGAACCGCGCCGGCGGAAAGAAGAGGAGAATTCCGATCCGCCAGCGAAAAGCTAGTTCACGAAGCCGGGCGGGGCAAACTGAGGAGGGTTCCGCGGGACTCCGTGCTGGTTGCCGCTAGAGATTTCCTCGGAACGACCGGTGCTGGCGTCAAATGTGAACCTCCTGCTTGCTCGCCGTTTGCCGTGTATGATGGTTGCATCGGATTTGCCGCCGCGCCGATTGTTTCGAAGCTCAGGCCCCTCTGCCCATTCTGTCGGATCCCGTCACTTGCCTTCCAAAACCTCGTCATCCAAGACGAAATCTCGCCGCCTTGCTTCGGCCGCGGACCCGACCGACGCCCACGAGTCGCGTGGGGCCGTCGCCCTGACGGTCGCCTGGATGTTGCTGACGCTGAGTTGCCTGGCCGCCCAGTTGGTGGCGCTGACCATGTGGTTGATTGCCCGCTCGGTCGGCGTTCCGGCCAATCGGCCGAACGCCTTGTTGTTGATTCCGAGCACGCTGATGATCGTAGCGACTTTGACGGGCATTGCGGTTTTGGCGCTGACTGGGTTGATCTACCGCGTGCGGCGTGCCCGCCCCCCGCTGCCGGTTACCGTCGCGGCCCTGCTGATCGCGCTTGCCCCGTTAGCCATTGTCGGCGTGCTGGCGCTGGCCGATTTTTAGGTTACAGGAACGCTACGGGGCGCTGCCTGCTATTTCTTGCCTGCCGTCACCATCGGAAAGCTATCCGTGCGAAACGGAGAGGCGGGCAAACCGGCCTCGTTAAACAAGTTCGGCTCGGCCGTATCTTCCCAGCCAAAGCGAACCGCCACCGGCTTGGCCACGTCGGGCGAACTGACCACCAGCGTCTCGCCGTCGATTTCGGCCGTGGCGGCCACAAACTGCTGGTCCTCGCCCGCGATCTGAAAGTGCGAGAGCGGCTTTTCGCCGTGTGCGGCCAGCCCGCCAGCCGCATGTTTGAAATGGATGCGGATTTTGTTCTCCTCGATCGCCTGCGACTCGTACAGCGGCCCGGAATAAATCAGATCCGTCTTGCCGTAGGTTGTCGCCAGGGCCCACAAGGCCAGGCGCAAGCCGACGTCCTGTTTGTTCGGCGGGTGAATGTCGTCGGTGGTCGCAATGTCGGTGGTCACGGCCATTCCCGTGTTGGGCGAGGCCGCGAGCGTCTTGAGCTGCGCCTCCCACAACTCCGCGAGTTGGCCGGTGTTCTTGTCGCGGTTGTAGGCGTACGGCGCGAGTTGCACGAACAGGAACGGAAAATCTCCCTGGCCCCAGCTCTTTCGCCAATCGGCAATCATGGCGGGAAAGAGCCGGGCGTATTGTTCGGCCCGGTTGACGTTCGACTCGCCTTGATACCAGATCGCCCCACGAATCGCATACGGCAGCAGCGGATGGATCATGCTGTTGTAAAGCACGGCCGGCTGGTTGGGGTTGCCGGGTTTGAATTCTTTGCCCCGCTCGAGAATCGGGCCATATAGCTCGGGGTCGCTCTCGAGCGTTTCGCGTGTCATCCAGGCTTCGGCGATGGTGCCGCCCCAGTTCGAACTGATGATGCCGACCGGCACCCCCAAGTCGGCATTCAGTTTGCGGGCAAAAAACAACCCAACGGCAGAAAACTCGGGCGAAGTTTCCGGCCGGCAAACTGCCCAGCCGCTAAGCTTGCTGCCATTCTCGACGAAGGCGAAATCGTCCCGCGGCTTATCGGTCGGGTTGCGACCGACCTTGATCATGCGAATGGCTGGCAGGTCGGAGTTTTTGATCTCTTCGGCGGCATTGGCAGACTGCTTAACCGCCCACTCCATGTTCGACTGGCCCGAGGCAACCCACACCTCGCCCACCATGACATCGACCAGTGTGATGCTGTTCTTTCCTTTGACGTTTAGCCAGAACGGCCCGCCGGCCGCCGGCGTGGCGAGCTTGAGCATCCACTTGCCATCGGCCCCGGCCTTGGTGGTGGCCTTGGCCTCGCCCAGGGTGACGGTCACTTCCTCGTCGGCGTCGGCCCAGCCCCACACGGGAGCTTCCGTCTTCTGCTGCAGGACCATGTGGTCGCCAAAAATGTGCGGCAGCTTGACATCGGCCCAGGCGGGGCCGGCCAAGAGCGCCGCGGCCAGGGCCAGCGCGAAGCGGCAGCAGCAATGCAGGTGTCTCATGCGGGGCGAGCTCCAGTTGGTGCAGTATCGTTGAGTGGCTTTGTGTCGTTCAATTCGGCTGGATTCTAATCAACCGCCCGCGCCACGGCCAGCAATCGTGTGAGCGCCGCAAAAGCATGTGCAGTGAGTTTCGCTAATCGCTGTTCGCTTTTTTTCGTCTTCGCGGGTTTCGCTTATCCCTTGCAACTCATTGGGGCTGCGGCACTTGCGACATGATAAGCGATTGACGAAACCCCCTTTTGTTGATCGAACTGATTAGCGTAACTACCTGACTTCAGGGCCTCAAAGTAACTTCCACGGGCCCCGTGGAACTTGATCGGGGCGCGTTTTTACCAGGGCGAGCGGAGTGCGTAAGCACCCCCGATAGCGATCTATTTTTTATGCACGTTTTCATACAACGTGGGCACCATCGGGAGGCTGACGCCTCCCGCTCGCCAGGCAGACAATTGCGACTTTGCCAAAAAAACATGCGCGCGTCAAGGAACTGACGCGCGACATTTTTCCAGCCCGTAACTTGCGCCTGGACGCAGAGCCGTAAGCGACAGTACCCCATGGCTTTGCGGACTGAACTGCGAACGCAAGTCGAACCATTTTTTGCCCCTCGCGTGACTAGTCTGGTCACCGGCAGGCCGTCCGTTGAGCCTCGAAAGGTGTGAGCCAGCAATCGGCCAATCGTGGGTCACTTTACCCGTACCCCCCGGCACGCCAGCAAGGTACGATGAACGGTGTACCGGAAGCGATGCTTCCCGTCGGCGCTGCGGTTTGTGCGAGCTTCTCCCAATCTGGCCATGTGACGGCCCGGAAGTGCCGCAGCGGCGAGCATTGGTCGCACCGCCAAAGAGCGGGTGTTTTTGATGGTTATCGAACAGGCAAGTGCCAACGGCCACGAAGAACTAAAGATCGTCAAAGACGCAACCTGCACCTTCTGCGGGTGCGTGTGCGACGACATCGACCTGACCGTCAAGGGGCACCGCATCATCGAGGCCAAGCGGGCCTGCGTCTTGGGCACCGGCTGGTTCCTGAATCACGATATCGAAGACAAAGCCCCGTGTACAATCCACGGCCAGCCGGCGACCGTGGCCGAGGGGATCGAGAAGGCGGCGCAAATCCTGGCGGGGGCCAAGTATCCGCTCGTTTACGGCCTGTCCGACACGACCACCGAGGCGCAGCGGGTGGCGGTGGGCATTGCCGATTGGATCGGCGGCAACATCGATACGACGACCAGCGTTTGCCACGGCCCCAGCGGCATGGCCTTTCAAGGCGTGGGCGAGGTGACGGCGTCGCTGGGCGAGGTGCGCAATCGCGGCGACTTCATCATGTTTTGGGGGAGCAACCCGGCCGAAAGCCACCCCCGGCACTTCACCAAGTACAGCCTGATGCCCAAGGGGCTGTTCCTTCCCAACGGGCGGAAGGACCGCACGATGGTGATCGTCGATGTCCGCAAAACCAAAAGCGCAAAGGCGGCCGACATTTTCATCCCGATCAAGCCGCGGGCCGATTTTGAGGGGCTGTGGACGCTGCGGGCGTTGGCTCAAGACGTGGAGCTCGACCCGGTGCAGGTCGAGGCCGATACCGGCGTGCCGCTGGCCACCTGGCAAGACCTGATGAACCGGATGAAGCGGGCCAAGTTCGGCGTGATTTTCTTCGGCATGGGGGTGACGATGACTCGCGGCAAGCATGCCAACAGCGAGGCGCTCTTGGCCCTGACCCGCGATATGAACGCCCACACGCGGTTCGTCTGCAAGCCGAACCGGGGGCACGGCAACGTCACCGGCGCCGACAATGTCGTCACCTGGCGAACCGGCTATCCTTTCGGTGTGAACCTGGGCCGCGGCTATCCGCGATTCAATCCGGGCGAATATACCGCGGCCGATGTGCTCGCCCGCGGCGAAGCCGATGCCGCCCTGATTGTCGCCAGCGATCCGATGGCCAACTTCAGCCAGCCGGCCCGTGAGCACCTCAAGAGCATTCCATACATCGCACTCGATCCCAAAGACAGCCCGACGACGCGGTACGCCACGGTCGCCTTCAACGTATCGACCTACGGCATCAATGTGCCGGGGACGGTCTATCGGATGGACGACGTGCCGATCCCGCTGCGGCCCGCTTTCGACTCGCCGTTTCCCAGCGATTTCGAGGTTTTGTCGGGCATCGAAAAGCGGGTGAAAGAGCTCAAGGCAGTGGCCAACGGCCTGCCGACGCGGCGGGCGAGCCTGCGGCCGGCGGAGGCATAGCGTAGGGTACTTTCGAATTCCGCATGAGCGACAATCCTTACAAGTCTCCGGGCGAAACGCAATCGAATGACGAGACTGCGGGCGATCCGCTGCGTGGTCTCGCGATTGCCAGCTTTATTGTCTCAAGTCTGGCTATCGTCGCCAGTGTCGTTCAAGTTGTCGCGTCAATCGTGCTGTTGAAAATGCTGGCCGATTTGGATCGCCCGGAACTCGAACGCGAGGTTACGAGCGGCTTGCTAACTGCGGGTCTTTGGTTTGTGTTTGGTGTCTCAGGGATCATTGTCGCCAGGGGCATGCGCCAGCGACGAAGAAGATGGCTCGTCATCGCCTGGTCCATCGCCGCGATCGCAAGTTGCTTGCTTTCTCCGTTGGGAGCATTGGTGTTGATGCGCCTTTGGCGGAAGGATGTTTGGAACAGTTTCGCAAACTTCAGCGGTACAATAGAATCGAGTTTCCGAATCTAGAGAGGTCCGCATGTCCATCGTCGAAACTCCCCGCACGATGACCACGGAGGAATTGCCCGCCATGCCGCACACGACGGCGTCGCTGCCGGGGGAACCCCACCGCATGCCGCTTCCGCAGAGGCGAAGGTTGACGACGGTTTTGCAGGCGCTCTCGACGGGGCCCGAGCCGATTTGCCAGCCGCTTGCGAGGTAGCGGGATAGTCCATTTTGTGCTGATGGTTGCGAAAGTAGTTTGATTTGCAGCGCAGCTTTTCGCGAACGGCATAGCTGCGGCCGGTCAGTTCCAGCGCTTCCAACATCTGGAGCACCGCTGCACCGCCAGGCGATGCCCCGCTGCGAGCCGAGCCCCTCGAAGTAGCCGACCAGCAGCATCCGGAAGTAGATGCCCGGCGGAATGCCTGGGCGGCCCTCGGCGGCATAATACTCCGCGCATCGCTTCTCGATCCAGACATCGAAGCCCCCCTCGGCCAGCAGCGCATTGAGCTTGCGATAGAATACGTGGCCCGGCGATTTGGGCAGCTCCGCCGCCGTGACAA
>JBBDYF010000166.1:0-22502 GCA_040901775.1 Pirellulaceae bacterium | reverse complement strand
CTGCACGTCTTGGACATGTACCGCGAGACGATCGAGCACCCCTGGTCGATCCCCGACGACATCAAGGCGCAATTGGATCTATCCAGCGGCAACGACCGGGGGAGAATTTATCGCCTTGCGCCGCCGGACTTTGCCATTCCTAAGCCGCCGAAACTCTCAACGGCGACCACCGCCGAGCTGGTGGCGCACCTGGCCAGCCCGCACAGTTGGTGGCGCGAAACGGCCCAGCGGCTGCTGGTCGAGCGGCAAGACAAGGAGGCTGCCGAGCCGCTGCGGCAGCTTTTGCAAACCTCGCCGCAGCCGCTCGCCCGCTTGCATGCGCTTTACACACTCGCCGGATTAAACGCCTTGCAATCGGACGACTTGCGAGCCGCCCTGCGCGACGAATCGCCGGGCATTGTGCGGCACGCGATTCACTTGGCGGAAGGTTTTCCACCGGCAGCGACGGATCTGGCCGAGCTGGCCCCGGCGCTGGCTCAACATGCCGATGCGGGCGTCCGGTTCCAAACGGCCCTGTGGCTCGGCTCGCTCAAGGGGGATGCCGCCGCGGTCGAAAGCCTGGCGCAGCTTGCCCGGCGGGACGGAAACGATCCGTACTTGCGAGCCGCGATTCTCAGTTCGTCGCACGGCATCGCCGATTCGCTCGCCCTCGCGCTGCTGGCATCGAGTTCGCCGCCAGCCGAGCAGCGGGGCCGGGCCGAGATTGTCCGCCAATTGGCGTTTGCCGCGGCCTCCGGGGCCGAACAAGGGCCAGCCAAGCGGCTGTTGGATGGTGTAGCAAATCGTAATGATGCTCAGTCGCCAGAACTGACTTGGGCCGTGCTTGCCGGCATTGGTCAGGGGGCCGCGCGGCGGAAGGAAAAGCTGGCCGACTACTTGCCGCAACTCGAACCGGCAGCGGCACAGCGGGTCGCGCAGTTGCTCGAACAGGTTCTCCAGATCGCCTCGGCTGCCGATACGCCTCCCGCCGAGCGGCTGGCGGCGATCGACCTTTTGGCGTACCTGCCCTGGAGCGATGCCCGGCCCGCACTATCCGCAGCGACCGAGCCCACCGCGCCGGGCGAAGTGCAACGATCCGCGCTGCGGGTTCTGGGGACGTTCGCGGAAGCCGAGATTGCGGCCGACCTCGTTGTCCGCTGGAATAAAATGACCCCCCCGCTGCGAGAAGAATCGGTGGCGCTGCTCTTGAGCAGGCCGGTTTGGCACGAGCCGCTCGTCGCGGCGCTCGAAAGCGGGGCCATCCCGCTGGCCCAGGTTTCGATTCCCCACCGCGGACGATTGGCGGCGCTCAAGGACGCGGCCCTGGCCGAGCGGACGAAAATACTACTGGCGAGCGTGGCCCTCGGGCCGCGGCAAGAGATGATCGGCCGCTACGAGCCGGCACTCGCGCAAAAATCCGATGCTGCCCGCGGGCAAGTCGTCTATCGCCGCGAGTGCGCCAACTGTCATCGGCTGGGGGGCGAGGGGCACGAGGTCGGCCCGAACCTGGCGACGATCGTGCATCGTTCGCCGCCAGAGATTCTGATTCATGTGCTCGACCCTAACCGCGAGGTCTCGCCCAACTTTCTCGACTACGCGGTGCTGTTGGCCGACGGTCGCGTGCTGACGGGCCTCATCGCCAGCGAAACCGACTCCGGCCTGACGCTCCGCCGGGCCGAGCAGCGCGAAGACACGATCCTGCGCTCGGAGATCGCCAACATCACCTCAAGCGGCAAATCGCTGATGCCCGAGGGGCTGGAACAGAAGATTTCGGTGGAGGAGATGGGAGATCTGATCGGGTTTTTGCGGCAGCCTACGTCCCCGGCTCCATAGCCGGGACCAAACTGGGTGCCGGAGGGGCGACCATCGCGTATTGAAGTTGCTGCTTTCGATTTATTCGAAGCGTAATCAGAATTAACAGCAGGCCGGCCACGATGTTTGCGGCTAGAAACGCGACATCCACATAGATTACCTGGACTGCATCCGCTAGAAAATCGATGCGTTTGTTTAAGTAGTTGCCCCAAATGTTAAGTACCATCGTGCTCAACCAGAGCGCCCACCACCATCCGACGAGCGCTATTGAAATTGTGCCCTCCGCAGCCGAAAGCGATCGCGCGTCGCTCCGCCTCCAGATTTCGCATACGACCTGGTAGGGACAAAACAGATTCAAGATCGGAACAAACCAACAAAGGACGGCCCATACCGGCCTGGAGTCCAGTTCGTGGTGTCCGAGCAAGGTCAGGTTGTCATGCACTCGGTACAGCCATGTCAGAAAGAAGCCTATGATCACCAGTCGGGTGAGCACCAGTCCAACCACGATAAGGTTGATCTGGCCGATCAGCGTTGCTTCCGTGTCTGCATCGACAAAATCGAAGCTTGGCGCCGGCCAGTACAATGCCAGCAGGCGAGAATGCATAACGAGGCTGGTAAGGGCCAACAGCACATTCGCACTTAAGGCGATGCACACGAGCCAACCCAGACGTCTTGCGCCCACGAACCTATTGCGAGCGTCACCCAAGTCGTATCGCGGATCGAGATCGCCAACTTCGACGTCACGTCCATCATCTTGCCGGGGCTGATACGGATTTACTTCGGATGCCATTGCGGATTCGCCTGCCCACAACTTTTGCGCGGATGGCCGAGAGGAACTCACCATAATGATCTGGGACCTCCATTGCCACCTCTCTGGTGTTGACGGCCGCACGCCCGGCGAGCGCATCGCGCAGATTTTCGAATTCGCCGATCGGCTGGGAATCGAGCGGCTCGTCTTCTTCATGGGGTATCCCTGGTCGCAGGATCCCTCGCCCGACGACTTTCGCCGCCAGAACGACCAGGTGATCGAGGCCCTGGGGCATTGGCATCACCGGGCGCTGGGCTTCGCCTATCTCAATCCCAAGCACGAGGAGGAAAGCCTGAAAGAGCTGGATCGCTGCGTGATGGATGGCCCTCTGGTCGGCATCAAGCTCTGGGTCGCCGTGCGTTGCAATGACCCCCGGCTCGATCCGATCGTCCGCCGGGCGGCCGAATTAAAAGCGGTCATCTTTCAGCACACCTGGCTTAAAGTTGGTGGCAACCTGCCGGGTGAATCGTCGCCGATGGACTTGGCCGAACTGGCCGCGCGGCATCCCACCACGCCGATCATCTGCGGACACACCGGCGGCGACTGGGAACGGGGCATTCGGGCGATCCGCGGCGCGAAGAACGTGCTGATCGACACCAGCGGATCGGACCCAACGGCCGGTCTGATCGAAATGGCCGTTCGCGAGCTCGGCCCCGAGCGAATCCTCTACGGCAGCGACGTCGGCGGCCGGAGCTTCGCTTCGCAATTGGGAAAAGTAACGTCAGCCGACATTCCTGACGCCGCCCGCAAGCTCATTCTCGGCGGCAACCTCCGCCGGCTCCTGTTTCCCATTCTCAAGGCGAAGGGGGTGCGGCTGTGAGCGACGCTGGCGAACTCGTCGAGATCGTCGATACCAACGTCTATCTGTCGCGCTGGCCGACGCGCCGCGTGCCGGGGGACGAACCGCCCGACTTGGTTGCCAAGTTGCGCGCCGGCCGCGTCTCGCAAGCCTGGGTCGGCAGTTTCGACGCGCTGCTGCACAAGGATCTCGCCGGCGTGAACGCCCGCCTGGCAGCCGACTGCGCCCGGTACGATGCCGCGCTGCTCGTTCCCTTTGGCGCGGTCAACCCGCTGGCGCCCGACTGGGAAGAAGACCTCCGCCGCTGCCACGAAGTCCATAAAATGCCGGGGATTCGCCTGCATCCGAACTACCACGGCTACCCGCTCGACGATCCGCGGTTCGCCAGATTGCTAGAAAATGCGCAGCAAAGAAAACTGATCGTCCAGATCGTCCTGCGGATGGAAGACCCGCGCACGCAGCACCCGCTGCTGCAAACGCCGGATGTCGATCCCGCGCCGCTGGTCGAACTGCTTCCCAAGTTCCCCCAATTGCACATGCAGCTTCTCAATTCGCTACAAGCGGTGCGGCCCGACCTGCTCGATCAACTGCTGACGGCGGGAAACATCTCGGTCGAAATTGCCATGCTCGAAGGCGTTGGCGGCATCCAGCGGCTGCTCGGCCACATGCCGCTCGATCGCATTTTGTTCGGTTCGTACTTCCCCTGCTTTGCCTGGGAAGCAGCCGCCCTGAAACTGATCGAATCGCCGCTGGGGGGAATGCAGCGAACCGCGATCGCCCGCGAAAACGCCCGGCGAATGCTCAGTCCGTAGCGCCGCCTGATCGTTTAGGCGGCGCCGGCACGGCGAGTTTGGGTTGCAATTGCCCGCGGCACTTGCGAGAATCGGATCAGCCTGCCCCGATCGTTCCCGCCTTTCATCCCGCACGGATTCGCCCGCCATGCCCCACGCGCCTGGTTGGACTGGCCTGGTTGCCGTCGTTTGCTCCCTGGTGCTCGCCGGGGGTGCAGTCGCGGCGGAGGGGCCGCTGACGTTCGAGCAGCATGCCCGCCCCATCCTGAAGGCCTACTGCTTTCAGTGCCACGGCGAGGAGGAGCATCACGAGGCGAACCTCGACGTCCGGCAGGTGCGGCTGCTATTAAAAGGAGGCGACAGCGGCGCGGCGATCGCCCCCGGCCAGGCTTCCGCCAGCCTGATCGTCGAACGGATTGCAGCCGGCGAGATGCCCCCCGAAGGGAAGCCGGTCCCCGCCAAGGATTTAGAGACCCTCCGCGCCTGGCTCGACCAGGGTGCCAAGACGGCTCGACCCGAGCCCGAAACACTGTCGGTCATTACCGACGACGAACGGTCGTTCTGGTCGCTCCAGCCGGTGCGCGCGGTGTCGCTGCCCACGGTTGGCGAACCCGCCCAACTCGCCTCGTTCATCGACGCGCTGCTGTTGGCCAAGCTCGAGGAGCAAGGCCTCAGCTTCTCGCCCGCGGCAGACAAGCGAGTGCTCGTTCGTCGCGCCTACTACGACCTGGCCGGTTTGCCGCCGACGCCGGAAGAGGTCGATGCCTTTCTGGCCGACGACGCCCCAGATGCCTGGCAACGGCTGGTCGATCGGCTGCTCGCATCGCCCCAGTATGGCGAGCGGTGGGGCCGCCACTGGCTCGACGTGGCGGGCTATGCCGACAGCGACGGCTATACCGAGCGCGATCCCGAGCGAAAGTATGCCTTCAAATATCGGGACTATGTGATTCGCGCGCTCAATGCCGACAAGCCTTGGGATGCGATGATCCGCGAGCAACTGGCGGGGGACGAGCTGCTTTCGCCTCCTTACGAAAACCTTTCGTCCGAGCAGGCCGACCTGCTGGCGGCGACCGGCTTTTTGCGGATGGCGGCCGATGGAACGGCGGACGGCACGGTCGATCAGCAACTGGCCCGCAACGACGTGCTGGCCGAAACGCTGAAGATCGTCACGTCGTCGCTGTTGGGGCTGACCGTCGGCTGCGCCCAGTGCCACAACCATCGGTACGATCCGATTCCCCAGGCCGACTATTACCGTCTGCGGGCCGTCTTCGAGCCCGCTTACGATCCCAAGAACTGGCGAGCGCCGGCGGCCCGCTTGGTCTCGCTCTGGACCGACGAGGTGCGCGAGCAGGCGGCTGCCGTCGATGCCGAGCTGAAACAACTGACCGACGAGCAGAATGCCGAGCTCGACAAGATCGTGCAGGCTACGTTCGACGCCGAGGTGGCCAAGCTGCCCGAAGCCGAGCACGCGGCGGCCCGCGCGGCTCGCGACACCGAGGCCAAGGACCGCTCGCCGGAACAAAAGCAACTCCTCAAGGACCATCCCAGCCTCAATGTCAACCGCGGCAGCGCCTACCTGTACGACCGCAAACGGGTCGCCGCGTTCAACAAAGATTACGACGAGCGGACCAAGGCGATCAAAGACAAACGTCCCGCCGAGGATTTCGTTCCATGCCTGACAGAGGTTCCCGGCAGAATCCCGCAGTCGTTCGTCTTCTTTCGGGGCGATATCAGCCAGCCCAAGCAGGAGGTGCAGCCGGGGGTGCTTACCGTGTTGGCCGACGACGAGGCGATCATTCCGGCCGACGATCCGGCGCTGCCCACGTCGGGGCGGCGGCTGGCGTTCGCCAACTGGCTGACCAGCGGCCAACACCGGCTGGTGGGCCGGGTACTCGCCAACCGGTTTTGGATGCATCACTTCGGCCGCGGCATTGTCGCCACGCCGGGCGATTTTGGCATCTTGGGCGAGCAGCCGAGCCATCCCGAACTGCTCGACTGGCTCGCCACGCGGTTCGTTGCCGACGGCTGGGAATTGAAGCGGCATCACCGGCTCTTGATGCACTCGACCGCCTACCGGCAGTCCTCGCAGCGCACCGAGGAGCTAGATCGGATCGACTCCGAGAATCGGCTGCTCGGCCGCATGTCGATCCGCCGCATCGAGGCCGAAACGCTGCGCGATTCGATGTTGGCCGCCACCGGCCAACTGAACGGCAAGATGTGGGGTTCGCCCGTGCCGGTAACGGTGGACGAGGTGGGGCAGGTGATCGTGGGGCTCGACAATCGCGACAGCGCCGGCCGGCCCGATCGCCAGCGCGATTCGCTCGGCGGCGAAGAATTCCGTCGCAGCGTCTATGTGCAGGTCCGCCGCTCGCTGCCGCTGTCGATGCTCGAAACGTTCGACGCGCCCTTGCTCACCCCCAACTGCGAAGTGCGCGATCAATCGACCGTCGCCCCGCAGTCTCTGTTGCTGATGAACAACGCCTTCGTGATCGAGCAGGCGGAGCGCCTGGCCGAGCGGGCGATTCAACAGGCGGAGGGCGACCTGGCCGCTCAGATTCGCCTCGCCTGGCGGCTGGCTTTGGTCCACGAGCCGAGCGAGGCGCAACTCGCCGCGGCCGTGGCGTTTGTGACCACCCAGCAGCAAGAGTTCGCAAAGGCTGGGGCCGATCCAAAAATCCCCGCCCCACCGCCGGCTACGCGGGCGCTGGCAGCGTTCTGTCAGGCGCTGGTCAGTTCCAATGCCTTCCTCTACGTCGATTAGCGACACCCAAGCGACCCCAAGCGACCCACCGCTCATGGACCAACACACGCAGCTTCGTTCGTCGCGCCGCCACTTCCTCGCCCAGCAGGCGGTGGGGGTGGGATCGCTCGCGCTCGCCTGGCTCTTGCAGCAAGACTCCGCTCGCTCGGCGCCTCCCAAGCAGCCGCCGCTGGAGCGCCCGACGTTCGATTTGAAGCCCAAACCGCCAGTCCACCCGCCACGGGCGCGGGCGATGATCTCGCTGTTCATGCAAGGGGGGCCGAGCCATCTCGACCTGTTCGATCCCAAGCCCGAACTGACCAAGCGCAACGGCCAGAACTTCACCGGCGACATCAAATACGACAACGCCGCCGAATCGTCGGCCAAGTTGTTCGCCGGCCCGTGGCAGTTCGCCCCCCGCGGCCAATGCGGCATGGAGCTGAGCGAGCTGTTGCCGGGCCTGGCCGAAGTGGCCGACGACATTACCCTCGTCCGTTCGATGCATACGGGCGTCAACAACCACGGCCAGTCGATCAACGCCCTCAATTCGGGCCGCTCGATCGGCGGCCGGCCGGTGCTCGGCTCGTGGCTGACTTATGCGCTGGGAAGCGAAAGCGAGAACCTGCCCGCCTACGTCGTGCTCAGCGATCCGTCGGGGCTGCCCGTTTTGGGCGTCGATAACTGGACCAACGGCTGGCTCCCTTCGCTCTATCAAGGAACGGTGGTTCGCCCGCGCGAGCCGCGAATCTTGAACCTCGATCCACCCCCCGGCTTGCCGCCGGCGGCGCAGGAGCGGTTTTTGGCGTATTTGCAGGGGCTCAACCGCGACCATCTGACCGCGCGGCCGGGCGAGGACGACCTGGCGGCCCGCATCGCCAGTTTCGAACTCGCCGCCCGAATGCAAACGGCGGCCAAGGAGGCGCTCGACATCGGCCAGGAATCGGCCGAAACGCATCGCCTGTACGGCCTCGACCAGAAAGAGACCGAGGATTGGGCAGCTCGCTGCCTGATCGCCCGCCGGCTGGTCGAGCGGGGAGTCCGCTTCGTGCAAGTCTGCTCCGGCAATCAAACCTGGGACCACCACGGCAACATCGTCAACTCGTTGGCCAAGCGATGCAGCGAGACCGACCAGCCGACGTCGGCTCTGGTGAAGGATTTGAAGCGGCGGGGCCTGCTCGAAAGCACGCTGGTCCACTGGGGCGGCGAGATGGGCCGCCTGCCGGTCGTGCAAAACGAAAAGAACATCGGCCGCGACCACAACACGAATGGCTTCTCGGTCTGGCTGGCGGGGGGCGGCATCAAGTCGGGCTACGTGCATGGGGCGACCGACGAACTGGGGCACAAGGCGGTCGAAAACGTGGTGAACCACTTCGACTACCACGCCACGCTGCTGCACCTGTTCGGCTTGGAGGCCGACCATCTCAATTTCGTTCGCCCCAGCGGGCCGGGGTCGTTGCTCGATGGCCAGCCGGGGCGGATCGTACGAGAGTTGTTGGCATAAGCAGCCGCGCGCGGTAACTATACCTCGCTCAGGCGTTCGGTGGCGTCGCCGAAGCGGTCGAGGCGGACGTCCATCTTGTCCATCAGCGACAGGTACAGGCGGCACATCTGCCGGTTCGTCTGTTCGCGATAGTCGAGCACGCGGCCGCTAGCGAGCTTACCGCCGCCGCGGCCAACGATCACCACGGGCAACTGCGTGGCGTCGTGGCTGCCGGTCATCATGCTCGAACAGAACATCAGCATCGAATTGTCGAGCAGCGTCCGCTCCCCTTCCTGAATCGCGTCGAGCTTGCGTGCGATGTAGGCCAACTGGCTGGTGAAGAACTGATTGATCTTCAGCCAGTCGGCCGTGTCGGAGTGCGACAGCAGATGGTGGATCATGTAATCGACACCCAGGTGCGGGAAGCGGAGTGACGAATGATCGTTGTTCAGCTTGAGCGTGGTGATCCGCGTCGTGTCGGTCTGGAAACCGAGCACCAGAATGTCGCACATCAGCCGCATGTGGTCGGCGATGTTCTGCGGGATGCCCTCCGGCGGGCGGGGCACGTTGGGCGCCGCGAGCGTGGGCCGCCACCCTTGCAGTTCGCCCTGCTGGCCTGCCGTCGCGATCCGCTGTTCCACGTCGCGAACCGAATCGAGATATTCGTCGAGCTTCCGCTGGTCGGCGGTGCTGATCTGCCGGCGCAGATCGCCGGCATCGGCTAGCACGGCGTCGAGCACGCTCTTGTCGCCAAGCTGCACCTCGTCCTTGAAGAGCCGGTCGAACGCCAGCGCGGGATAGATCTCCAATGGCGTGGGCGTGGTCGGCGAGGTCCACGAGATGTGCGAGCTGTACAGCATCGAGTAGTTTTTGTGGACCGACGGGTTTGACTTTTCGCAGCCGAGCACCAGGCTGGGCACCTTGGTCGAGCGGCCGTACTGCTGGGCGAGCAACTGATCGACGCTGGTGCCCGAACGAATCTCGCCCCCCGCGGCCAGTGGCGCGCCGGACAACAGGTTGCCGGTTTGCGAGCTGTGAATGTTGCCCTTCAGGGCCTGCTCGTTGTACAGCCCGCGGACAAACAGCAGCTTCTCGCGAAAGCCGGCCAGCGGCGCGAGGACTTGGCCCAGCTCCATCGCGCGGCCCGCCCCTTTCGCCCACCACTCTTTGCTATGAAAGCCGTTGCCGGCAAACAGCACGGCCAGGCGCACCGGCGCTTCGCTGCCGGCCTGCTTACTGCCTGCCTCGTCGCCCCAGACGCGCAGCGATTCGAGCCAGGGCAAGGCCATGCTTACACCCAGGCCCCGGAGCATGGTGCGGCGCGAAAAGTGGTGCGTTGTCATTGATCTGCCTCCAGAAACATCAACCACGAATCAATCGAATCCTACGAATCCGAGCGGGGACGCCAATCCCATGCTCGCCTCAAATTGCAGTTAGGCGGCTCATTCATCATATGCGCTATCGAGCCCGCGAATCTCGCGGAACTGCCGGCTGCGGATGATCGCCTCGACCGCCACCCCCACGCGGTAGTCGCCGGCTGCCAGCCTGGCTTGCATTTCCGCCAGCAGCGGCTCGTCGGAAAGCTGCACCGAGCGGCCGAGCGCATAGCCCAGCAATTTGCGGCAGAATTGTCCGACGAACGCCTCGCGCTGCTTCGTCAACAGATAATCGCGCAGGCCCTCGATCCCCGAATACTTCGCGCCGTCGGGTGCGGTGACACGGGTATCGATCGGCCGGCCGCCGAGGTCTTTGTCGCGGCGGCGGCCGATGGCGTCGAAGCTTTCCAGGGCGAAGCCGAACGGGTCGATCCGCTGGTGGCAGACCGCGCACTTGGCGTCGCTGGTGTGCCGCTCGACGAGTTGCCGCACGCTCAACTCGGTCCCCGCTTCTTCGTCGGGCAGCGGAGGAACCCCCTTGGGAGGACGCGGCAGCCGCTCGCCCAACAGCACCTCGCTGACCCAGTTGCCCCGCAGGATGGGACTGGTGCGCGAAGCGCCCGATTGCTTTGCCAAGACCGTCGCCTGTCCCAGAATTCCGCCCCGCGAGAACTGTTTGACTCCGGCGACTCGCCGCCACTGCTCGCCCCGAACGCCGGGAATGCCGTAGTGCGCGGCGAGCGGCTCGTTCAAGATGGCGTAGTCCGCGGCGAGAATGTCGAGCACCGAGCCGTCGCGCTGGAAGAGATCGACAAAGAACTGGATCGACTCTTCGTACATCGCGCCGCGCAGGCCGGCAAACTCGGGGAAATGCCGCTCGCTCTTCTCGTCCAAGTTGGCAAAGTCGTGGATCTGCAGCCACTGGCAGGCGAACTCGGTCGCCAGGCGGCGGGTTTTGTCGCTGGCCAGCATGCGCTGCGTTTGAGCGATCAGCACGTCGTCTTCGACCAGCCGACCAGCGGCGGCCACCTTGCGCAGCGCTTCGTCCGGCTGCGACGACCAGAGGAAAAAGCTCAGCCGAGTCGCTAGTTCATCGCTGGAGACCGGTTGCTGCCCAGCGCCGCCCGGCGGCTTTTCGAGCTTGTACAAGAACGCCGGGCCGACCAGCACGCGGGCGAGTGTCAGGCGAAACGCCTCGTCGTGCGACAATTCCTCGCGGCGCAGGGCCGCGTAGAGGGCGCGCAAATCTTGCGATTCGCCGCCGGTCAACGGCCGGCGGTAGGCCCGCGCGGCGAATTCCACGAGCGAATCGAGATGTTTGGGCTCGGTATCGATCAGCAGTTGCCGAAAGGCCGCCGCCCGGTCGTGAATCGGCTGACGGAGCGGTTCGAAGACTTTGGGATCGGCGTCCTGGGTCGCGTACTCCATCAATTGGGCGAAGGCATCGACCAGGGTCAGCGCGTCGTGGCTGACGTAATGCAGCTCGCTCCACAGGCGGTCGAGATGGGCCCGCTGGGCGTCGTCGAGCATCAGCCGGGCCAGGTGCTCGTCCTCGCGATGCAAAAGGGTCAGCGTCACCACTTCATCGACGGGGACGATCTTGGTGTAGCAGAGGGCCGCGGGAAACAGATCGCGAAACTCGGCCAGGGCCGCTTCCATTTGTTGGCGAGACCTGCTGCCGGCGCGGACCACGATCGGCGTGGCGAACGAGTTTTGGCGATTGTCGGCGGTCCAGGGGCCGCTGGCGATGGTCGTCTTGCCGTGCGGCAACAGCAGGGCCGCACTGGGCTGAGCCGGCCCCGCCACCAGTTGCAACTGCACGCTCCCCTCGCCGCCGGCCGCCTCGTCGAGCAGGCCGGTCGCGACCAGTTCGCTCCCTGCGGCCAGGTCGGCAGGCAGGCGGATTTCTACGCTCGACCCGGCGCGAACGTACAAGCTGGCGGCGTCGCCCGGCTGGCCGTCGGGCCGTTTGCCGAACAGGGCGGGATCGACTCCCCATCCGGCCCCCCGCGCAGCGCGAACATCCCGCAGGAACACGTCCGGCTTGCCCGCCGTTACCAGCCGGGGCTGCTGCCAGACGACCTGGTCGTGCTGGTTGCCGTCGCCCGCCTCGCTGGCGACGAGCGACAACACGACCTGTCCGTCCGCTTCGATTGTCGCCGGAAACTTGAGGCGAATGTCCTGCCGTTCGACGAGCGGGCTGACCGGCTCCATCCAGGCCTTGGGGCCTCCCACCTTGCCGATGTGGCCGACGGTGGTGAACCGCCACAGCTCCTGCTGCCACTCGCTCACGTGGGCCGCGAGCGCGGCGGCGTCGTCCGGGCCAGCCGCTCGCCAGCGCGTGCGCAGGCCGTCGAGCAAGAGCGACGGCTTGTCGGAAGTAAGCTTGTCGGACGAAAGACTGTTCCACAGCGTGTTCAAATACTTGGCATTCAACTTCCGTTCGACGGCGACGGTCTCAATCGTCTTGCGCCCCGCGCGCAGTGCATCGCGCTCGGCGAGCGTCGCCGCAAAATACTTTTGCAGCGGCAGCCGACCCCCTTCGTTCGTTTCGAAGACAACGCCTTGCAGATTGACCTGGTCGCCCCCCTGGGCGGTCGCGAACTGGCCGTAGAAGTCGCGAATCTCGGCGAGAATCTCGTTCGTCCAATCGCGCCGCGTTTCGCTCGGCGAGAAGCGAAAGCCGTCGGGCAACAGCACGGCCTGGCCCGCCACTTCCTTGGCGGCGTCGAGATACTTGGTCACCAGGGCGGGGGACATGACCAGCGCGCTCCCCGTGTTGCTGAACCCTTCTTCCGCTGCGCCGTCGACCGGAAACTCGTGGGCCGGGTCGAGCGCGGCGAGCCCCGTCAGGTCGCGGAGCGTGTAGGTATATTCGGCGTTGCTGAGCCGGCGGAGGACCACTCGCCCCGGATCGCCGGCTCGCGCCGCCGCTTCCGCGGTGAGGTATCCGCGAACCCACTGCGACAGCTTCGTCCGCTCGGCAGCGGTTGGCTGCGGGGCGTCTTTCGGGGGCATTTGCCCGCTGTCGAGCATCTCCCGCACTTTTTGCCACATCGGCGGCTGCTTCCGCACCTGGGCAAAAGCGGCAAACGACGACAGGTCGAGGTCTGCTTCAGGCTGCTCGGCCGCGTGGCAGTCCACGCAGTAGCGCGCCACCAACGGCTGGACGTCCTTCTCGTAGCTCGCGCCCAGGGCCAGGAACTTCGTTTCGTCCGGCTCGGCAGCGGCAGCGGGCGCGGGCATGGCCGAACAAGCCAGCAGGGCCAGCACATTTGTGGCAACACCTGGCAACAAACGTAATTTCATGCCTCGCATCCTGAACGGTTCTCGTGCGAATCGAAGGTCCGGCGTGCGGGGTTCAATGTACTCTACTGGGTTCCCACGAGCCATGTCGCCGTGGGCCACGCCTCGCCCGCGCGCCGCGGCGAAAGCTGGTGTAGAATGCAGGCTTCCGATTCTGCAAGCAGAGATCCGTCACGATGTTCACAAAGTTCCTTTCGACACGAGCGCAAGCGGTCGCAGCAGCCATGTCGATGTTGGCCTGGCTCGGTGCGACGGCGGTGGCAGTCGCCGAACCACCGCCAGCAGGCGACGACCTGCAGCTCCGATTCAATAAAACCGTGCAGCCGTTCTTGCAGACATATTGCCACGCTTGCCATAGCGCCGAAAAGACCGAGGCGGAGCTGGATCTGGCCCAGTACGCCAGCCCGGCGCACATCGCCCGCGGACACGACACATGGGCCGTGGTGATCGAGCGGCTCGAAGCCGGGGAAATGCCGCCGGAAGATGCCGAGGCGCAGCCTTCCGCAGCCGAGCGACAAGCCGCGATCGACTGGATTCGGGCACTGCGCCGACGCGAGGCGGAGCGCAACGCCGGCGATCCGGGGGTCGTGCCGGTGCGGCGGCTGAGCAATGCGGAATACAACGCCACGATCCGCGACCTGACCGGGGTGGATATCCGCCCGACGCGCGAGTTTCCGGTCGATCCGGCCAATGAGGCAGGGTTCGACAATTCGGCCGAATCGCTGGCGATGTCGCCGGCCTTGCTTACGAAGTATGTCGCGGCCGCGCGGCAAGTCGCCGAGCATCTCGTGCTGCAGCCTGCCGGCTTCGCCTTCGCGCCGCATCCGGTGATGACCGAGACCGACCGCGACAAATACTGCGTCAAGCGGATCGTCGAGTTCTACCAGCGGCAGCCGACGGACTATGCCGACTATTTTGAAGCGGCCTGGCGATATCAGAACCGCGCGGCGCTCGACAAGCCCGCGATCAGTCTGGCCGAGATCGCCGAGCAAGAACAGATCAGCCCCAAGTATTTGGCCCTCGTTTGGACGGCGCTGTCCGAAGAGCCGACCGACGTGGGCCCGCTCGCCAGGCTGCAAGCGATGTGGCGCGAGTTGCCCGCGCCAGAAGGCAACCAGCCAGCAGTCGCCCGCCGCGGCTGCGAAGCGATGCGCGACTACGTGATCCAGCTTCGCGCGAAGCTAGAGCCGAGGTTCGACAACCTCGATGTGCGGGGAATCCACGATGGCTCGCAGCCGTTCGTGTTGTGGAAGAACCGGCAATACGCGGCCCACCGCCAGAGTTACGATCCGGCCGTCTTGCGCGTCGCGGGCGCTGCGGACGGCGGCGAGAAAGAGGCCGTCGAGGCGAGTCTGGTGGTTCCCGCCGACGCCGCCGATCGGGCCCGGCACGAAGCGTCGCTGGCCCAGTTTTGCGAAGTCTTTCCCGATGCTTTCTACATCTCCGAGCGCGGACGCGACTACGTCGGCAAGGCCAAGGACGAGCAAGAGAAGGGCCGCCTCTTGAGCGCCGGCTTCCACAGCATGATGGGCTATTTTCGCGACGACACCCCGCTGTACGAGCTGGTCCTCGACCTCCGGCAGCAGCAGGAGCTCGACGGACTTTGGCAAGAACTCGATTTCATCACCTCGGCCCCGATGCGGCAATACAAGGGCTTCCTTTGGTTCGAGCGAACCGATTCCCGGTATATGCGCGATCCGGAGTTCGACTTTGCCCGCTCGGAAGACAAGGGGGTCACCGCGGAAGACAAAATCCGGCGGTTGGCCGAAGTCTATCTGGCCAAGGCGGTCGATAGCGGCGGCGAAGGCACGGCGATCGACGCGATCCGCGATTACTTCGAGCGAATCAACGACCAGATTCGCTGGGTCGAAGCGGCCCGGCTGGCGGCCGAGCCGAGCCATTTGGACGCCCTGCTGACGTTTGCCGAGCGGGCCTACCGCCGGCCGCTGACTTCGATCGAGCGGGAGGGATTGCTCGCCTTCTATCGCCAACTGCGCGAGCAGGAAGCGCTGTCGCACGAAGAAGCGGTGCAAGATACGCTCGTCCTGGTGCTGATGTCGCCCAATTTTTGCTACCGCATGGACCTGGCGACCGACGCGGCCGCCCCGCAGCCGCTATCCGACTACGAATTGGCGAGCCGGCTCAGTTATTTCCTCTGGTCGAGCCTGCCGGACGAGGCGCTCTTGGCCCGCGCGGCCGCCGGCGAATTGCGGCAGCCCGCGGTGCTGGCGTCCGAGGCGCGGCGGATGCTGCGGGACGACCGTGTGCGGGGACTGGCCACCGAGTTCGGCGGCAACTGGCTCGACTTCCGTCGCTTCGAGCAGCACAACAGCGTCGATCGCGATCGCTTTCCCACGTTTACCAACGAACTGCGGCAGGCGATGTTTGAAGAGCCGATCCGCTTCTTCGTCGATCTGGCGCAGCACGACCGGCCAGTTCTGGAAATGTTGTATGGCAGGCACACGTTTGTCAATTCGGTTCTGGCCGAACACTACGGAATTCCCGCCGCCGGCTTGCAGACAGGCGAATGGACGAGGATCGACGACGCGCACCAATACGGCCGGGGCGGCTTGCTGCCGATGGCGGTCTTTCTGACGCAGAATGCCCCCGGCCTGCGAACGAGTCCGGTGAAGCGCGGCTACTGGGTGGTCCGCCGCTTGCTGGGCGAGCGCATTCCGCCTCCGCCCCCCGACGTACCCGAGTTGCCCGCCGACGAAGCGAACCTGGGGGAACTGACGCTGCGGGAGGTGCTGGCCCGGCATCGCGACCACAAAAGCTGCGCCAGTTGCCACGAGCGGATCGACGCGGTTGGCCTGGTGTTTGAAGGTTTCGGGCCGATCGGCGAACGGCGCGAGAACGACTTGGGGGGCCGTCCGGTCGATACGCTGGCCACCTTTCCCGGCGGCAGCGAAGGCCAGGGCGTGGCGGGGCTACAAACCTACCTGCGCGGCGAGCGGCAGGAAGAATTTCTCGACAACCTGTGTCGCAAACTGTTATCCTACGCTGTAGGGCGCAGCCTGCTGGCATCCGATGATTTGTTGGTCGCCACGCTGCGCGAGAAGCTGGCTGCCAGTGACTACCGCCTCGGCGGGCTGGTGGAGACCATCGTCGCCAGCCCGCAATTCAGGACCAAACGAGGCGTCGCCGAATTTGCTGAGGAATCACCACGATGAGACATCGCAGCCCACAAAACCATCGCACCATCACCCGCCGCAATGTTCTGCAAGGTGCGGGCGTCGCCCTGGCCTTGCCCTGGTTCGAGTCGCTCCCCGCCTGGGGCAGCGAGCGCCCGGCAGCCGGCGAGGCCGCTGCCTTTCCGCAGCGCTTTGCCGCCCTGTTCATGGCCTGCGGCATCAATTCAAAGCATTGGTGGGCCAAGGGTTCGGGCGAGGGGATGGAACTGGGCAAAACCCTGGAGCCGATGGCCCCGTTCAAAACGAAGCTGAACGTCATTAGCGGCCTGTTCAACAGGTCGGCCGTAGGCGTGGGAATTCACCCCGGCCAAACGGGCAACATCCTTTCCGGCGCGGCGCTACAAAAAGGGGCCGAGTTGAAGGGGGGCATCAGCATGGACCAGGTGCTGGCCAATTCGGTCGGCCAAGCAACCGTCCAGCCGAGCCTCGTGCTGGGGTGCGAGCAGCCGATCACCGGCTACCACGAGACGAACTTTTCGATGGCCTACAGCTCGCACATTTCGTGGCAGAACGCCACCTCCCCCGTGCCGATGGAGGTGTATCCCTCGCTGGCGTTCGACAGCCTGTTCGACAACCGGGGCAGCCGGCGGAACAAGAGCGTGCTCGACCGGGTGCGGGAACATGCGGCGAGTCTCAGCCGAGAGGCGAGCGCCGCCGACAAGACCAAGCTCGACGAATTTTTAACGAGCGTGCGCGAGGTGGAAAAGCGGATCGATCCGATGCGCGGCGGCCGCGCGCAAGCGGCGGAGCGCGCGCAGGACCGCGGCAAGCCGCTGGCGAGTATGGAGCGGCCCGACAACGGCCTGCCCGAAGACATTCGCGAGCACATGCGGCTGATGTGCGACATTGTGGCCCTGGCGTTTCAAACCGACAAAACGCGGGTCGCGTCGCTGCTCTTGTGCCGCGATATTTCGGGCCTGTTCTATCCGTTTCTCGACGCCCGCAAGGCGCACCACTCCGCCTCGCACGACGACCTGTCGGACGAATACGAGCGGATCTCGCGGTACTATGTCAGCCAGCTTGCCTACCTGGCGGGGCGGCTCGACGCGATGCCCGAAGGGGAAGGGACCGTCCTCGACCACTCGTGCCTGGTCTATCTATCGAACATGTGGTCGGGCAGCAAGCACGACAGCACCAAGCTGCCCCTGTTACAGGTCGGCGGCCTGAGTGGAACGATCCAGACCGGGCGCGTCCTCGACTATGTCGACAAGCCCGACGACGACCGCAAGCTGTGCAGCCTGTACCTCTCGATCATGGACCGGATGGGCGCCGGGCTCGACCGGTTCGGCGACGCCCAGACGCAGCTCGCCGGCTTGTAGTCGTTACATTCAAGCCTGAAGCGCCAGCGAAGCAATGCGTGTCGCTGGCGGCGTTTTTTTTCGTTGCATTCAAGCCTGAAGCGCCAGCGAAGCAATGCGTGTCGCTTCGCTAGCGCTTCAGGCTTCAATGTTGCGACCTGCCCTACGGCTTCCCTTCCAACAGCTTCTTCATCCCTCCCATTAGCACCGCTTCACTCTCGGGGGCGACGTGCGACGCGCGGGGCGACGTCTCGTAGCCCCCTTCGGCATACGCCGCGGCGGTGCCGATGTAGCCGGGGGCATAGTCGCCGTAGGCGGCCATCATCACCTTCAAATCGGGACGCATCTGCTTGGCGGCCAATTGATACTCGACAAACAGTTCGCCCGGCATGTGCAGCACCCGCGCATCGCCGACCCGCAGGCAGGCCAGATCGATCTTGTGCCCGCTCTTGCAGCGGAGCACCCAAGCGAGCGTGTCGGCACTGCCGAAAAACTCTTTGCCGTCCCAATGGGCCAGGTCTTCGCGGAGCTGCGCTTCGTCCAGATGGCCGGCGAGCGGCAGCGCCACCGGCTCGATCCGCCAGCCGATGTCGGCCGGCAAGAGCGGCGTTTTCTTCGCGCTCTCGTAGGCCCGTTGCAAACCATCGGCCAACCGCAGCGCCAGGGCCAGGCGATTTTCTTTCGCGCCGTCGTTGTATTTACCCGCGCCGAGGTTACCGCCGGCGCCGTTAAAGTGGACGTGCAAAGCGTCGGGCACCGCCTGGCCGCGCACGAATCGGGCGATACCGGGGAAATCGGGGCTGGGAATGCCGGTGCGATAATAGCTTTGCGGATGGCAGGCATAGTAGCTCAAGACGGCGACCGGCTGCTCGCCGTTCCAAAAAGTGAGGGTCGAAACCACGGGATCGATCAAGCCGACCGGCTCGGCCCGCAGGGCGGCATCCTTGGTGGCGGTGTAGCGCGTGGCGCGAATCTTGCCGTCGGGCCCCTTCAGCCGGCGGTTCGAGGCGACCTCCTTCACCTCCGCCTGGCCGTGGCCGGCGTGCGTGATCGGACTGGCTTGCGGCACGGCTTCCCGCACGGCCGCGTCCAGGCGCTTCAGCAGTTCGCGGGCGAACGCGCCGTCGAGGCGGCCCAGGTTTTGCGCCCCCACCCCGTTCAAAAGGCGCTCGGCGGTCAGGTCGCACGCAGGGGCGTCGTGCTGGTGCAGCGTGTGAACCGCGACGCGCGCGGGGGTCGTGCCGGCGGCCGTAGCCAGCGTCTGGCGGAAGGCGTCGTGCCCCTCGTTGCCGATCCCGATCCAGTCGATGGCGCAAAGGACGATCGGTTCGCCCGCGCCGAGCAATACGATGCCCCGCGCGCGGAGGCCCAGTTCGTCGATGCGGCGCACCTCGTCGTAGGCCATCATCGAACCGATCGGCGGAGTCGCATCCACGTCGAACTTTGCCAGCTTCAAGTCCCCGGCGGCGTTGTCCTGAGCCGGCAGGTACGACGGCCCCAGCAGCAGCGCTCCCCAGAGGGCCGTGACGTACACGAATATTGACAGGCAAGTCTTCGGACGCCGGGCGATCATGCTCTGTTCCTTGTGAACGTATTCTCTGTCAGACCTCGGTCGATTGCTGTCGAGCAATATCGCCCCTCGCGGCGCGAAGTTCAATCACTTTTTTGTCGCCGCCCGGTTTGCATCGCGGCGGGGATGGTGCTACAGGTGAGGGGCCGCGATTGCGGCTCTGCCAAAAAAACGAGGATCCATCCGATGAACTCGCTCGCGTCGTTGTTGGCCTGCCTGCTGTTGGTTCCAGCGGTCGTGGTGCTTGCACAGCCCGGCGCGGACGGGCAAAAGAACTCCAAACTGCGCGACTTCGAGCCCGACGCCGAAGCTGGATCGTCGGCCGCGGTGCTCGTCGAGGACGTGCCGCTGATCCACACGGCGCAGTTACTGCCCGTGGACGAGGCGGGCCAGCTTGTCGCGGGCGATGCAGCCGCCCAGTGCGACGCGCTGCTCGACCAACTTGAGACGCTGCTCAAATCGCTGGGCAGCGGTTTGGACCAGGCGGTGAAGCTGAACGTGTACGTCGCTCGAGACGAACTGGGCCAGGTGGTGCGGGCCCGCTTGGCGGCCCGTTTCGTCACCGGCCGCCGGCCCGCCGTTAGCCTGGTGACGACGGCCCTGCCGCTGGCCGGCGTCCAGGTCGCGCTCGACGCCGTGGCCGCCGCGCCTGCGGACGCCGCGCTAGAGGAGGTGCAACTCCAACTGCAGGCGGCCATTCGCCCCGCCGGCAGCCGGATCTACATTTCGGGGCAGGCCGAGCCGGGGACCCTGCGCGAGGCGACCCGGAAAACGCTGGAAAGCCTGAGTGCGTCGCTCAAGCATTGCGGCCGAACCGACCGCGATGTTGTGCAGGTCAAATGTTTTTTGCAGCCGATGCAGTCGGTGGGCGAAGTGCGGGAGGAAATCGCTCGCTACTACGGCACCAATCGCCCACTGCCGGTGAGCTTCGTCGAGTGGCGGTCGAGCGTGCCGATCGAGATCGAATTGGTCGCCTGGGGTGGGCCGGCCAATAGCGAGCCGGCCGAAGCAATCGAGTTTGTCACGCCGCCGCCACTCAAAGCGTCGCCGCTGTACAGCCGCGTGGCGGTGATCCATCGTGGCCCGACGATCTTTTTTTCCGATCTACATGGCGCAGCGAACGCCGACGCCCAGGCCCAGGCGGCCGAACCATTTGGGCAGCTTGCCGCGCTGTTGGCCAAGACCGGCAGCGACCTGCGGCACCTGGCCAAGGCCACCTACTATGTGACCGACGACGAAGTGAGCCGGGCGCACAACGCCGTGCGTCCCAAGCACTACGATCCGGCGCGTCCGCCGGCTGCGTCGAAGGCCTTGGTCGCCGGAACGGGCCGCCCCGGCACCCGATACGTGATGGACATGATCGCGGTGCCGAAGCCATAAGCGCGGCGAATGCCATTCGTATTGCGCGACCAATGGTCGCGGCTTTGCATTTGGTCGCGCCCTTGCTTTTGAACCTAACTGGGCTTCCTGGCGGCGAGCTTGGCCCGGTCTGCCTCGCGCCAAAGATACCAGGCCCCGATCGACCGGAACGGCGCCCAGCGGTCGGTGTACCGGGCAAAGTGGTCCCGGGTCACCTTGGTCTTCACGCGATAAATGCTCTGCAAGCCGGTGCGGATGCCAAAATCGTCGATCGGCATCACGTCGAGCCGACCGAGAGTGAAAATCAGCAGCATCTCGACCGTCCAGCGGCCAATGCCGCGGAGCGCCGACAGCCGGGCGATCAGTTCCTCGTCGGTCAGGTTCTCGGCGGCCGCGCGGGACGGGACGATTCCCGAGAGGGCCCCTTCGGCAATGCCCCGAATCGTCGCCACCTTGGCCTGCGAAAAACCGAACCCCCGCAATTCGTCAACGCTTGTCGCCAGCAGATCCTCGGGCAAGGGAAAGTTGCGGTCGGGATAGCGCTGTACCAGACGTCCCAAAATTGCCTCGGCTGCCCGGCCGTGCAACTGTTGATGCGCGACCGCTCGGACCAGGCTTTCGTAAGGCGAGCGGTCCCAGTAGGGAGTCAGCTCGCAGCGGCCGAGCGCCAGGATGCGCCGGGCGAGAGGCCGGTCCACGGCCGCCAGGTGTTTTTCGGCCCGCCGCAGGGCGAGGGTAAAGCGTCGCGTCACTGGGTATTTTTCCAGGCGTTGTTGGCAGTGCGTTACGCATCGCGAACGCGAGTCGGCAGGATGACCATCGGCACGCCGTCCCACTGCAAGCGGCGCTGCAGCGAGTAGGCGGTCTGGTTGTGCAGTAGCGCGCCGTACCACGTTTCGCGCTGAAAGACGAGTTGCCCCGCGAAGACGACCGCCTTGGGAAACTCGCGATGGACGGCGCGGCAAATCTGTTCGAGTTCATCGACCACGTCGGTGCCGATCGCCATGTAGGCCCGCGAGGGAAAGCCGAGCCGGCGGGCGAGTTCGACGTAGCGTTCGAGCGAGTTTTCGGCGTGGCTCCGCAGGTGCTCGACCTCTTCGGCCCCTTTGAAATTGCCCGAATCGACGACGCCGACCGAGATGAAGATCATGTTCTTAAAGTGGTTCGGCACGAAGCGAACCGCGTTCAAGAGCGTATGGACCCCCAGGCCGCTGTAGCCCCCCACCAGAATGACCGCCGTGTGCTGGTCGGGATCGGGAGGCGTCAGGTTGGGGGCACCCTGGATGTCGATCGTGCCGAGCGACTCGTCGAGCCCCTTCAGCCGTCGGCGAACGCTGGCGTAGTAGCGGTTGACGAGGATCGCCAGCAGGGTAATCGCGCCAGTGACCACCACCGTCTTCCAGGCCCCTTCCTTGAATTTGAAGACGACGGTGATGATCAAGATCGAAACGCACAGGACCGAACCGAACACGAACAGGGCGACCCGCGAGCGCCACCGCGGGTGGCGGCCCTTGTGGTTGTACCAGTGCCGGGTCATGCCGAGCATCGACAGCGAGAACGTCAAGAAGACGTTGATCGAATACATGATCAACAGCAGCGAGACATTGCCATCGTTGGCCCACAGGGCGACCAGCGCCGAAATGCCGATCAGCATGATCCCGTTGTGCGAAGCGAGCCGTTCGGAAAGGCTGCCGAACCAGTGCGGCACCCACGAATCGTGCGCCATGTTGGCCAGGCACTTGGGCCCGCCGATGAAACCCGCCTGGGCCGCGACCACCAGCAGCGCCCCCTCGGACAAAATGGTGACGAAGATAAACGCCATCGACAGCCACGCTGGCAAGCCAACGTCGGCGACGAACCGCTCGGTCAGGCGGTGGTTCATCGTCTTGACCGGCGTCACCGCCGCAACCGCCGCCGCCGCGGCGGGCTCGGGCGACTCGGCCGCGTGGGCCACCGGTTCGGGACGAATATCGAGCAGCAGGTACGCCAG
>JBBDYF010000165.1:0-22529 GCA_040901775.1 Pirellulaceae bacterium | reverse complement strand
CAATGCCTCGCTCAACGCACTGGCCACGGTGCTGTTGGCGCTCGGCTTCGTCCTGATCAAGCGGCGGCAGGAGAGGGCGCACAAGTGGACGATGCTCGCCTGCTTTGGGGTGTCGGTGGTGTTTTTGGCTTCTTACTTGACCTACCACTTCAACATTCCCGGCGGGAGCCGAAAGTTTCCCGACTACCCGCCGACGGCAGTTCGCTACACGTACTATGCCATCTTGCTGACGCACGTGGTGCTGGCCGCGATTGTGCCGTTTTTGGCAATCGCGACGATCTACACCGGGCTGGCCGACAAGCGGCGAGCCCACCGCAAGCTGGCGAAGTGGACCTTCCCGATCTGGATGTACGTTTCGCTGACCGGAGTGGTGGTGTACTGGCTGCTCTATCAGACCTACACGCCCCGCTCGGCGGAACCTACAATGGCGCAGCGTGCGACGCCCGCCGTCGCCGCGCCGGAGTTGCCTTAATTTTTTCCATGAACCGAAACCTGCTCACTCGAAACCTACTGATTCGCAGGCTGGCCCTGGCGGCGCTCATCGTGGCCGTGGGGCTGGCGCTGGGCGAAGCGGCCTGGGCCTGCCCGACTTGCAAGGACCAACTGGCCCACGATCCGGCGTCGGCGAGCCTGGCCCGCGGCTATGCCTACAGCATCGTTTTCATGCTGTCGATGCCGCCGCTGATTTTCGGCAGCTTGTGCGGCTACTTCTACTGGGAGGTTCGCAAGGCGCGATCCCGGCAGGCGGCGATGCTTTCGACCTCAGGGGGCTGACGCCCCCCGCTCGCCCTGTTCTCCCTCGCGCGGATCGCGCCACTGGTCGAAGCCGAGCCACAGGCTCCGCGCCATTGGAAACAGCAGAACGGGAAAGATAACCGCGAACACCAGCGACCCGATCAGCAGGGGCGTCTCGGGCAGCCCCCAGCCGAACAGCAGCAGCGGATAGACAATCACGACGATCAGGCTGGTCACGCCGTAGTTAATGTAGATCGAGCCGAGAAAAAATCCCGGCTCGCGCTCGAACTTCACGCCGCAGTGCGGGCAGTTCCGATGCATGGCCAGCCAGTGGCGAAACTGCTTTCCCCGGCCGCACAGCGGGCAACGCAGCCGCAGGCAGCGGCCCAAGAGCATCCAGAAGCGCGACACGGCGTGGTCCGATCTTTCGAGCAAGCCATCCAGCAAGGGGCGAAACTGACCATCGTACCCGCCCTGACCGGTTCGTCCCATGAGCCCGCGAAGCGTCGCGCCACTCCCCGCGGCTTGGTCGCCATCTGGGCGCGGCGTACAATGCACTCATGTTGCGAAATCTCGGAAAACTCCTGCAGGTCGCCGGCCTCGTCTTGCTGCCGGTCGCCATGCTGATGCAACTGACCGGAAGCATTCGCGCGCCGACCGGCGGCTTCAGCGTCAGTGCCATGCTGCTGATGATGGTCGGCGGCGTCGTCCTCTTCACGCTGGGCCGAATCGTGGAAGGCTACGGGGGCAAGTGATGCGGAAGTTAGTCCGTGCCTGCAATTTTCTTGCATTCGCCCTGTGCTTTACGGCGAACCCGGCAGCGGCCCAGTTTTCCGATCGACCCGCGCCATTTCCGCCGGCCGATTTGGAACTGCTCGATTCCACGAGTGCCGCCCATCTGGAAAGTGCCCGGCGGTTTCTGGCCGAAAGGCAGTGGGACGAAGCGGTCGAATCGATCCGCCGGGTCATCGAGACCGACGGGGAGAAGCTGGTTGAGGTGACGGCGGGGCAAAATGCGATTGGCTTTGAGCGATTCGTTCCCGCGGCCGAGTATTGTCAGTGGCGATTGGCCGCGCTGGCCAAGGAAGCGCCCCCCGCTTTGGAGCACTACCGCCGGCTGGTAGATCCGCTGGCCGAGCAGTGGTATCGCAAGGGGGTGGCCCAGCGCGACCAGCGGCTGCTCGAGCGGGTCGTCGGCCAAGCGTATGCCAGCCGCTGGGGAGACGACGCGCTGTTGCGGCTGGGAGACCTGGCGCTCGAACGAGGCGAGCCCTGGCTGGCCCGGGCATATTGGCAGCGGATCAGCGCCGGGCTGGCCCCAGCGCCCCCGATCGACGCGCCCCTGGGCTACTATCCCGATACCGAATTGCCGTTGGCCGATCTGCGCGCCCGGCTGGTGTTGGCAGCTCTGCGGGAAGGTTCGCTGGCCCAGGCCGAGGCTCAGCTCGATCTGCTGCGGACTCTTAATCCAGAAGCGAAGGGAACGATCGCCGGCCAAAGCGGCAATTACGTGGACCTGCTCGATCGATTGCTCGCCGAGGCCCGAACGTGGCCCGCGCCGCAAACGACCGACGATTGGCCGACCTTTGCCGGAAATCCCCGTCGCAACCAGGTGGCCGCGGAAGGGGTCGATATCGCCGGCCGGCCTCTCTGGTCGATTCCCCTACCCAAGATTCGCGCCGAACGCGAATGGATCGGCTCGGGCCGCTTGCGGCCGGCCGACGACGGCAAAGCGCTCTTGAGCTATCACCCGGTCGTCGTGACCGATACGGTGCTCATGCGGTACGACACCCGGCAAAAGTCCTACGTCCAGGCGCTCGACTTGCTGACCGGTCGCGATCTCTGGAGCGTGGACTATCGCCGCGGCTTGCGCTTGGCCGACCAGCCGGAGGATCCCGACCAGCCGGAGGAGCCCGACCAGCCGGAGGAGCCGCCGGGCGATGCTCCCCTGGAAACGAGCGACGCGCATGCCGACCTGGCGCGGCACGCGGGGGTCGCCCGATACACGCTGACGGTCTCTGGCGGCAAAGCATTCGTGCGGATGGGTTCGCCCGTCACCGCGCCGGGCACGACGCGGCGCGAGCGCTGGCTGGCCAAGGATCAGGGTTTTCTGCTGGGTCTCGACCTGGCGACCCAGGGGAAACGGCTGGAAGGTTTTCCGATTCGGCCCGAGTCGAAAACCTGGACGTTCGAGGGGACGCCCGTCAGCGATGGGGAGCTACTCTACGTTGCGATGCGACGGACCGACGGCGCCCGCTCGCAGTTTTACATCGCCGCGTTCGAGTTGCCGACGACGACCGTCGCGCTCGACGACTCGGCCGACGACGCCCGACCGACCGGCCGCTTGCGCTGGCGCACTCGGATTTGCTCGTCGGCAACGCTCGGCGGGGGCGATATCGACGAGCTGTCGCACCTGTTGCTCACGCTGCGCGGAACGTCGCTCTTTCTGAATACCAATGCTGGCGTGGTGGCTGCGGTTTCGACCGAGGGCCAGCTTCGGTGGTTGGTGCGCTATCCCCGCGCTACGCTCAGCAGCGGCGACCCCGATCGGAGCGACCACCAATTCTTCCGCGATTTGACCCCCTGCCTGGCGCACAACGATTTGATTATCGTCGCGCCCGCCGACAGCGAGCGGATTTTTGCCTTGCGGGCCGCCAGCGGCGAACTTGCCTGGGCGCTCCCACCCGGAGTCGCGGCCGATGCGGTCCATCTGTTGGGAGTCGGCCACGATACGCTCGTCGCCAGCGGCGATTGGCTCTACTGGATCGACGCCGATACGGGCCGGCTGCTCTTTCAGTTTCCGCAAGCGGGACCGGGCGGCGCGGGGCAGGCCGCGCCCTCGCCGCGCGGCTTTGGCCGCGGCGTATTGGCCGGCAGCCAAATCTACTTTCCAACGCGCGAAAGCATTTTCGTCTTCGACCAGCGACCCGTCAAAACCGAGTTCGGCTGGCAGCCACAACGCCGGCGAGAAATCCCGTTGGTCCCCCGCGGCGCGACCGGCGGAAACTTGGTGATTACCGGCGGCGTGCTACTGATTGCCACGGGGGATCGGCTAATGGCGTTTGGGGAGTGAGGGGGCCGTCCCTGCGGCACCCCCGCTACAGGCAGGCCTTGCAGTGCCCCTTCAAGAAAATCTGCGTGACCTCCCCCATTTCCGAGCTTTTCTTGGGGGGCGAAATCTTCACTTCCACGTCTTGCAGGCAAGTCACCTTGCCGCAATCGATGCAGACGAAGTGCGGATGCTCGGGGCCATGCTCGTGCTCGTCCCGTTTCCGTTCGAAACGCCAGGCGTGATCGCCCGCGTCGAGCCGGGCCAGGAGCCCCGCGTCGGCCAGTTCGACCAGGCAGCGATAGAGGGTCGATTTG
The DNA here is from genome assembly GCA_040901775.1 of Pirellulaceae bacterium. Classification (GTDB taxonomy): domain Bacteria; phylum Planctomycetota; class Planctomycetia; order Pirellulales; family Pirellulaceae; genus CAYLLN01. The sequence continues at coordinate 18,428 of JBBDYF010000165.1, read as the reverse complement.
TCGTACCCCTCGGGGACGAGCACCTCGGACACGTCTGCGTGGCTCAACGGCTTGCTGGCGGCGGCGACGTGCTGGAGCACCGCCACCCGCGAGGTGGTGCTGCGCAACTTGGCGGCCCGCAATGCCTCGCGGGCTTGTTGAACGGTCATCGTATACATGGTTCGCGTCGCCATAACCGAATCCTAACAGCCGAATCGTAACAACCGGGGGGCGATGCAGAGAATTTCAATCGCTGTGGTTGAGAAGGTTTCAGGTTCACTTTCGTTCGCCGGCGTGAGCCAGCCCGTTGACGATCAGCCGCACGACGTGCTCGTCGGCCAAGGCGTAGTAAATGTGCTTTCCGGCGCGGCGCTGGCTGACGATCCGTTCGCCCCGCAACAGCTTGAGCCGCTGCGAAACGGTGGGCAGGCTGTCGCCGAGTGCGGCGGCAATCTCGCTGACGCACATCTCGCCACCCGCCAATAGCGACAGCACCTGCATTCGGGCCGGATCCCCCAAAACCCGAAAAATGCCCGCCGCCCGCTGACAGGCGCCCTTGTCCAGTTTTTTCAGCAGGTTGACCAGGTTGGCCGTATGGTCGGCCGGCGTGCAGCCCAGCGGGGTGGACTGGCCCATGCGAGCGGTGGGCGCACTATTGATTCGTTTCATTACTTAATAAGTTATGCAACTGTTTGAAGGTTGTCTAGGTCATTCGCGCAGTTAGAATGCCGCTCGTGACCCCTTTTGACTCCACCCCGATCGCTTCGTCCCCACCCGGCCTGGCCGGCCGCGTGGCCGCGGTGACCGGCGCCTCCGGCGGGATCGGCCGGGCGATTGCCCTGGCCCTGGCCCAGCAGGGGGCCGACGTTGTCGTGCATGGCCATTCCCGGCGTGCAGCGGCTGAAGGGGTGGCCGCCGAAATTCGCGCCTTGGGCCGGGCGGTTGAGGTGATATTGTGCGACCTGGCCGACGACGCGGCCCGGCGGGCATTGGTCGAGCGGGCCTGGAATTGGCGTTCCGGCGTCGATGTTTGGGTCAACAACGCCGGGGCCGACGTTTTAACGGGCGCAGCCGCCGGCTGGCCCTTTGACCGCAAGCTGGCCCAGCTTTGGCTGGTCGATGTGCAGGGAACGATCGCCTTGTCGCGCGATGTCGGCAGCCGGATGAAATTGCGGATCGATCGGCCCGGCGGGACGATCCTCAACATCGGCTGGGACCAAGCCGAGCAAGGGATGGCGGGGGACAGCGGCGAGATGTTCGCGGCGGTCAAGGGGGCGGTCATGGCCTTCAGCCGGAGCCTGGCCCAGTCGCTCGCCCCCCAAGTGCGGGTGAATTGCTTGTGCCCCGGTTGGATTCGCACGTCGTGGGGCGAGGAAGCTTCGGACGCTTGGCAGCAGCGGGCCCAGCGGCAGGCGCTCGTTGGCCGATGGGGAACGCCCGAGGATGTGGCGCGGGCGGCCGCGTTTCTCGCTTCGCCCGCAGCCGCCTTCATCACCGGCCAGGTGATCCACGTCAACGGCGGCTTCCGGTACGAGTAGCCGCGGGGCCACGCTAGAATCGGGGCCACGTTAGAATCGTTGTCATGCCCCGCGAACACCTCCATTTCGTCACCGGCCGGCTGGCCGAGCACGCCCTCCGCAGGGCGACGGCGCGACTAGCCCAGCAGGTCGGATTCGACTACACGATCGACGTTTTGCCGATCACGGTCGCCGCCCTGATGACGCCCACCTGGATCGCCCGGCATATTCGGGCCAATCCGGTGGCGGCGCGGGTGATCGTTCCCGGTTACTGCGAAGGGGATCTGGGCCCGATCGTCGCGGCCGCGGGATTGCCCGTCGAGCGCGGGCCGCGCGACCTGCGCCAACTCGACGAACTTTTTGGCCAGCAGGTTCTCCCGCCGCAAGACTATGGCCAGTACGACATCGAGATCATCGCCGAGATCAATCACGCACCGCGACAAGCGCTGGCCGACATTTTGCAAGAGGCTCGCGACTTACAAGCGGCGGGGGCCGACCTGATCGACGTCGGCTGCGATCCGGGCCAGACCTGGTCCGGCGTGGCTGACTGCGTGCGGGCGTTGAAAGCGGAGGGGCATCGCGTTTCGATCGACAGTTTGAACCCGGCCGAGATTGCCCCGGCGGTGCGAGCCGGAGCGGAATTGGTCCTATCGGTGAATGCCACCAACCGCGTGGCAGCCCGCGACTGGGGCTGCGAGCTGGTCGTCATTCCCGACGATTTTCCCACGCTCGGCGGCCTGGAAGAAACGATCGACCTGCTGGCCGCGGCCGGCATCCGGCTGCGGATCGACCCGGTGATCGAGCCGATCGGCTGCGGGTTCGCCGCCAGCCTGGGCCGCTATTTAGAGGTCCGCCGCCGCTATCCCGACGCCGAAATGCTGCTCGGAATCGGCAATCTGACGGAACTGACCGACGCCGATTCGGCCGGCATCAACGTGCTGTTGTTGGGCTTTTGCCAGGAGGTCGGCATCCGCAGCGTGCTGACCACGCAGGTCATCAACTGGTCTCGCACCGCCGTCCGCGAGTGCGACCTCGCGCGCCGGCTGGTGCATCATGCCGTGCAAAACCAGATTCCACCCAAGCATATCGAGCCGCGGTTGGTGACGCTGCGCGACCCAAAGCCGCTGCCGTTCGGGGCCGAATCGCTCGCCGAAATGGCCCGGCAAATCAAGGACAACGACTACCGCCTCTTTGCCGAAGGTGGCCAAGTCCACCTGGTCGGAGCGAACTTGCATCTGGCCGAGCGCGATCCTTTTCTGCTCTTCGAGCGGCTGCTGCATCCGGGCTTCGGCGGAGCGGCCGACACGCACGAGCCTGCTCAGAACGTCGATCCATCGCACGCCTTTTACCTGGGTTATGAAATGGCCAAGGCCGCCATTGCCCTAACCCTCGATAAACAATATCGCCAGGACGAGACTCTCGATTGGGGCTATCTGACCGTCGCGGAAGAAAGCCACCGCTTGCGAAAGTCCGCGGCTCGCTCCGCCAGCGACCCGGCGAAAGTGCCGCCCAAGGAGCCCGAATGAGCGGCGAGTTCCCGATAGCCGTCGAGTTGCGACCGACCCCCGACCTGGAAGCGGCCCTGATCCGCTTCGCCGCACAGCCGCACAGCCTGTTTTTGGATAGCGCCCTGCGCGATCCGCGGCTGGGGCGCTATTCGTTCCTCACCGTCGACCCGTTCGATTTTTTTATCGTGCCGGCCGACGGCAGCGACGGCCTGGCATTGCTGGGCGAAAAGCTGGCCCCGTGGCGCGCCATTCATCGGCCTGACCTCCCTCCGTTCCAAGGCGGCGCGGCGGGCATGATGTCGTACGAACTGTCGCGCAGTCTCGAACGGATTCCCGCGCCCCGCTTTCAAGAGTTTGCGGTTCCGGCGCTCGCCGTCGGGCTGTACGACATCGTGCTCGCGATCGACCACGTCGAGCAGCGGGCCTGGCTGGTGTCGCACGGCTTTCCAGAAACCGATGCCGCGCGCCGCCGGCGCCGCGCGCTCGATCGGATCGAGCAGTTCCAAGCCTGGCTGGCGGGGCCCGCGCCGCCGGCATTCCGGCAGGAAACTCCAATTTTGGCTGTCGGCGAAATGGCCCCCAGCTACGCCGTGCCGGGACCGGCGGGCCTGGTCAGCAATTTCACGGCCGACGGCTACCGCCAGACGGTGCAGCGGGCGATCGACTACCTCCACGCCGGCGACATTTTTCAGGTCAACCTTTCCCAGCGGCTGCTGTTTCCGGCTCACGGCGATCCGCTCGCCATGTACTTGCGATTGCGGCAGTGCAATCCGGCCACGTTTGCCGCCTGGTTCGATCTGGGCGAGTGGCAAATCGCCAGTGCCTCGCCCGAACGGTTTGTCGGCGTGCAGGGACGCCAAGTCGAAGCCCGGCCAATCAAGGGGACGCGCCGCCGCACCGCTTGGGCCGAGGCCGACCTGTTCGCCGGTGACGAATTGCTCGAAAGCGACAAGGACCGGGCCGAAAACACCATGATCGTCGATCTGATGCGCAACGACTTGTCGCGGGTCTGCCAGCTGGATTCGATCCGCGTGACGCAGCTTTGCGGGCTCGAACTGTACCAGTTCGTGCAGCATCTCGTTTCGGTCGTCCGGGGCACTTTGCGAGACGGGTGTACGCCGCTCGATTTGTTGCGCGGGGCCTTTCCCGGCGGGTCGATCACCGGCGCTCCCAAGGTGCGGGCGATGCAAGTCATTGCCGAGCTGGAGCCGACCGCCCGCGGGCCATACTGCGGCTCGATCGGCTATCTTGGATTCGACGGCTGGCTCGACCTGAGCATCCTGATCCGCACGATCACCGCAGGCCGCGGCTGGTGGCAGTTGCCGGTGGGGGGAGGGATCGTCGCCCAATCCTCGCCCCAACGCGAATACGAAGAGACCTGGCACAAAGCGACCGGACTGTTGAGAGCGTTGGTTTGAAACGATGATCGTGTTGATCGACAATTACGACAGCTTCGTCCATAACCTGGCCCGCTACTTTCAGCGGCTGGGTCAAGAGACCGTGGTGGTGCGCAACGACGCGATCGACCCGGCGGGCATCCTGCAGTTGGGGCCGGCGGGAATCGTCCTGTCGCCCGGACCTTGCACACCGGCCGAGGCGGGCTGTTCGCTCGAAGTGGTGCGGCAACTGGCCGAGCGGCTGCCGATCTTGGGCGTCTGCCTGGGGCACCAAACGATCGCCGCAGCATTTGGCGGGCGAGTGGTGCGGGCGCGCGAGCCCTGGCACGGGCGGGCGAGCGCCATTGAGCACGATGCCAGCGGCGTTTTCGCGGGATTGCCCAACCCGCTGAGCGTGGGCCGCTATCATTCGCTGGTCGTCGAGCCGGAATCGCTGCCGCCCGAATTGACGGTGACCGCTCGCACCGGTGACGGCACGATCATGGCGCTGGCCCACGAGCGCTGGCCGGTCGTCGGACTGCAATTCCACCCCGAGTCGATCCTGACCGAGTGCGGCTACGACTTGCTGGCCGGTTTTCTGCGCCTGTCCGGGTTACCAATCGCCCGTCCGCTCCCTACGATGACGATCGAACGCCCCGACCAACCTCAGGAGCCGGTGCTTCCGCAGCGACCGGTGACGTTTTAAGTTTGTCATGTCCCTTACGCAGCCGGCAGCCGACGACTTGATTCTGGAGGGGATCGTCACGTCGCTCCAGGCCGACGGCACGGCCAACATCTCGCCGATGGGGCCGCGCGTCGATCGGCTGGTCACGCGGCTCGTGCTCCGTCCGTTTCGCACGTCGCAGACGTATCAAAACCTGCAGCGACACGGCGCCGGGGTTTTTCATGTGACCGACGACGTCGAGCTGATCGCGCGGGCAGCCGTGGGGCAACTCGACCCGCCCAGGTTGCTGCCGGCCGCCGCGATTCGCGGCTATATTCTGGCCGATTGCTGCCGCTGGTTTGCCTTTCGCGTGCGAGAACTGGACGATGCGGCCGAGCGGACGACCATTGTCTGCGAGGTGGTCGATCGCGGCACGCTGCGCGACTTTTTCGGCTTCAACCGAGCCAAGCATGCCGTGCTCGAAGCGGCCATTTTGGCGACCCGCATTGACATCGTGTCGGCCGACGAGATTCGCGGCGAAATGCGACGATTGGCCATCCGGATCGAAAAGACGGCGGGCGACCAGGAACGCCGCGCCTTTGCGTTTTTGAACCAGTACCTTGACCAACGCTTGAGGCAATAGCTGGAATGCCCTGCATCGTTACTGTTTCCGCGCCCAGTCGATTGCACTTCGGCTTGTGGTCGCTCGGCGGCGCCGGGCGGCAGTATGGCGGCGTGGGAGCGATGGTCGAGCGGCCGGGGCTGCAACTTTCCATCCGCCCAGCGGAGACATTTCTCGCCGCAGGGCCGCTCTGGGCGCGGGTGCATCCGTTCGCCACGCGGTGGGCCGAGTTCCACCGGATGGATGTCCCCGCCTGTCGCGTCGAGATCGAAAGCGCGCCCGCCGAGCACGCGGGGCTGGGAACCGGCACGCAGCTTGGCTTGGCAATCGCAGCCGGATTAAGCGCGCTGGTCGGCTTGCCCAGCCAGTCGGCCCAGGAGTTGGCTCTGAGCGTGGGCCGCGGGCTGCGCTCGGCCGTCGGCAGCTACGGCTTCGTGCAGGGGGGGCTGATCGTCGAGCAGGGAAAGCTGCCGGGCGAACCGATTTCGCCCCTCGATTGCCGCCTCGACCTGCCGGCCCCCTGGCGGTTTGTGCTGGTCCGCCCGCTGGTGCTAGCGGGGCTGGCCGGCGACGAGGAAGCCTCGGCCATCGATTCGTTGCCCGCGATTCCCGGCGACGCTACTCTGCGAATGATCGACCTGGTGCGCGACCATTTGGTTCCAGCCGCCGCCACCGGCCAGTTCGATCCGTTCGCCGAAAGCCTGCGCCGCTACGGCGAGCTTTCGGGCCAGTGCTTCGCCGCCCGCCAAGGTGGCACGTACAACGGCCCGATCCTCACCCGCTGGGTGCGACGGATTCAGGAACTGGGAGCGGTCGGCGTCGGCCAAAGCTCGTGGGGGCCAACGCTGTTCGTCGTCCAGCCGAACGAGGCCGCGGCCCAAGCGCTCGCTCAAAAATTGCAGGCCGAACCGACCTCGAATTCGGAAGAACTGGAAATCGTTGTCACTCCGCCCGCCAATCGCGGAGCAACGATTACGGTTCAAGAAGAGAGATGATCTCGCGACGATTCTCTGGAACCCTCACATTCGGAGGGCGGGCTTGGTGAACCTCTCGCGTGCAATCAACGTAAAACGACCATGCTCCTTCGACGCCCCGCTCTTCGCTATATCTCACCGGTCGCAATCCTCGTATTTTGCCTGGGTTGTTCAACGTCGTCGCCCGCTCCCTCCGGCACGGCGAAGAGCACCCCGCCGCCGGCCAAACAGCCGCTGCAATTGTTGGTGGTCGACGATCCGCAATTGGGCGCGGCGATTGCCCGCGAGTGGAAATCGCGCACCGAAGGGGTTCTGGACGTACAAAACGTCGCGCTCGACAAGGTGCTGGCCGCCAGCCGGCTGCCGGCAGACGCGGTGATCTACCCCGCGGGTTACGTCGGGCACCTGGTCGAACGGGGATTGATTCAGCCCCTCGACGACGAGCATCTGGCCGCCGGCGACTTCGACCGGCGAGAGATTTTCGACCTGGTTCGACTGCGCGAGATTTCTTACGGCAACCGGACGGTCGCGGTGCCGCTGGGATCGCCGCAACTGCTGCTCGTCTATCGCCGCGACGTGTTCGAGAAGCTGGGCCTTTCGCCCCCGACCGATTGGCAGGCGTATCGGCAGGTGGTGGACCGACTGGCCGCCGCCGGCAAGGACGCAAGCATGCCGCAGACGCCCACGATCGAGCCCCTGGCCGCCGGTTGGGCCGGGCAGCTTCTCTTGGCGCGGGCCGCGGCCTATGCCTCGCATCGCAACCAGGTTTCGGCGCTGTTCAGCTACCGCACGCTCGAACCGCTGATCGGCACGCCCCCTTACGTGCGCGCTTTGGAAGAACTGGTCGCCGCGAACAAGCAGGCATCTCCGGAGCGGCGGTTGACGCCCCATGCCGTCTTGGCCGAAGTGGCCGAAGGTCGAGCCGCGATGGGGATCGCCTGGCCCTCCCCCGCGCCCAAAAATCCGCCGGCGGCCGCTGCGCCGCTGGGATTCGGCTTGCTGCCCGGCTCGCCCGTGGCCTACGACTTTACCCACGAAACCTGGGACGAGCGCGAGGCGAACGACGCCCGGCAGGCCCCGCTGTTGTCGATCGCCGGCCGGCTGGGAAGCGTGACCACCACAACCGCCAACCCGCGCGACGCGCAGAATTTTCTGGCCTGGCTGGCGGGCAAAGATGTGAGCGCCGCGGTCTGCCCGACCAGTTCGGAGACAACGCTGTTCCGCGATTCCCACCTTGCCGGCGCGACGAGTTGGACCGGCGGCCTGAACGCGGAATCCTCGCAAGGCTATGCCGCGGCGCTTGCGCGGTCGGCGGCGCTCGAGCGTTACGTATCGCTGCGCCTGCCGGGTCGGGGCGAGTACCTGCAAGCTTTGGACGAAGCGGTATGGGCCGCGCTCGCCGAAGAAAAATCGCCCGCCGAAGCCTTGCAGGCAGCCAGCGCCCGGTGGCAGGAAATCACCCAGACCCTGGGCCAGCCGCGGCAACTGCGGGCCCTCCGTCGCAGCCTGGGAATGGAAGACCTAGCGCCGCGCTAAAGGTTCTCGGCGAAAATATTCTAAACGTCGCCGGGGCTGAGCGGCGCATCGCGGGAGATGACATCCGGCCCCTTGCCCGCCCGCTTCTCGTAAATTCCGTCCCCGGATTTCACGTACTTGGTGAAACCGAGGCGATCGAGCTTTTTGTCGTCGGCCATGTTTTTGCCCATCGCCGCCTCCGACCATTTGCCTCCGACGGCCGGGGCGCTCAGCACGCGGCGGATCGGCTGGCCGGTCTCTGGATGCATCGTCAACGGCTCTTCCGCCATGCGTTGGAAAAGTTCGAACTGCTCGCCCGGCGAGTCATCGGCGGTAATCACTTCGTACTGATAGAGTGGCATGGCGAATCGGTTGCCTCGCAGGCCGACGGAACGAGGGCTTTCGCGGCCCCTACTATGCTTGTACTCGCGCGGCCGCGATATGGCAACGGTCCGACCTGTTTTCAGGCGCTAAGCCAGCGGCACCAGCCGCGGCCTTTGAACCTTCACCCCGACGATCCGGCCGTGGCGGGCGATCAGGTCGTCGAACGTGCCGTTCAGGAATTCCCACAGCGGCTCGGGGGGGCCCAGCGAGAGCCACCGTTGCGCGAGATCGTCCATCGCCGCGTCATACTGCTTTTGCGAGCCGGTGTGGGCATAACAGCGTCCCTCGTGCCGCCGGATGTCGCCGTCGAACCGCGGGCCGATGTGCCACAGTTCGTGGACGATCGTGATCAACTTCTCGCGCAAGCTCAGGTCCATGAACCGCGGCAAGTAAAAGCTCAACAGGTACAGCATTTCGCGGCCGCTGCCGTCGCACAGCCGCTGGATGCCGTAGGGCCGCCCGCGACGGAGGGTCGTCGTGGCGCCGCCGGCAAACCGCAACGGCGTCAGCGAGGCAAACAGCCCGTGCGAAACCCGCTTGCGGGCCTGGCAAAAGCAAAGCGAGACCTGGCTTAAGTCGATGTGCGACAGCTCGTCCAACCGAGTCGTCATGTCGTGGCAGACGAGTCGCATCTGCCCCGTAAAATCGAACGCCGCAGCGGCGCCGTTGGCGGAGCGCTGCGAGTGAATCGTTTGCGGCTGTTGCATAGGGGCAATCCATTCACCCCGGAAGACAATTGGAACTAGGCGTTGACCGTCTCGGCCGGTTCGTCGCTGAACGCGGGCTTCTCGCTCTTTTGGACCTTGCGATCGCGGACGCCAACCAGTTCGAGGATGGCCCGCACGCCGGCGTCGCCCAGTCGCGGAGTTGCCAGGCGCACGATGCGGGTGTAGCCCCCCTTCCTCTCGCGGAAGCGGGGAGCGACCTCGGCGATCAGCACGCGAACCGCCTGCTTGTCGCCCAACATTTGCCGCAACCGGCGGCGGAGGGCCACGGCGGGCGCCATCGCGGCGGCCCAGGCTTGCCACTGGTCGCTGGTTCGCCACTGCTTCCAGGCGTCGGAATGGCGCTCGGCCGAGGTGCCCAGCTTGGCCGCCTCGTCCATGTGGCCCAGGGCCTTGGCCCCCAGGGTAATGCACTTTTCGACGAGCGGGCGCACTTCCTTGGCTTTGTGCAGCGTGGTGATGATCCGCCCCTTCACCTTCGGGGCGTTGTCGTCGTCCTCGGCATCGCGCTCGGTCAGGAACAGGGCGCTCGCCAGGTTCTTGAACATCGCCTTGCGATGGCTGGGCGAGCGGCCGAGCACGCGGCCTTTTCTACGGTGACGCATGGCAATTTCTTTTAGCGTTCTTGGGACTCGTTTAGCGAGCGGGCGAGCCGCTCGGCATGCGCATTCCCAGGTACATTCCCAGGTCGTGCAGCTTTTCCTTCACTTCGCTGAGCGTGGTCTCGCCGAAGTTGCGGACCTCCAGCAGCGAATCCTCCGACTTGTTAATCAGGTCGCGGACGGTATGGATGTTTTCGCTTTCCAGGCAATTCATGGCCCGGACCGAGAGCTTCAACTCGGCCAGGCTCATGTTCAGCTTGGCGTCCATCGCGCCGTCGATGCCCAGCCCGCCGCCGCGAACCGGCGTGTGGACCCGCGGACCCAGTTCGGCGTATTGCACGAAGGGATTCAAGTGCTTACGGAAAATCTTGGCCGCTTCGACCAAGGCCATTTCCGGATGCACCGATCCGTTGGTCCAGATTTCCAGGGTCAGCTTGTCGTAATTCGTCTTCTGGCCGACGCGCGTCTCTTCCACTTCATAGCGGACGCGGGTGATCGGGCTGTACACGGCGTCGATCGGTATGATCCCAATCTCGTGATCGCCCGAGCTGTGCTCGGTCGAAGGGACGTAGCCGCGGCCGTTTTCGACCACCATTTCCATCATGAAGGGAACGTTGTCGGTCAGCGTCGCCAGGACGTGATTCTTGTTGATGATTTCGACGTCGGAATCGGTCTGAATATCGGCGCCCGTGATCAGTCCGACCGAGTTCTTCTCGACCGTGATGACGCGGGTCGATTCGCTATGGTTTTTGACCACCAGCGACTTCACGTTCAGCACCACCTCGGTCACATCCTCCAGCACGCCAGGAATCGTCGTGAATTCGTGCTGCGCGCCGCGGACTTTGATCTGCGTGACGGCGCTCCCTTCTAGGCTGGAAAGCAGCACCCGCCGCAGGCTGTTGCCGACGGTCGTTCCCATGCCGCGCTCGAACGGCTCGGCAATGAACTTGCCATAGGTGCTCGAAAGAGAGGACGCCTCGCAGTTGACAATGCTCGGAAGCTCGAAGCCGCGCCAGCGAATGTGCATTACATATCTCCAAATTTGCCAGTTGTCAGCGGCAGTTGTCGGTGGCCAGTGGTCAGTGGCAATTGCCAACCTCCAACTGACGAATGACAACTGACAGATCAGACCCGCCGCCGCTTGGGCGGGCGGCAGCCGTTGTGCGGGATGGGCGTGCAATCTTCAATCGTCTTGACCGTCATGCCGGCGGTCTGCAGGGCGGTGATCGCGCTTTCGCGGCCCGAACCGGGCCCCTTCACGCGGACTTCCAGCTCTTTCACGCCGTACTTCGCGGCCTTCTCGGCGGCCTGCTGGCCCGCGCACTGGCCGGCGAACGGCGTGCTCTTGCGGCTCCCCTTGAATCCGCAGGTTCCCGCGCTCGACCAGCAAAGGGTGTCCCCCTTGGTGTCGGTCACGGTGACCGTCGTATTGTTGAACGTCGCTTTGACGTGGGCAATCGCCACGGTCACGTTGCGACGGACCTTCTTCTTCTTGACCTGTGCCACCGAATGAGCTCCTAAGTTCACGGAACGCCACGCCAGGGCGTTCCCAACTGACTACTGACCACCGACACACTGCTATCGCAGATCCTTCACGCCCTTCTTGCCGGCAACCGTCTTCTTCGGGCCTTTGCGAGTCCGGGCGTTGGTGCGCGTCCGCTGGCCGCGAACGGGCAAGCCCATCCGATGCCGCATGCCGCGATACGATTTGATGTCGCGCAGGCGGCTGATGTCCTGGGCGACCTGCCGGCGCAAGGGGCCTTCGACCGTGTAATCGCGCTCGAGCAGCGTCGTCAGGCGGGCGATCTCTTCCTCGTGCAATTCGCGGGCCCGCTTCGACGTGTCGATGCCGGCTTTGTGGCACAACTCGCGAGCCACTTTATCTCCCACGCCATACAAATATTGCAGCGAGATCAGGATCTGCTTATCGTTCGGAATATCGACACCAAGCAAACGAGGCATGCGTCACAAGCTCCTTACAATCCCTAACGATTACGGGCTCAATCTCTCGGCCAGGCTGCAAGTTCGGCGGGAATAATCCTGCCGTCGCTTAACCTTGCCGCTGCTTATGGCGGGCGTTGGTGCAAACCACATAGACGCGGCCCTTGCGGCGCACGATCTTGCAGTGCTCGCAGATCTTCTTCACGCTGGTTCGGACTTTCATCGCACGTCCCGGATCGGTTCGAGGAAAGCGAGCTAGTATAGCGGCCCAAGCTGCCAGCACACAAGGCCCGCCCGGCGAATTCTGTAGCGAGCTGGCGAGCGGGGGGCGTCAGCCCCCTGAGACGTTCCGTAGTCCCTGAGGGTTACACCGTTTCCCAGCAATCCGGGCCGACAAACTGCCTCAAACTGTGACTGCCAAACAGCTTACGCACCGTTGACGCCGGTTTCCGGTTGCGTGTTTGCGTTCCCGTACAGGATTTTGCAGCAGGAGCATTTTGACCGTCGCGACCGGACCCTATCGCGCCAATGCCTTTTGGCGCGCGGCGCCGACGCAGAGCGCGATGGCTACCTGCGATGGTCGCTCGATTCGAGCGGCGCTGTTCGGTATTTTTCATACAAATGCCGGTTGCGCTGCAGTAGATCGCCGGGCAGCTCGAGATTCAACTCGCGCACCATTTCGAGAATTGGTTTCGCAGGGTCATTCGACCAAAAGATGCCGCTGTCCTCGGCGGTCGAATAGCGATATCCCGCGCGGTCACCATACTTGTCGGTGAAGGCCTTGCCGTCCCTCAGTTCCGGCTGCCAGGTGAGCAACACGTAATCCAGGTCAATCTGTTCTATAAACACGCCATCAGCGCCGGTGATTTCGCGAATGCGTTGCCCCGTCGGATCAACCAACGACGCATTGTTCCGCCAAGTGCTCGATAGCACAAAGTAGCGATGCGTCATGGCCCTGAATGCGGGTTTGATTTGACCGGGAGATTGGGTCGGCCAAATGACCAATTCGGCGCCCTTGCGCCCCAATGCTTCCCACCCTTCGTCAAATAAAATATCGAAGCAAATCTGGATCCCCACCCGTCCAAAATCACACTCGAATACCGGGAACTCGCTCCCCGGTGTCACACCACCCTCGAGTTCATTCTGATATCGACCTGCGACAGGAAAAACTTTCCTGTAGGTCCCCACCACTTTGCCTTTGCGATCGAGCAACACCACGGCATTGGAATAGGCGCCCTGCTCGCGATCATCGGCCAAATACAATGGCACAGCGACGTAGCATCGATGTTCTCGTGCCTTGGCTCCCATCACGTCGAGAACTTTACCTTGGAGCGGCACGGAGACCTCGGCGGCTGTGCCCTGCGCGTTTCCGTTGACGGCAAATTCCGGAAGCACGGCGATATCGAGCCGTTGGCCTGGATATTTTGCTTCGGTTTCCGCAGCCATCCGATCGATCCAGCGACTCAGCTCTTCAAGTCGCTGATCCAGACCCGGGTACTTGTGGAACATGTTGAACATTAACGTTCCCACAATGACTTTGCGGGAACCTGGCGCGCGCTTGATCGGTTCAGCCGCTGCCAGGAATGGTAAGGCAAGGAAAAGGGACAGGCACCCGAGTACAAGGGTCGATGTGAAACGCTTCGAATTGAACAGCATGGAATTCCCTCGGTTCAGCCCCGAACGGCCAAGGTTGCCAACATCACTCGACATGATGCCAACACCGTGATCAGCCGCGGCCAGCGCGGCGCTCCTCGTCACCATCGTCGGCGCTCGTCGGTCCATGACGTCGGCATTGCCATCGTGGTTCACGTCGAAGGGTTATAATGCATTGTGCCAGGCCGAACCGTCGAGAACCATTCTCTTTTCGAGCGATTCAAACAATGCCCGGCGGGCGCGGGGCTGAGGACGAACCGACCTGGGCTGGGTCAAAGATCTCGCGAGCGAACCGAGCGAGTAGACGCTGGGCAAACGCTCTCATGGCCGGCCTCCACCTTCTAGTGGAGGTTTCTCGCACGCGCGAGCGGAACGCCGCGGATTCTACCCCTGCCACAGATGAAGTCAACAGTTTTTTTGTTGGCTTTACCGCAGTGTCGCGAACAAAAGGAATGGTGGGCCAGTCGGCTCGTACGGGTAGGCCGCCACTGGCGCGGCGGCACAAAAAAGTACCGTCCAGCAATTGCTATTTGCAGATTTTCAGGCGGTTTGCTCGGCCGGCGTCGAGCGGCGAAGTTCCACCGCCCGGCGGATCCGCTCGAACACTTCGTCCGGGCTCCCCATCGCGTCGATCGCGACCAACAACCCCCGCTTCTGGTAGTACTCTAACAGCGGCGCCGTCTGTTTTTTGTACACATCCATCCGTTGCATGATGGTTTGCGGGTTGTCGTCCACCCGTTTTTCGTCGGTGGCCCGTTTGAGCATCCGGCCGATCAGCTCGTTTTCGTCCGCCCGCAATTCGAGCGCCAGGCTCAGCGGCGTGCCCCGCTGGGCCAGCGATTCGTCCAGCGAACGGGCCTGCTGCAAGGTTCGCGGGAAGCCGTCGAACATGCAGCCGCGGGTGTATTCCGGCCGGTTGAGCCGATCGCCGACCATTTGCAGGACGAGCGGATCGGGCACGAGGCTGCCGTGGTCCATGTACTGCGCCGCCAGGCGTCCGAGCGACGTATTGTGGCTCTTCGCCTCGCGCAGCAATTCGCCGGTGGAAAGATGCGGGATTCCCAGGTAGGCGAGCAGCCGTTTCGACTGCGTCCCCTTGCCGGCGCCGGGAGGTCCAATAAACACAATCAACATGGCACACTCGACACTTCGCCCGCGCGTCCGTCTGCGAACCGCATTTCACCCTGGCTTGTCCGCCGGCCTGCGGGCCTGCTTGTCGATGATCGATCGCCTTACGGCTCCAAAAGTCCCCGGTAGTCCCGCATGACCAAGTGGCTGTCGATCTTTTGGATCAGATCGAAGGCCACGCTCACCGCAATCAACAGGCCGGTGCCGCCATAAAAACTGGCGACGTTCGGCTGGACGCCCAGCAGGCCCGAAATCACGGTCGGCACGATCGCCACGACCGCCAAAAAACCCGCCCCGACGTACGTAATCCGAACCATGACCTTCTCCAGGTACTCGGCCGTCCGCCGCCCGGGCCGATAGCCGGGAATGAACGTGCCGAAGTCCTTGAGATTCTCGGCGATTTCCTTGGGATTGAAGGTAATCGCCATCCAAAAGTAACTGAAAAAGTAGATCAAGGCGACGTACGTCAGGTTGTAGAAGAACGAGGTGCCGCTGGCGAAAATCGTTTGCAACTGGCCGAAAACCCAGTACGTCCCGTAGGCAAAGGTGCCTTCCTTGGCGGTGGCGCCAATCGCGTTGGCCAGGCCGCCAAAGATCATGGCGGGCAGCATCAGCAAGCTGCTGGCAAAAATGATCGGCATCACGCCCGACTGGTTGAGCCGCAGCGGCAAGTACTGGCGATTGCCCCCATACACCCGCCGGCCGCGCACGTGCTTGGCGCTTTGCGTGGGAATTTGCCGCTGCCCGAGCGTAATGAAAACCACGCCCGCGACCACCAGCACGAACAGAATGGTGAGCACCACCAGGTGCTCGACCCCCGGCTCGCGAAAGCCCGTCAGGGTCGGGGTCCAACCGCGGAAAAAGCCGATCAGGGCCTGCGGCATCTGGGCCAGAATGCCGGCCATGATCAACAGGCTGATGCCGTTGCCGATGCCGAATTCGTCGATTTGTTCGCCGAGCCACATGACGAACAGCGTGCCGCAGGTCATGACCAGGATCGAGGTGACGAACCAACTCCAATGCAGCGGCCCGCCCGCATAGGCCAGGAATTCCGGCGAGATGGAGCCGCCCCCCGTCGCGGGCGACAGCATCGTCCACAGGTAGCCGGTTCCCTGGATCAGGCACATCACCACGGTCAGATAGCGCGTGTATTCGTTGATCTTCTTGCGGCCCGTCTCGCCTTCTTTGCGGAGTTCTTCGAGCGGCTTATAAACGCTGCCCAAAAGCTGCAGAATAATCGAGGCCGAGATATAAGGCATGATCCCCAGGCCGAAGATCGTGATCCGCCGCAGATCGGCGGCGCTGAACACGGAGATTTTCTCCATGAAGCCAAACACGCCCCCTTGGCCCTGCTGCTTCATCGCTTCGGCCAGGCCCACTTGATCCACGATCGGCAAGGGGATTTGATAGCCGATCCGAAACACCGCCAGCAGGATCAACGTGAAGAAGATCTTCTGCCGCAGCTCGGGAATCGTGAAGATCGCGCGAAACTTTTCCCACATACACTTAGCCCATCCTGGTTCGTTGGACCCGCGGGGCGAAAACTCGTTGCCGCCCTGCCCTCCCGCGACTTGGCGTCGCCAGCCAGCCAGACTCGCCAGACTACCAAATCTGGCGCGGCGAGGCTATGCGGAATTGGGTTCTGCCGGCAAGGTAATTCGGCGAGGACGCCGTACTCTTTACGGCCCGGCCGATCGGCACCGTCTCGATCGACCAGCGGGCTACTTGGCGGCCGCGGCCTTTCTCTGTTTCTTCTTCTCGGCGACCGTCGTCTTGCCAGGCAGGACATTGGCGGCGCCGCCGGCCTTTTCGATCTTCTCTTTGGCCGACGCGCTATAGCGGTGAGCCGAGATCGACAGATTCTTGGTCAATTCGCCATCGCCCAGCACCTTGAGCACGTCGAAGCGGCGCTTCAAGACGCCCTTTTCCTTGAGGGCTTCCGGCGTGACCGTGGCCCCCGCTTCGAACAGCTCTTCCAAATCGCCCACGTTCACCTCGGCCACGGTGAGACCGAAAATATTGGTAAACCCGCGCTTGGGCACCCGCCGCACCAAGGGAGAGCCGCCCCCCTGAAAGATCGACAGCGCCTTCCAGCCGGAACGGGCCAACTGCCCCTTGTGGCCCTTGCCCGAGGTCTTGCCCCGGCCCGAGCCAATGCCGCGACCGATGCGGCGGCTCTTCTTGTGCTTTTCAACGTTCTTGTGAACTTCGTGCAAACTCATGACAGGGCGACTCCCCGCAGCCGTTCCACGTCTTGCTGCGTTTTCAATTGGCTGAGGGCCTGGATCGTGGCCTTAACCACGGTGACCTGGTTGCTCGTGCCAAAGCTCTTGGTAATGACATTGTGAATCCCGGCCGCTTCGCAAACGGCCCGCACCGCCGCCCCGGCGATGACGCCCGTACCGGCGTCGGCCGGCATCAGCATCACGTCGGCCGAGCCGTACCGCGCCCGCACGTAATGCGGGATCGAGGCCGCCCCGACCAGCGGAATGCTGACCATCGTGCGGCTGGCCTGTTTCTGGGCCTTTTCGACGGCGGGCGGAACCTCGTTGGCTTTGGCATAGCCCCAGCCGACTTTGCCCTTGCCGTCGCCGACGACGACCATGGCCGCAAAGCTGAAGCGGCGGCCCCCTTTTACGACGGCGGCGCAACGCTTGATCTGCACCGTCTTGTCGATAAATTCGCCGCGCGATTGTTCTTTTGCCATGGGATTTCAAGTTTCAAATTTCAGATTTTCGATTTTGCACCAGGCGTGCCCGCTAAAAGCTCAACCCTGCTTCGCGGGCCGCGTCGGCCAGCGCTGCCACGCGGCCGTGGTACTTGTTGTGTCCGCGATCGAAGCAGACCTGCTTGATCCCGACGGCCAGCGCCTTCTCGGCCAACACCTTGCCGACCGCCTGGGCCGCCGCCTTGTTGCCGCCGTATTTTAGCTGCGTCCGCAGGTCGCCATCCAACGTACTGACCGCGACTAGCGTCTTGCCCGAAACGTCGTCGATGATTTGCGCCGCCACATTCTTGTGACTGCGACAGATCGACAGCCGCGGCCGTGCGACCGAGCCGCGAATCGTTTTCCGAACGCGAAACCGCCGTCGCTGCCGCTGAGCGCCTAAATATCGTTGCTTTTCCACGTTCGTCTTCCTTCTGGCGTCCCGCCGTCTCCGCAAATAAGAGACTGCCTCGCCAGTATTCGATACTTGCTATTCAATGCTAACGGTTCAATTCCATCGGGTCGCCGGCGCAGCCTGGCCGTCGAACTACTTCGTGGCGGCCTTGCCCGGCTTGAGCTTGATCTGCTCGCCCTGGTAGCGGACGCCCTTCCCCTTGTACGGTTCGGGCTTGCGGAGCGAGCGAACCTCGGCCGCAAACTGCCCCACCAACTGCTTATCGACGCCTTGAATCACGACGTGGGTCTGATCCGGCACGGTGACCGTCAGACCGACCGGCACCTCGCGAACCAGTTCGTTGGCAAAGCCGACGCGGAGGTGCAGCATTTTGCCCTTGAGCGACGCCTGGTAGCCCACGCCGACGATCTCCAGCCGCTTTTCGTAGCCGTTCTTCACGCCGAAGATCATGTTGTTGATCAGCGCCCGAGTCAGGCCGTGAAAGGCCCGCGCCTCGCGCTCGTCGTTCTGGCGGGCGACGGTCAGTTGCTTGCCGTCGTCGTCTAGCTTGACCGAGACTTCCTGGCGATGCTCCCACTCGAGCTTCCCCTTGGGGCCTTCGACCCGGACCAAGCGCCCGTCAACGGCGATTTTCACGCCATCCAGAACGGGAATCGGTTTGTTTCCAATGCGTGACATAGCTGTTGTCAGTGGTCAGTGGTCAGTGGTCAGTGGTCAG
>JBBDYF010000164.1:0-22579 GCA_040901775.1 Pirellulaceae bacterium | reverse complement strand
CGCATAAAACTGAAGCGGCTCTACCCCAAAATTAAAGCCTGACAAAGCACTAGGCGGCTTTTACTTTTCGCAAACCTGTGCCGGCCTGGAAGGCAAGCACGAGATTTACTTGCGTTTCTTTGGACAATATCTGGAGGGCTTTCCAGTCGTCCGCCTGAACCAAGAAGATCGTGCCGAGCGAACGGCTCACGAATGCCTGGCAACTTTTTCCAAGCAGATGCTCGATCTGCACGCGCAGCTTGCGAAAACCAAGACCGGTCACGCCCACACGGTCCTCCGGCGGCAGATCGACGCGACCGACCGCCAGATCGACCGGCTCGTTTATCGGCTCTACGGCCTGACCGATGCCGAAATTGCCCTCGTTGAAAGTCGGTAGAGACTGGCTTGAAAGTCAGGCGCGGGCGACGATGGGACGCGGAGCTCTATCGGGAGGCTAACGCCTCCCGCTCGCCGGTAGTCAGCGTGGCGACCACTTCCCAGGCGGCGCTGGCATCTTCGAGCGGCTCGGCAAGTTCGCAGAAGTCGAGATCCTCGCCGGGCTGAATGGCGGCCAGCAGTTCCTGCCAGTCGGGCCGAGCAGCGGCAACATGCAATAGGTCGTCTGGCGAGGTCCAATCGCCTTGATTCGCTGCGCGAACCACAGCCACCCGTTCGATGGCCGCCGCGGAGGATTGCTCTTCGCCGCCTAGCCAGGCGAGCAAGCCCAGGTCGGCGGCCTGGCTGTCGTGCAAGCCGTCGATTGCGGCAGCGCTGGCTGGCATCTGCACGATCCGGATGGCGTCGGCAACGACAAAGCCGTTGGCGGCGTTGGTCAGCCGGACGTTGAGCCGGCCTCCCGTGATTTGAACCGTGCCCAGATACTTCCATGTGGCGCCGTCGGCGGTGAGGCCGGACGAGGCGACGCGCTGGTTCATCCGGACGGTGGCCGTGGGGGTGCTGCCGTTGTACAGCGTGAACGGGGCATTGGTGGCGTGGGTACTGCCGCCGGGCCAGGCCGCATAGACCTGGTACTTGCCATTGGCGATTCCGGGAAACGACCAGGTCGAATAGCTGCTGCCGGTCCCTTTCGCCGCGCGGTCGAGATCCTCCTGCACCCCTTGGCCCGTGCTCCGATTCCACTGGCCGCGTTTGGTGTGGCCCGAGGCGCCATTGTCGAGCACGCGCTTGACGAGCGGCGGCGTGCTGCTTCCCGCGTTCGTTGCCGGGGGAAGGGGGGCGGGGCTCGTTCCGCTGGCGCTCGCCAGCAAGCGGACCTCGAACGACCGCTCGTTGGGATCGCTGCTGCGGAGCGTCAACTGGCCGCTGACAGTGCCTGCCTGGCGGGCATCGAACCGAAGCGAGAACGTGGCCGATTGCCCCGCCGCCAGTGACGTCCGGCTGAGGTTGCTGACCAGCGAGAAGCCGGCCGGCAAGCCGCTCGAACCGATGGGGCTGAGCGTCAAAGTACCGCGGCCCGTGTTGACCACGGTGAACGTTCGCGTGATCGGGGCGCCGACGGTCGTCGAGCCGTAGCCGATGGCCGCGCCGTCGGTGATCTCGACGGTTTGCATGCGGACGCTAATCTCCGGGCTGGAGTGGATGCTGGCCGCCACCGGCAGCGTGCCGCGAATCGTGTATTGTCCGACATTGCCGTAGCCCCCTTGGCTGCGGGCGGCCAAATAATAGGTGCCGGCTTGCAAGGTGCTCATCACGCTGGCACCCAGCGAACCGCCGGGGGCCGACGTGGCGATCGTCTGGCCGGTGGCATTGCGCAGCTCCAACACGGCATCGAGATTGCCGCCGAACTGGGCCCCCGACAGTTGGAAGTTTGCGCTGCCGCCGCTGGTGGTGAACCGCCAGGTATCGACGTCGCTGGTGCTGCCGATCAGGCCGGTGAAGTTCACGCTCGATCCCGCGGCCGGCAAGTTGGTTGCCGTGTGCAGGGTGTTGCCAAAGTCGTCGGCCCGCCAACCGAAGCCGTTGGCCGAGCCGGCGAGGATGGCCATGTCGTCCTGAATGGCCGACGCGCCGGTCGAGTTCGGGCCGCGGTGCCAGGTCGTCCGGTCGGCATAGTAGCCGGTGCCCATGATCGGCGCCCAGCGGTCGTCGCCCGAGTTGTAGGCATCGACCAACGTGCCGCCGCTCCAGACCGCTTGGTGTTGCAGGCCAAACAGATGCCCCGCTTCGTGCGAAATCGCCTCGGCCAGGTAACGCGTGTTACCGTTTCCCAGGGCATCCTCGAAAACGTAGGCCACGTTGGGCAGCGCATTGTAAAAGCCGCCGACGTAGGCGACACCTCCCGCCGACGAGCCGTACCAGTCGGAATAGTGCCCGCCGATCGCCACATGCGCGACGACGCGCTTGGACAGGTGGCCCGGCGCGATGGTCGTGACGTCGATGTTGAAGGGGGCGTAATCTTCGGCGACGCGGGCCCACACCCCGCGGATCGTCGCCAGTTCGCCGCTGCCGAGCGTGGCCAGTCTGCCATCCTGGTCGAAGGCGGGCGTGACGACGTGATTGAAGTTGCCCCAGCCTGGCTGCACATGGCCGTTGAAGTCGAGATAGAGCTTGGCCCGCGCGGCGGGATTGCTGCTCAGTTGCGGTACGCTCGTCACCAGGCCGGCCGCGCTCGGCGCTGCGGCCTGCATCGACACCACGGCGATCTCTTCCAACCCGACGCCGGTGCATACCGGGCACTGGCAAACTCCCGCGTGGCCGGAGAATCCGGCCGAGAGGGCCTCGTCCCAAGGTGTCGCGGTGAACAGGTTGCGGGGTTCTAGCGTTTCCAGCCGCAGCGGACGACGAGACGGGGCCTGCTTGGCCGGCGCCGCATCCTTGCGACGCATCGACTCTTTGCGCATACCAGTTCCCCTTCCCTAGGGATTGGTGGAATTTGGGTCCGGGCGCTGGGCTTTCGGTTGGGGTGCGCAGCGCCGCGAATCGAGATCGGCGGGGAGTGCGTGAGCTGCTGGTTCGTCGCAGGGGTTTGCGCATCGCGGCGCGGCAGGTCAGACACCCTTGGCATCGGCTTATAGCGACCGGGCCGATTCCTGAAAAGTGAGACTCGGCCTCTTTTTGCCGCATCGACGCGGGCCGATGTTTGGCTGGGCTGCCTTCACTGCTGCGCCGGCGCGCCAGCAGCCGCCGCGGCGCTGGACGATTGTCGGAAAAATTGGCGGAAAAAAAGTCCGAATCCGCCGCGGCGCAGGCGTCGTCTTACCTTGCAGAGACCGGCAAATTTACCGCCACCTGCCTGGCCCGCCCGTCCGTTCTTTTCTGGAGCGCTGCGATGCGTAAATGGTTTGCTACGAAGTTGTTTCTAGCCGGCGCGGCCCTTGCCGCGACGACTTCCCCCGGCCTGTTGTGGCCCGAAGTGGCCGAGGCCCGCGTCAAATTGATCACGCTGCCGGTGCGCGAGCGGGTCGAAATCCAACTCGACAACGCCGCGGCGACGCTGGTCGAGGAAGAGCGGATCGTGCCCCTGGTGAAAGGGGAAAACCAGGTCGATTTTTCCTGGGCGAACACCCAGATCGACCCCAATACGATCGTCTTTCGCGTCGTCGCCCCGGTAGCGGATAAGCCGCTCGATGTGAAAGTCCTCTCGGTCAGCTACCCGCCCAACGAAGCGGCGTTGATCTGGACGGTCGGCAGCAGCGACAGCGGCTCGGCCCGCGTCCGGATTAGCTACCTGCTCGGCAACCTGACCAAAAGCTTCAACTACCGGGCGACCGCCTCGAAGGATGAAAAGTCGCTCGTCCTTTCCGAATACATGCGGCTGCAAAACTTTGCCAACGAAGAGTTCGGCGACACCAATTTGTTCGCGGGCTACGGCAAGTCGTTCCTCAAGCCGATCGGCCTGAACGAAACGAAAGAGATGCTCGTGCAAAAGTTCGAGCAGGTGCCGGTCAAGAAGGCCTATACCGTGAACCTGGCCGAATTCGGCTGGCTCGATCAGCCGCAAAACAAACTCCGCGTGCCGATGCACTACGTGCTGAAAAACGACAAGGCGAACGGCCTGGGCGCGCATCCGCTGCCGCACGGCAAGGTGCGGATTTTCATCGATGCGGGCGGCGCCGGCTCGGCAGCCTTCCTGGGCGAAGACTGGGGCCGCTTCACACCGATCGACGACGAAATAAAGCTGTATCTGGGGGTGGCGCAAGACATCGTCGTCAAACGGACGATCGAAATGAACGAGCGGAAGCACGTCAGCGGCAACCTGTTCCATCAGGAAGTGATCCTGAAGTACGAGATCGAAAACTTCAAGCCTCAGGCGGTGACGCTCGACCTGATCGAGAACCTGCGGCACGTGCGGAACGAGACTCGCGGCGATTCGGGCCGCGATGTCGAGTGGGAACTGGGCCCGCAGACGACCTTCGAAGGAGGCCTCGACAAAGAGCGGAGCACCTTCGAGCAGGTCACCTTTCACGCCAAGCTGCCGGCCCGCGCCAAGGACGGCAAGGCCGAGAAGATCACGCACAAGCTGCACGTCACGCTCAAGAACGAGTGGTGAGTTGGTGAGTTGATCAGTAGTCAGTAGTTACGTGGTCAGTGGATTGTGAGGAGCAGGAGTTTTTATGCAACCGTTTAGCCGATCTGTGTTGTTTGTTCTGTTGATCGTTCTGTTTGGTCGATCCTTGCACGCCGAGAACATCGACCTTTCGACTGTTCCCGCGAGGGACACGGTCCAGCTTACGATCTACAACAGCGAGGACATTACCCTGGTGCGCGAGACGCGCCAGGTGACGTTCAAAAAAGGGGCCAACCCGCTGCAGTTCAGTTGGGCGAACACCCTGATCGACCCCAGTTCGGTCGAGCTGAAGTTTCTCACCCAAGCGGACAAGCTCGACGTGCTCGACACCACGTTTCCGCACGACAAGCCGCACATGCTTTACTGGAACGTGCAAAGCGAGCTCGACGGCGAGGCAACCATTCAGATCACCTATTTCACCAGCGGGATCACCTGGAGCGCCGACTACGTTGCCATCGCCAATGCGGCCGAACAGAACCTGAATTTGGAGGGCTTCGTTCGCGTTCACAACAACAGCGGCGAAGAGTACGAAAACGCGCAGGTGCGGCTGGTCGTCGGCACGATCAACCTGGTCGAGAAGATCGCCCAGCTTGCTCAGTTGCCGCTGGCCGATGTCGCCAAATTGGAGGCCGATGTGAAGGCCAGGTTCGCGAAGGATGCCACCCATTACTTTTTTGACCGGGGAGCCATGGGAGGGGGCATGGCGGCCGAGGGGAGGAAGAAAGAGATCGTGAAAGAAGGCTTGAGCGAGTACTTCATCTACACGGTCGAAGGGACCGAGACGATCCCCAACGGCTGGTCGAAGCGGCTGCGTTCGCTCGAGGCCCAAGCCGTGCCCATGAAGATTCAGTATCGCTATCGCCCGGCCGAATACGGCGAGCAGTTGGTGCGGATGTACCTGCTTACCAACGACGAAAAGTCGAAGCTCGGCACCACGCCGCTACCCGACGGCGTGGTTCGCGTCTTTCGCGACAACGGCCGGGAGGGGCTGTCGTACCTGACCCAGCAGGCGGTCAAGTACATCCCGATCGGCGACAAAATCGAACTCAACCTGGGGCCCGATCCGGAGGTGATCTTCGAGCTGATTAAGCTCCGCATCTTCCGCGACGAACTGTGGCTGCAAATTCACGGAGCGACCGAGCTGCGCAAAGTTGGCGGAGACGTGGTGGTGAAACAGGAAAACGCGACGCTCGTCGGCTGGCAGGACCACGAACTGTATTCCCAGCGGATTCGCAACTATACCGGACAAGAGATCGAGATCGAGGTTCGCCGGGCCTTCCCAGGGCACGTCACCTTCAAGAGCCAGCTCGAGCCGACGCTGCACGACTTTCAGACGGTCGAGTTTGTGACCAAGGTTGCCGCCGGCCGGCGGGCCGATCTCTTGTTCGAAGTGGTTCGCAAGCAAGGGACGAGCACGAAGCAAAACAACGTGACGCTCGAACAAGCCGAAGTCAGTCCGTAGCGGCTCCTGTCGGCGGATGGGCTAGCTGAGAAAGCGGGCCCCGAAGATCGCCGCGAGCACAGCCCCACCGATGCCCGTGGTCACCGCAACGTACAGCGCGATGTTCCGCGTGTTCCACTGACCGGTCTTGCCGTTATATGCCTGCCCGCATTTCAGGCACTTCACGTGGGTAAACATCTTGGGGCCGACCGCGCCCCCCCAGAGCGTGTAGCCGACGCGGCTGGCGTACGTGTTGCCGCAGCCAGGGCACGGGGCGAATGGCTCGGCGCCGGGCGACGGCGCGAACGGGCCGCCGGCTTGTGGCGGAGCGTAGGGATTGGGCGGCGGATCGGCGAATGGATTGGGGGACGGAGCGGACATGCGGCGATCCTCGAAGGTTGTGGCTCTCTAGTCGTAGCGCCCTTCCCGGTTGATGCGGGCAAACACGTCGTTCAGCACCCAGTGAAAGACGCACAGGTGGATGCTTTCGACCATCCCCATGTCGGCCAGATCGACGTGCAGGCCATGCTGCTGCATCTGTTTTAGCTTGCCGCCGCCGTAGCCGGTCAGCCCATACGTCACCAAGCCGTGCCGGTTGGCCCAATCGACCGCCGCCAGGATGTTCGGGCTGTTGCCGCTGCCGCTGATGGCGATCAGCAGGTCGCCCGGCGAGCCGTAGTTCATCAGTTGCTGGACGAAGATCTGATCGTAGCCGCAGTCGTTTCCCACGGCGAGCAGCCAGCCGGCGTTGTCGGTCAGGCTGAGCACCTTGAGCCGTTTTTTGGACTCGTCCCGCAGGTCGGCGGGCCGGAGGGTGCTTTTGCCCAGGTCTTCGGCCATGTGGCTGGCGGTGGTGGCGCTGCCGCCGTTGCCGATGATGAAGACGAAGCGGCCGCCGTCCCACGCTTGGAAGAGCAGATCCGCCCACTGACGAAGATCGGCCTGGTTGAGGCGGTTAACCTCGGCAAGGAGGCGGTCGAGATAGGCGGGCAGATCGAGCGTGGCGCCGAGCATGGGGGAGGGGGTCGGGGTTCGGGAGTCGGGAACCGGCAGTCTGGAGTCGGTTTCAACAATTCTACTGGTACTGAGTACAGGGGCGGCCCTCGTCGCCAGCGCCAGGCATGTCATTGGCTCACGCCGTTTTCGCCTGCCCGATTCCCCGCCGCAGGTTCACGCGGGTCACGGTCAACATGCCCGCCACGATGAACACCAGCAGGCTCAGGATGGCGATGTTCGCGCTGCCCGTCCAGACCAGCATCTGGGCAAACAGGATCGGCCCGACCATGCTCGTGGCCCGGCACGATAGGTTGAAGAAGCCGAAAAATTCGGCCGTCTTCGCCGGCGGCGTCATGGCCCCCATCATCGCCCGGCTGATCGATTGCGTTCCCCCCATGACCATCGCCAGCACGACCCCCAGGCACCAAAACTGCCAGCGTTCGTCGATAAAATAGGCCGCGATCAACAAGCCGCACCAGACGACGAGGCACCCCAGCAACACCCGCTTCGCTCCCAGCCGATCCCCCAACCAGCCGACGCCGATCGCGGCCGGCGTGGCGACAAACTGGATCATCAGCACGACCATCCCCAGCTCGACCGGCTGCATGTCGAGGACTTTCTGGGCGAAGACCGAGGCCTGGCTCATCACCGTCTGAATTCCTTCGTTGTAGAGCAGGAAGCCCAGCAAGAATAGAGCCAGCACGCTGTACGCGCGGATGCCGCGGAGGGTCTGCATGACTTCGCCAATCGCGCGCCGCGCGGTCGGGCCGAAGCCGAGCGCCGCGCCACGGGGCGGATTGCGATCGCGCAAGAAGAACGCCGCCGGCAGCGTGAACGTGGCCCACCACAGGCCCATGATCACCAGACCGATCCGCAGTCCGTCCGCCGTGCTGAGGCCGTTGGCGCTGCCGATCGAGAGGGCCGCGATGGCCACCGCCAGGGCCAATCCGCCGCCAAAATAGCCGGCCGCGTAGCCGATGCCCGAGATGCGGTTCAGCGACGCTTCGTCGGCGATTTCCGGCAAAAAGCCGTTGTAGAAGCTGAACGACAGCTCGAACGCCAGGCTGGCGACGAAAAACAGGGTCATGAACAGCCACGGCCAGTCGGGCGGGATCAGGCCCATCAGCACGCTACACGTCGCGCCGGTGAAGGAGGTGCATAAGAGCCAAGTGCGCTTGTTGGCCCGGGCGTCGGCCATCGCTCCCACGATGGGCGAGAGGCACGCCGACAGGAACATCGAGACGCCCAGCCCCCAGCCGTAGGCCAGAATGCCCGCGTCGCCCGGCAGGACGAATTTCGTCAGATAAGAGACGAGGATCGTGATCAGCAGCGTCGAATAGGCGCTGTTGGCCCAGTCGCAGAGGGCCCAGGCGACGATCTCGCGCGTGCGCGCGGCCGGGCGGGCCGGCATGGGAGGCGTTTCGGCCGCGGCTGGAAACGCGACCGGCGATTGGTAAGGGTTATCCATCACGCCCACGGATACAGCACCTCGCGCGGGGCGTCAACCGAGAATGCTGGCAACGTCGATTGCGAGCGAAACGCCGGAAGGCAACGGAAGATCGATTGTCTGCCCACTTTGATAGTCGCGCCGCACGCGGTATTCGCCCACTAAGGCGTCGGGCTGCTCGTACACTTCAATCACATTGTCAACCACATTTGCAATCCAATAGACAGCGATTCCGGCCGCCGCATACAGGCGATATTTCGTCGTCTGGTCGAAATCCAGCGAACTGTCTGCCACTTCGATCACGGCAACGGTATCGTTCGGGCCGGGATGGCGGTCGCGGTATTCCTCAGGCTTCCCACGGATGATTGCGAGGTCGGGCTCAGGCGCTCGAAATTCAGTGAGGGCGATAGGCAACTGACTTCGCAAGTGACAGCCGTGAAGTTCGACCCGTCTGGCAAGTCCCTGCAAACGACTGACGCAGACGGCATGCCTTGGATGGTGCGTCATGGGGTCGCCGCCTCGCGTGCTGCGGTCCTTGCGAATCAGCAGGCCGTCAATTAGCTCGATGGGCGATCCTTCGAGCAAGATGCCGTGGGCCATCATCTGCTCGACCTGGGTGATCGACAGCGGTTCAAGAGGGGGCGTACGACCCGCGACCACTTGGACGAGCATCGAATTTGGAATATCTGAATGCGCCGTGGCCATGTGCAATCCCTTTGCGATGCATTGTACCTTGGCGATTCTTCAGAACCAATGTTGCCGCATCCGACCGAGGAACGAGGCACAGCGGTAGAAACAGCCGCAACGATCTCGTCATTGCTGGACTTCGCGCCGGCTCAATGAACTCACGCCGGCTCGATCGCCACCAGCTCTTTCGCGTCGGCCATCTTGCGAATGTCTTCGGTGATCTTCATCGAGCAATACTTCGGGCCGCACATGCTGCAAAAGTGGGCCGATTTGAAGGTGTCTTGCGGCAGCGTTTCGTCGTGGTAGGCGCGGGCCGTTTCGGGATCGAGCGAGAGGCGGAACTGCTCGTTCCAGTCGAAGGCGAAGCGTGCCCGGCTCAGGGCGTCGTCGCGCTCTTGAGATCCCTTGCGCTTACGGGCGACGTCGGCCGCGTGGGCGGCAATCTTGTAGGCGATGACGCCTTGCTTCACGTCCTCGCGGTTGGGCAGGCCCAGGTGCTCCTTGGGCGTCACGTAGCAGAGCATGGCCGCGCCGTGCCACCCGGCAAGCGCCGCGCCGATGGCGCTGGTGATATGGTCGTAGCCGGGGGCGATGTCGGTCACCAACGGGCCCAGCACATAAAACGGCGCGCCCTTGCACACGTCGATCTGCCGCTTGATGTTCATCTCGATCTGGTCCATCGGAATGTGCCCAGGCCCCTCGACCATGACCTGCGTGCCATTCTTCCAGCCCCGCTCGGTCAGTTCGCCCAGCACGTCTAGCTCCGCAAACTGGGCGGCGTCGCTGGCATCGGCGATGCTGCCGGGGCGCAGGCCGTCGCCCAGGCTCCAGGTGACGTCGTACTGGCGCATGATGTCGCACAGGTCGTCGAAGTGAGTGTACAGCGGGTTCTGCCGGCGATGGGCCATCATCCACTTGGCGATCAGCGAGCCGCCGCGGCTGACGATGCCGGTCACCCGGCTGGTCGTCAGGTGCAGGTGCTCCATCATCACGCCGCAGTGGACGGTCATGTAATCGACGCCTTGTTTCGCCTGATGCTCGATCATGTCGAGAAAATGCCGCGGGCGCATGTCCTCGATATTGCCCCCTAGTTCTTCGAGCATCTGGTAGATCGGCACGGTGCCGATCGGAACCGGCGAGGCGTCGATGATCGCCTGGCGGATGCCGTCGATGTCCTTGCCGGTCGAGAGGTCCATCACCGTGTCGGCCCCGAAGTGGACCGAGGTGTGCAGCTTTTCCAGTTCGTCGTCAACGTTGCTGGTGACCGCCGAGTTGCCAATGTTGGCGTTGATCTTGCACCGGGCGGCGATGCCGATCGCCATCGGTTCCAGGCGGCCGGCAAGGTGAACCTTGTTCGCCGGAATGACCATCCGGCCGGCGGCAACCTCATCGCGAATCAGCTCGGGGGCCAGCGCTTCGCGCTGGGCGACGAACACCATCTGGGGCGTAATCTGGCCGGCGCGGGCGGAGAGAAGCTGAGTCGTCATCGGGCGTCTTTCGAAAGAAACGATTCGGTTGGCCACAGGCGATCCATGTGCTGAGCTGTCCCGATATTATAGGCGTAATCGGGCGGCGCACACGGGGGACCGGCCGATTGGCCATCACCGTCAGGAAAACAACGCCGCACCGAGCAGCCGGGCGGCGTGGATGACACGCATCACGACCACCCGCTGTCCCATCACGCGATAGATGATTCGATAGTTCCCGAACAACTTATGGCGATACTCAACGCCTAAATCGGCTGCTTCGGGAATGACCTCGTGCCCAAAAGGGAGCGTTTCCAGGCGCAGCATCATTCGTTCGATCTGGCCGGCCCACCGATCCGCCGCCTTGAGATTGTCGCTGGCAATGTGGGCGTGGATCAGGCGAACATCGGCCTCCGCGCTCGCCGTGATGTCAACCTGAAACTTTTTTGGCACGGCGCAGCTCTCGCAGAAATTCGCGAACCGGCCGCGTTCGCCCCGCTTGAACGTCGGTTTCTGCCTTCATCAGCAGACGAGACAGGTTCGCGATTTTCAGCCGCTTCTCGTAAGTGGCGGCGTCCATCACCACCACATCGGCCTTCCCTTTGTTTGTTACGACGACGGGCCGGCCCGTTTGCCTGACCTGCTTGACGATGGCCAGCGGGCCCGCGGTGAGCTCGGCGAGCGTCCGTATATCCTCGGTCAAACTGATAGGCATGGTTTCCTCCGCCCCTAGAGCGTCTTCAAATACTCCAGCACAGCCCGCTTCTCTTCGGCCGACAGTTCGCTGGGAAAGTCGTGCCCCTGGGCGCTTTTGCCGAAAGCACGGGTCTCGAAATACTGCCGCTTCTGCCAGCCGGCGGTGATCTCAGGCGGGAGCTGCTCGAAGGTTTCAATCCGCGGGCCGAGGCGGTCGCTGTCGTAGCCCGAATCGCTCCGCTTCCAAACCGCGGGCCGGCTCTCCGGATGCAAGACGTGCCACAGCGTGGGAACGCTGCCGTTGTGAAAATACGGAGCGCTGGCCCACACGCCGTACAACGGCGGGGCGACGTAGCCATCGGGCTCGTCGACCACTGCGAGTTTTCCGTAGTCGGCAAACCAGCTTTTGCCGTAAGCGTCGCGATGGGCGGGCGACAGCGCATCGAGCCGCACGCGGTCGGTATTCACCACGTCGATCGGGACCAGCCGTTCGGGATAGCTCGCCGGGCTGCCATAGGTTCCGTGGCAGTCGGCACAGACGCGGCGGAAGGCCGTTTCGCCCAGGGCGGCCAGGTCGCGGTCGATAGGGAAGGGATATTTCGGCGGCTCGAGCGACGAAATGTACGCAAACACGTCGCGAAACTCGCTTTCCCACTGGCGGAACTTTTCGGGACCGTTCGAGCGGACCAGCATGAACTGCATCAGGCCCCGATGCCCCTTGGCGGCAAAGCCGTCGATATAGAGCATCTTCTTCCGTTTGAAGTGCCACCACGCCGGGGCGTCCATGTCGTGATGGGTCATCTTGGCAATCCCGCGGCTGCCGTCGAAGTTCAGATCGGCATCGCGCAGGCCCAACAACACCACGCCAAACATGACGGCGTTCGTCGTGCCGTTGGTCGTGCCGAGCGGGATGAAGGCACTGCCCAGGTCCATGCGGCTGAACGAGCGGCCCAGCTCGGCCTTGGCGAGGCGGGTCTCTTCGGTCAGCGTTTGCAGGGCAAATTGCGAGTTCGGCGCGCCGGGCCAGGTGAGGCTGCCGCCATTGGCAGCCGGCACCAGCCCGCCGTGACAGGCAAAGCAGTTCATCGTCCACTGGCCCTGCTCATCGACGACGTATTGCAGCGGCTTGGTCGGCTCGTCCACGCGGGGCGTCAGGCCGTAGCGGGCAAAGGCCATTTGGCGGCGCTCGTCGGGCGTCGCCTTTTCGGCCTCGCTGCGGAGCGGCTCGGGCCAGTGCCGCCAGGCGGCGTCGAACACCTCTTGATCGAAATCGGGTGGCAGATACGGCGTCTCGACCAGGTTGCGATAGCCCCGCTCGGCTGCGGTCATTGGTTCGCCGGCGGTCGCGGGTTCTCCCGGCGCAGCGGCCAGCGCCGGCTGGGCCAGAACCAGCAGCAACACCCAGGCAGCGGTAGAGCGAAGCATGACCATTGTACCCTAACCGCATTCTACGCTGCCGGGCAACCCGCGGGCGCTACACATGCGCCGGCTCGCTCGGCTTTTTCCGCTTGGGGACGAACCCGTAGGCAAAACAGCCGAGCATCGTGAGCCAGAACAAGATGAACTCGGGACGCCGGGGACTGTGAAAGTCCAACAAGTGAGGCGTATGCGGAATGCCGTTGTCGTCCTCCTCGGCCTCCGGCGCGGCTTCCTCGGCTTCGAAGTGCTTCTTCTCCGCCAGGCCGAGCGGCCAGGTGGTTCGCAGCCAGTCTTCGTAATTGTGAACGTATCCCACCCGCTTGTCTTCGATCTTTTCGAACGTCTGTTTCCAGTCTCCCAGGCGAGTGGCAATGAACCGCGGTTTGTCAAAACTCCAGTCGGAGTTGACTCCCCAGTCGGCCAGCAATTTCGAGCCGATCACCAGCACCAGCAGATAGGCGGAGATCTCGAACCGGGGGAACCGCTCTAGCACGGCGATAAAAATTCGGGCGGCGAACCGCATCAGGATCAGCCCGATGATCCCGCCCAAAATGACGACCCACAGCTTGGGGTGAAAGGCATCGGCGGGCGTCCCCTTGGGGGGGCTGCCGACCATGGCGATGGCGGCCAGGATCGAATCGACAGCAAAGGCAATGTCGGTCAACTCGATCACGAACACCGTCGGCCAGAAAGCGGCGAGGCCGAGCTGCTTGCGCCTCTCGGGGCTGATATAAACCGGCACGCGCTGCTTGATTTCCAGTTCCTGCTCTTCCTTGGTCAGTTCTTCGCCCGTTTCTTCGACCAGCTTGGGATGGCCGTGCTCGTCGAGCACGATCTTGTCGCCGTCTGGTGCCTCGTGCGATTCAAAAAACAAGTGCCGCACGGCGATATAGACGAGATAGCCGCCGCCCAGCAGTTTGACGAACGTCCACCGCAGCAGCACGCTGGCCAGCACCACCGCCAACAAGCGAAACACGAAGGCTCCCGCCAGGCCATACAACAAAGCCCGCGGCTGCTCGCTCTTCGGCAAGCGTTTGGCCAACAGGCCCAGCACCAGGGCGTTGTCGATCGAGAGCATCCCCTCGAGCACTACCAGCAGCGCAACGACGGCGAAGTCCTGCACTTCCAGCGTCTGGCCGAAGATATTGAGCAGTCCCAGGGGTGGCAAAGGCATCAGATTAGAGAGTGCAAGTGGTGATTGGGGTGCGACGGACAAGCGGGGCCAGCCATAATAGCGGGCCGGTTTATGGCTCATAGCCCAGGTTCGGGCCGAGCCAGCGCTCGACCGCGGCCAGGGGCATCGCTTTGCGGCGGGCGTAGTCTTCCACCTGCTCGCGCGTGAGGCGATCGACCGCGAAGTACCGCGCCTGCGGATGTGCAAAATACAGGCCGCAAACGCTGGCCGCCGGCTGCATGGCGAACGTTTCGGTCAGTTCCATGCCGGCGTTCTCGCGGGCCCCGAGCAGGTCGAACAGAATCGGCTTCTCGGTATGGTCGGGCTGAGACGGATAGCCCGGCGCGGGGCGAATGCCGCGATATTTTTCGGCGATCAAGTCGTCGCTGGACAACCCTTCGTCCCGGCCGTAGCCCCAGTCGCGGCGGGCCCGGGCGTGCAACAGTTCGGCAAAGGCCTCGGCCAGCCGATCGGCCAGCGCCTTGGTCATGATTGAATTGTAATCGTCGTGGTCCCGATCGAACCGGACGCACAGTTCCTTGCAGCCGATGCCGGTGGTCACCGCGAACGCGCCGAGATAGTCCTGCCGGCCGCTCTCGACCGGGGCGATGTAGTCGGCCAAGGCGCGGAAGTCTTTCTGCCCCTGGCGATCCCATTGCTGGCGAAGCGTATGCAGACGAACGGAGTTCCAGGTTTCAGGTTCCAGGTTCCCGGTCTCCTTCGAACCTGGAACTTGGAACTTGGAACTTGGAACTTTAAGGACAACGTCGTCCCCTTCGCTGTTGGCCGGCCAGAAGCCGTACACGCCGTGGGCGGTGAGCAGCTTTTCGCTGACGATCTGGTCGAGCAGCTTTTGGGCGTCGTCGAACACCTCCTTGGCCTGTGGGCCGACCACCGGATCGTCGAAGATCCGCGGATACTTCCCCTTCAGTTCCCAGGTCATGAAGAACGGGGACCAGTCGATGTAGCCGGCAATCTCGGCCAGCGAAAAGTCGCGGAGGACTTTGAGGCCGGTGAACGACGGGGTGGGAATATCCACGCTCGCCCAATCGCACATGAATCGCCGGGCGCGGGCCTCGGACAGCGGCGTCAGTTTCACGTCGCGCTGGCGGTACGATTCGGCCAACTGCCGCTGCAAGTTCTGATTGTCCTTGACGAGCTGATCGTGCAGGCTCGAACTGAGCAGCTTATCGACCACCCCCACGCAGCGAGAAGCGTCGAGCACGTGCAGCGTCGGCTGCTGGTACTGCGGCGCGATCCGAACCGCGGTGTGCTTAGCACTCGTCGTTGCGCC
Organism: Pirellulaceae bacterium; assembly: GCA_040901775.1. Classification (GTDB taxonomy): domain Bacteria; phylum Planctomycetota; class Planctomycetia; order Pirellulales; family Pirellulaceae; genus CAYLLN01. The sequence goes on along the minus strand of JBBDYF010000164.1, from coordinate 7,452 downwards.
GCCGATCAACAGGGGCAGACACATCTGCCGCCGCTGCATCTCCTTGGCGACGTGAGCCATCTCGTCCAGGCTGGGGGTAATCAGGCCGGAAAGGCCGACGATATCGACCGACTCGGCCAGCGCCGTATCCAGAATCTTCTCGGCGGCGACCATCACCCCCAGGTCGATCACCTGGTAGTTGTTGCAGCCCAGCACGACGCCGACGATGTTCTTGCCGATGTCGTGAACGTCCCCCTTGACTGTGGCCAGCAGGATTTTGCCGCGGGCCTTTTGCGCCTGCGTGCCGGCGGCCAGCTTTTCCTGTTCCATGAACGGCAGCAGGTAACTGACCGACTTTTTCATCACGCGGGCCGACTTGACGACCTGCGGCAAAAACATCTTCCCCGCCCCGAACAGGTCGCCGACCACCTGCATGCCCGCCATCAGCGGCCCTTCGATGATCGACAGGCAGCGGTCGTACTTCTGGCGGGCCTCTTCGGTGTCTTCCTCGACGAACTTGTCGATGCCCCGGACCAGGGCGTGCTTCAGCCGCTCTTCGACCGTGCCGGTGCGCCACGACAAGTCCTCGGTTGCCGCCGCCTTGCCTTTGCCTTTGACCGTTTCGGCCAGTTTGATGAGCCGGTCGGTGGCGTCGGGGCGGCGGTTGAACAAGACGTCCTCGACGTGCTCGAGCAGCTCCTTGGGAATCTCCTCGTACACCGCCAGTTGTCCGGCGTTGACGATGCCCATGTCCATGCCGGCCCGGATGGCGTGGTACAAAAAGGCCGAGTGCATCGCCTCGCGCACCAGGTCGTTGCCGCGGAACGAGAAGCTGATGTTGCTCACCCCGCCGCTGATTTTGGCGCCGGGGCAGCGCTGTTTGATCAGCCGGGTCGCCTCGATAAAGTTGATCGCAAAATTGTTGTGTTCCTCCATTCCCGTGGCGACGGTCAGGATGTTGGGATCGAAGATGATGTCTTCGGGCGGGATGCCAACCTGCTCGGTCAATAGCTCGAACGCCCGGCGGCAGATCCGCACCTTGTCCTCGATTTCGACCGCCTGTCCCTGTTCGTCGAACGCCATCACCACGACCGCCGCGCCGTAGCGCTGCACCAGGCGGGCGCGGCGGAGGAACTCGGCTTCGCCATCCTTGAGGCTGATCGAGTTGACGATTCCCTTCCCTTGCACGCATTTCAGGCCCGCCTCGATGACCCCCCAGCGCGAGCTGTCGATCATCAGCGGAACCTTCTGCACCTCCGGGTCGCCGACGATCAGCCGCAAAAAACGGGTCATCGCCTCTTCGCCGTCGAGCAGGGCGTCGTCCACGTTAATGTCGATTACCGTCGCCCCGCCCGCCACTTGCTGACGGGCCACCTCGACCGCTTCTTCGAACTTGCCGTCGCGAATCAGCCGGGCAAACGCCTTGCTGCCGGTGACGTTCGTCCGCTCGCCGACCATGATGAAATTGCTGTCGGGCCGCTGCGTGAAGGGCAAGGTGCCGGAAAGTCGCAGCCAGGCGGGGGCGGGCGTCGGCTGGTGCGGCCGGCAGCGGCCGACGCGCTGTGCCATTGCCGCAATGTGCTCGGGCGTGGTGCCGCAGCAGCCACCGAGGATGTTCAGCCAGCCTCGATCGGCCCAGTCGCCCACCAGGTCGGCCATCGCGGCGGGGCTCAGATCGTATTGACCCATTTCGTTGGGCAGGCCGGCATTGGGATAGCAATGGACGAGCGTCTGCGCGACCCCCGCCAACTCTTCGATGTGCGGCCGCATCGTCTCGGGGCCGAGCGCGCAGTTCATGCCGACGGTCAAGAGCGGCACCTGGCCGATCGCATTCCAAAACGCTTCGACCGATTGGCCCGAGACGAACGTCACCCCGCCGGGGCCGAACGTGCCGCTGGCCATGATCGGGATTTGCTCGCCCCGCTCTTCGCACAGCTTTTGAATGGCGAACAGGCAGGCCTTCAGGTTGAGCGTGTCGATAAACGTTTCGGGCAACAGCAAATCGGCCCCCGCCTCGACCAGCGCGGCAACTTGCTCGTAATACGAAGCGACCATTTCGTCGAAGGTCGCCCCGCGCCAGGCGGGATCGTCCACGCGGGTCGAAATGGCCATCTGCTTGGCGGTCGGCCCGATCGACCCGGCGACAAATCGCGGCTTGTGCGGCGTTCGCTCGTTGAACTCGTCGGCCGCGCGGCGGGCGCAGGCGACGGCGGCGGTGTTGATTTCGCGGATTAGCTCGCGGGGGAGCTGAAACTCGTCCATCCCCACCAGGCTGGCACCAAAGCTGTTCGTCTCGACGATGTCGGCCCCGGCTGCCAGATATTGCCGGTGAATTTCGGTGATCTTGCCGGGATGCGTCAGGCAGAGGATGTCGGAAAAACGGACGAGGTCTTTATGGTGCCCGTGAAATCGCTCGCCCCGCACCTGCTCTTCGGTCAGGTCGTACCGCTGGATCATTGTCCCCATCGCGCCGTCCAGAATCAGCAGGCGATCGGCGAGCAGGGATTGCAGCAGGTCGAAACAATTGGTACGTGGGAGTTGGGGCATGGCAGCGGGGCGAGTGGGGTGGGAATCCATCACTATCCTAGACAGCCTGCTTTGCCGCAATATGCGGGGCCTGCCGCCCAGGTGTGATGCAGGGTTCAAATTGGGTGAGATGCCAAGGATAAACAGAATGAAACCGACAGCGGCGGCGGCAAAGTTTGCCTAGCTCTCAAGATCGCCACAACCCCTACCGATAAAGGACGTGCGGCCTGGGCCGCGCATGGACCTGGCGCGCCTGACGCCGACAAGGACTGCGAACCGCTGGGACTTGCAGATCGCTGGGACTGCAGATCGCTGGGACAAGGATGCCCCTATGACCGCCACATGTACCGCCGAACCGCGTCGCCAAGGTTCGACACCCTCGGCCCCCAAACGCGAACTGCCGGTGCTGTTTCATCTGATCGATGTCAGCCGACCCAAAGGCTACACCGCGCCCCCGGTCAGCTTGGACCTGGTGCCCGCCTCTCCGCCGCCGCGGTACGAGCCGGCTTTCGAGCTGCCCGAACCGACGCTCGAGCGGCCCGAGCCGGAACCTCATTTTTTTGCTCCCCAGCCGTTCGAGCCGCTGGACCACAATCTCGACCACGACAATCTCGATCGGGACGCGGCGACTGCCGACGAGTCGGCACCGATCGCTCCAGAGTCCTTTGCGTCTGCCGCCGCCGAAGCTCCAGACGAGTGGGACGTAGTGCCGGAATCTTTAGCCGAGCAAACGCCGGCTGAGGAAGTTCCGCCTGAGGTCGAAAATCCGCCAGTCGACGCCGTTTCGCTCCGCCAGCGGGCCGCAGCTCGCCAGCGCAACCGTCAGACGACGGCTCGCGACGATTGGTTCACGACCCACGGCAAATATATCGCGGTTGGCTTTGTGCTGGCCCTGTTGGTGACGGTCTATCTGGCCCGCACGAACCGGCACGAGCCCGCGCCGCCGATCGCCGACCTTCCGCATGCCCATCCGGGCGATGCGGGGCACGAACCGCACGAGAATCACGCCCGGCCGACGGTTGCCAGCGAAACCAGCCCGGCTGCCGCAATCACACAGCTTGGCCCGACGACCGAGGCCAGCGGCCCGCGGGCCGCCGCCTTGCATCCGCCGACCATTCCGCAGCTTGCCCAGCAGCCGGCCGAAAGCCGCCCCGCGGGCGGCGACAACCTGTTCTCGTTTGGCAAGCGAGCCGAAGAGCGGGTTGCCGCGCGAACCGACGCCAAGCCGGCCCCCGCGCTGCTCGAAGCGGGCCGGCCGGCCAGTCCCGCCCCTGCTGCTCCGCCGCTGCCCGAAGTGCAGCCGCAATATCCCACGACCCCTTACCGGGGCGAGTACCCGACGGCCCCCACGGCGGCGGCCCCGCCCCCGGCACAACCGCCGGCGGTCGGGCCCACCTTGAATCCGTCCGCCAGCAACCAGCCGATCTACCCCCAGACCAATACCGCACGCGGATACCGCCATGAGCGCACTGGATCAAGCCTTTATTAAAGCCTACGCGAAGGACTCGCCGGCTGGTCCTGCGCTTGCCGGCGAAGGTCCACAGGCGAAGCCATCGGCCTTGCGCGCAAGCGCCGCGTTGGCCGCTGCGCCGAGCGCCGCCCGGGCGCGGGCCGTGGCGACCCAAACGGCCCAGTCGCAAATCATCGAGCAAATCTATTGCGACGGCGCGCTGTACCGGATCGATGCGCCCGTACCGACGGCCAGGCGTCGCGTAGCCGTGCCCGCGCCGCATTTTCAGTTGCCCCCGCGGAATTCTCCGCGCCGCAACGTCCGCCGCTCGCTGCTGAAGCTGCTGGGGCACGAGAGCGAAAGCGCGACGCCGATGCCGGTCGAGCCGCCGATCCCGGCCGCTTTGGCACCCCGCAGACCGATCCGCAAGGTCGCACCCCTCGCGCGGCAACAGGCGGAACCAGCGCCCGCACCGGCTATCGAACTGCCCGTTCAAGAACTGCCGGTTCAAGAACTGCCGCCCGAAGTGATCTTCGACGCGCCGCACCACGCCGACTTGCCCGACCTGTCGCCGCCGGCCATCGCGCCGGCTGGGCCGACGCCCAGCCCCTTCCTCCTCCCGCAGATTCCGTCGGCCCCCGATGTCGCTCCGCTGAATCTGGACGCGCTCAATCTGGCGGCACAGTTCGGCCCGGGGATCGAAGTGCATGGCCATTGGGAGAGCGAGCTGCTGGCCGGCCCCGGGGCGCTGGTGGTGCTGCCCGAGCCGGCCGATCTGCACTTGATCGAGCCCGCACCGCTGCTCGAATTGAAGCTGGTCGAACTGCAACTCGAGCCGTTGCCGATCGCACCCCCCAGCGAGGCGACGGTCCATTTCCGCCTCGACGCGGCCCACGCCGCACCGGCCGGCCGCCCGCACGCCAAGTTCGTCCCGCCGACCACGGACACGCCGGACGAACCCGAGGCAATCGCTGCGATCGAGCCGGAAGCGGATGCGACGCCCGCGGAAGATGCCTATTTCGGCGAGGCGAGCCAAGACGACGACGAACCTGCCCCGCTGCCACCGATCCGCGAACTGGACGACGAATACGACCTGACGTTTGCCGATCTCGATCCGGTCGCGGCCGAGGCGACGATTGCCGCCGCGGCCTCGATCGAACGCGAGCTGGAGCGGGTCGAGTCGGAGCAGGGCGAAACATCCGCCGCCAACGACTGCGTTCCCGTCTGGGAGGTCGATCGCTTTCAGTGGCCCGCGGCCGTCGAACGGCTCGTCTCGGACAAAACCGGCTACTTCGGACAGGCGAGCGAACGCCTGCTGGCCGCCGTGGCCGACGGCCTGAAAATCCTGGCGATCACCGGCAGCCGGCGGGGCGAAGGCCGCACGACGCTGGCCCTGTGCCTGGCGCGGGCCGCCGCCAAGGCGGGCATTCATGTGGCGGTCGTCGATGCCGACTTTGCCCGGCCGCAACTCGCCGCCAAGATTGGGCTCGATTTCACGCACGGCTGGCAGGATGCCGCCATCGGCGAGGTGCCGTTGAGCGAAACCGCGATCCGCTCGCTGGCCGACAACATCACCATCTTGCCGCTGGAAGCCTCCGCGGCGCGGGCCGCCCTGAGCCTGGCCGATCCGCGAGTCACCGCCACCTTGCGGGCCGCCGCGGCAACCTTCGAGCTGGTGATCGTCGATCTGGGGCCGCTCAACACGGGCGACGGCGAGCTGTTTCCGCCCGGCGAAGGCTGCCCGCTCGACGCGGCGATCGTCGTCCGCGACCTGCGGTATGCCTCGGCTGCCGAAAGCGAAGCGGTGGGCGAACGGCTGTACCGCGCGGGGATTGAGGCCGTGGGAGTCGCCGAAAATTTTGTGGCCGCCGAGGAAGTTTCGCCGCCGGTCTAAGCGAAAAAACATGTACGAATCCTACTGGCAACTCGCGGCTCGCCCGTTCGACCACTCGGCCGACGCGCGGTTCTATTACCCCGGTCCCTCGCAGCAGGCGGCCATGCTGAAGCTGCGGTACGTGGTGGAGAATCGGCGCGGCGCGGCAATCCTGGCGGGCGAAGCGGGCCTGGGCAAAACCCTGGTCGCGCAGTCGCTGCTGCGACAACTGGGCGAGTCGTTTCGCCCGCGGGTCCACCTCGTCTTTCCGCAAATGCCGGCCGAACAGTTGCTGGCCTATCTGGCCGACCAGTTGTCGAATCCCATACCAACCCGAAGCGTCAGCGAGGGACACACACCAACCCGAAGCGTCAGCGAGGGACACACCCCGCCGATCGACCAGAGCCTCCGCCGCATCCAGCATAGCCTGACCGAGGGTGCCCAGGCGGGCCGCCATGCCGTGATCGTCATCGACGAGGCCCACCTGCTGCGCGAATCGCGAGCCCTCGAAACGATTCGCCTGTTGCTCAACTTCGAACACAACGCCCAGCCGCTGGCGACGTTCCTGCTAGTCGGCCAGACGGGGCTCGCCCTCGACGTGCAACGCCTGCCGCAGCTCGACGAACGGCTGGCGGTCAAATGCCTCCTCTCGCGCTTGACGCTGGAAGAGACCGCCGCCTACCTCCAGCATCGGCTGGCGGCTGCCGGCGGAAAGCGGCCGATCTTCGACGCCTCGGCCGCGGAAGAAATTTTTGAACTGACGCACGGCATTCCCCGGCGAATCAACCGCCTCTGCGACTTGGCCCTGCTGGTGGGCTATGGCGAAGAGCTGCGGACGCTGGGCCGCGGCCAGATCCAATCGATCTACGAAGAGCTAATCGGTGCGACGCCGACCATCGCCGCCGCCTAACCCGCTGCATAGCCGCGACCAGTGGTCGCGCTCTCTGGCTATAGTGGCGGCATGACCCGCTCGCGCCTGTCGCTCGCCGCGCTTGCCACGCTTACGCTTGTCGGCGGCTGGATGCGCGTGCGCCAAGCCCGCGAAAGCCTTTGGCTCGACGAGCTGCACACCGCCTGGTGCGCGCTGGGAAGCCTAGCCGAGGTCGCTCCGCGAGCGACGATCGGCAACCAGTCGCCGCTGTTCTTCTGGCTCCAGTGGCTGCTGGTGCAGTTGCTCGGAGCAAGCGAGCTAACGCTCCGGCTGCCGAGCATTGTCGCCGGAACGCTGCTGCCGGCGGCACTGTTTTTTGTGACGCGGCGGGGGACCGAGTCGGCCTGGTGCGGCCTCGTGGCGGCGGCCCTGGTGGTGGTCGATCCTTTGTCGATCTTCTTTGCCACCGAAGCGCGGCCCTACGCCCTGATTCAACTGCTGGCCGTGCTGCACGTCGGGCTGTTTGCCGAAGTGCTCCAGCGGCCGACGCCGCGGTTGCGCCTGGCGCTGGTCGCCGGCGCGGCGCTGTTGTTCCACCTGCACTATACGGCGATCCTGCTCGTTGCCGGCGAGCTGGTCGCCTTGGTGCTGCTGCGTCTTTGGGCGAGCAAGCCGCCGGAGTACCGCGGCCGCGCGGCGGCGCTCGATTTAGTGCTCATTGCGCTGCTCTGCCTCCCCGCGGTGGGCAATTTG
>JBBDYF010000163.1:19817-22847 GCA_040901775.1 Pirellulaceae bacterium | reverse complement strand
GCGGGCCGAGCGATTCGACCAGCATCCGCGGCCTGCCCAGTTGCATCAGCCACGGGCCGTTCAGGGCCGCACCGAGGACCAGAGACAATCCGAAGACGATGGCGACGCCGCCGACAAAAATGTCAAAAGGTTGCATCGTGCTATACGGAGGAGGGCGCGGACCAGCCGAGGGTTCGCTCGACCGCTTTTTTCCAGTCGCGGCACAGTTCGGCGGCGCGCTCGGGCTGCATCTGCGGCTGGAACTCGCGATCCAGGGCCCAGTTGCGGGCGACGTCGGCCAGGTCGTTCCAATAGCCGACGGCGAGGCCCGCCAAATAGGCCGCCCCCAGGGCGGTCGTTTCGGCAACCACGGGGCGACGAACGGTCGCGTTCAAAATTTCGGCTTGAAACTGCATTAAGTCGTCGTTGACCGAGGCCCCTCCATCGACTTTCAGTTCGGCCAGGGGCAACTGAGCGTCGGCCCGCATCGCTTCCAGCAGATCGCGCGACTGGAAGGCCATCGACTCGACGGCGGCCCGCGCCAGGTGCCCCGCCGTGGTGCCGCGAGTGATGCCAAAGATCGCGCCGCGGGCGTAGGGGTCCCAGTGGGGCGCGCCGTGGCCGACGAACGCCGGCACCACCACCACGCCATCGCTGTCGGGCACGCTAGCGGCCAGTTCCATCACCTCGCTCGAAGTCTTGATGATTTTCAGCCCGTCGCGCAGCCACTGCACCACCGCCCCGCCAATAAAGACCGAGCCTTCCAGGCAGTAGGTCGTTTGGCCGCCGATCTGCCAGCCGACGGTGGTCAGCAGGTTGTGCTTTGAGGCTCGCGGCTCGTGCCCGGTGTTGAGCAGCATGAAGCAGCCGGTGCCGTAGGTGTTTTTGGCGGTGCCGGGCTCGAAGCAGGCCTGGCCAAAGGTGGCGGCCTGCTGATCGCCAGCGATGCCGGCAATCGGAATCGGCCCGCCCAATAGGGCCGGATCGCACGTCCCATAGACGTGGCTCGACGGCACGACTTCGGGCAGCATGGCCCGCGGCACGCCGAGCAGCTTCAGTAGTTCGTCGTCCCAGGCGAGCGTGTGAATATTGAACAGCAGCGTTCGGCTGGCGTTGCTCACATCGGTAATGTGCTGCTTGCCGCCGGTCAGCCGCCAGATAAGGAATGAATCGACGGTGCCGAACAGCACTTCGCCCCGCTCGGCCCGCTGCTGTAGGCCGGGGATCGTGTCGAGCAGGTGGCGAATTTTGGTGCCCGAAAAATACGGATCGATCATCAGGCCGGTCTTCTGGCGAAAGGTCGGCTCGCAGCCGTCGCTTTTCAGGCGTTCGCAAATTGGGGCGCTGATCCGGCTTTGCCAGACAATGGCGTTGGCCACGGCCCGGCCGCTGTCGCGCTCCCAGAGGACAACCGTTTCGCGCTGGTTGGCTACGCCGAGGGCCGCGATGTCGGCGGCCGTAGCTTTCGCGGCCGCCAGCGCCTTTTTGGCCGAGTCGAGCTGGCTCGACCAGATCGCCTCGGGATCGTGCTCGACGTGGCCGGGCGACGGCAGCAACTGCGGAAACTCTTGCTGAGCCGAGGCGACGGCCCGGCCATCGCGGCCAAACACGATCGCCCGGCTCGACGTGGTGCCCTGATCGAGGGCCAGAATGTACTTGCTCATGCCCGCAGCATAACCGAAATTTGGAATGGATCGAAGCGAACACAGCCGTGGTTTGCTCCGCAAACCGCAGCCACCCCGTTCGCTCGCCAACGGGTGCAACCAGCTTCGGCAGCGAGTACACTTTGGGCAAGACTCTTCACAGCTTTTCTGCAAAGGCGCCTGCAATGTCATCCTTGTCGCTGTTTGGTGGTTCGGGAATGGCCATGCTGCTGTTCTTTTTCGGTGGCGCGGGACTGCCGCTCGGCGCGCCGCCGGAGAAAGAAAACCCAGTGATGGCGTACGTCGCCCCGGAAGAGTGCGTGCTGTACGCCACCTGGGCCGGCATGGCGACGCCGAATCCCGTCAGCCCCAACCACACCGAGCAACTGCTGGCCGAACCCGAGGTGCAGGAGTTTGCCGCCGCGATTGAAAGGGCCTTTGCCTCCTACCTGCGCACTGCCTCGCCGCCAGGCGACGAGCCCCGTCCGTCCGACGAGTTCGTCCGCACCGCGCCCCTTTGGGTGCGCACTTTGATCACTCGGCCCACCGCCATCTACGTCACCCGGCTAGAGTCGCAAGGCCAGCGCGGCCCCGAACGGTTGCTGGCCGAAGGAGGAATGATCGTTCACGCGGGCGAAGCGGCCGCCACGCTCGACAAATCGCTGACCCTGCTGCTCACCTCCGAAGACCTGAAGCCGCAAGCGGTGACGATTGGCACCCGCCAGTTTCACATGCTCCCGGCGAGCGACGAATTGCTGCCGATGGACCTGTACTGGGGGGCCGGCAACGGCTACCTGATGGTCGGCTTGGGCAAGGGTTCGATCGAAGCAATGAGCGCTCGGATCAAGGCCCAGAAAGAACCGCAGTGGCTGCCGAAGCTGCGGGCAGCGGCCGGCATCGAGCGCAGGTCGAGCTTGTCGTACGTCAACGTCAAAAAAATGGTCGATACATTCGCCCCGCTCGGCGGGCCGCAGACTGAGGCGGTGCTCGCCTCGCTGGGCCTTCGCCAAATCACCACGCTGGGGGCTGTGACCGGCATGGACGACGTGGGAATGGTCAGCAAAACGCTGGTCGGCATTGAAGGACCGCCGCGTGGCTTATTGACCTTGCTCGAATCCGAGGGAATCGCCGCCGCCGATCTCGCGCACATTCCGACCGACGCCCTGATCGCTAGTGCGTTTTCGTTGGAAGCGAGCAAGGTGCTGGAAACGGTGATCGAAGCCGCCGCCGAGGTCGATCCGCGAGCGGCCGACGGAATTCAAGAAGGGCTGGCCGAATTCGAACGCGAAACGGGAGTGAACCTCGCTGGCGTGCTGGCGGCGCTGGGGAACAATTGGTCGTTGCACGCGGCGGCCGCCGACGGCGGCATGCTCGGCGCGGCGGTCGCCGTCGAACTCAAGGACCGGGG
>JBBDYF010000163.1:0-19807 GCA_040901775.1 Pirellulaceae bacterium | reverse complement strand
CGCCCGCCTGGCCACCGAAGGAGGGGGCGACGTGCAGATCGGCCGGACGCAGGCCGCCGGGAAGACGATTCATCACGTCACGATGCGCATGTTTCCCCTGCCGTTTGCGCCCGCCTGGTGCGTGAGCGACAAGCACCTGATCGTCGGGCTCTATCCCCAGGCAGTGAAGGCGGTGCTTTTGCGCGATCCGAAGGCCGGGTCGCTGGCCGACGTGCCGCAAGTGGCGGCCCTGCTGACGGGCGACAAGCCGCCGCTGGCCGTCGGCTATTACGACAGCAAATCGCTGTTTGAAAGCCTGTATGCCAATGTGCAAATGCTCGCACCGATGATGCTGGGCGAAATGAACCTGGGACGCCCCAATCGGCCAGGCAGAGGCCGCCCGCCGCTGTTCGATGTGGGAGCTTTGCCCACCTCGCGCACGATCAGCAAGCACTTGCAGCCCAGCACCACTGTCGTCCGCCGGACGCCCGCCGGCCTGGAAGTGGAAACGCGGCAAACGCTGCCGGCGGCGAACATCGGGGCCACCGCGCCGCTCGCCGTCGCCCTCGCTTTGCCCGCGATGCATGCGGCCACCGACGCAGCCCGCTCGAGCGAAGCCTCGAACAACGTGAAGCAGCAGATGCTTGCCATCCACAACTTCCACGACACCTACGGCAAGCTGCCGGCAGCCTACCGGGTCGATGCCGACGGCAAGCCGTTGCTCTCGTGGCGGGTTGCCATTCTGCCGTTCATTGAGCAGCAGGCTTTATACGAGCAGTTTCACCTCGACGAACCGTGGGACAGCGAGCACAACAAGACGCTGATCGCCAAGATGCCCAAAACCTTTCGAGCGCCGGGGAGCAAGGCGGCCCCCGGGCAGACGACCTACCTGGGCGTGGGCGGCAAGAACGGCGTCATCGTGAAGCCGCGAGATGGGGACTGGCGCAATTCGCATGCGGCCGGAGCGAGTTTCCACGACATTGTGGACGGCACTTCAAACACGGCCGCCATCGTCGAAGCCAGCGATGCGCTGGCGGTTGTCTGGACCAAGCCGGAAGAATGGACCCCCAATGACAAGGAGCCGATCAAGGGTCTTGTAGGCTTACGGGGGGCTCGATTTCTGGTGGGCATGGCCGACGGCAGCGTCCGGATGATCTCCAAAGAAATCGACGTCGAGACGTTGAAGAACCTTTTCAACCGCAACGATGGAAAGGTGCTGCAGTTGCCGGATTGACATTTTCGTACGTCAACTCCCACACGAACCCGACGCGTCAGCGAGGTATCTCTCACACCAACCCGACGCGTCAGCGAGGGACCGTGGTTGTCCCTCGCTAACGCTTCGGGTTAATATGCCGGGAACGCTCGCCGGAGACCGCCATGAAAAGTCTGCTGCCGCTATTTTTCGTTGCTTGCTGTGCCGCGCCATTGTTGGCGGACGAGCCCGAGGCCGGATTCCGCTCACTGTTCGACGGCAAAACACTCGCCGGCTGGGAGGGGAACGAGAGCATCTTTCGGGTCCAAGACGGCGCGATCGTGGCCGGATCGCTGAATGGAAAGATTGCTAACAACGAGTTCCTTTGCACACAAGCCAAGTTCGGCGATTTTGAACTTCGCCTCCAGGCCCGCCTGAAAGGCCCCGGCGAAAATGCCGGCGTCCAGTTCCGCAGCGCGCGGATTCCCAATCATTTTGAGGTGATCGGTTACCAGTGCGACATGGGAACGGCTCAGGGCAAATCGATCTGGGGCGCTCTCTACGACGAATCGCGGCGGAAGACCTTTCTGGCGATGGGCGATCCCGAAAAACTTGCCAAACTCGTCAAACAGGCCGACTGGAACGACCTGGTCATTCGCTGTGAAGGTCCGCGAGTGCAAATCTGGGTCAACGGCTTGCAGACGGTCGATTACACCGAGGCCGACGACAAGGTTGCCCGTGGCGGCCTGATCGCCCTGCAAATCCACGGCGGCGAACCGGCCGAAGCGGCCTACCGGCGGATTCGCATCCAAAGCTTGGACGCCGAGGGCGTGAAACAAGAACGATAGTCATGTCGAAACGTCCGTTTTTGTATTTCGACATGGGCAACGTGCTGCTCTTCTTCTCGCACGAACGGATGGCGGCCCAGATGGCCGCCGTCGCCGGCATTGCGCCCCAGCAGGCGTGGAAAATCCTGTTCGACGGCGACCTGGGAATCCGGCACGAGAGGGGCCAGCTTTCGACCGCCGCCTTTTACGACGAATTTTGCCGCGCCGCCGGCGCACGGGCCGATCGGCAGGCTCTCGACTTGGCGGCCCTCGACAGAACCGCGCTCGACAATGCCGCCAACGACATCTTCTGGCTGCACGCCCCGATGGTCGGGCTGATCGGCCGGCTCAATGCCGCCGGCTATCGGCTGGGGGTGCTGTCGAACACGAACGAGGCCCACTGGCAATACGCCACCGGCCGGTTTGCATACTTGACGACGATGTTTCACGTTCACGCCATGAGCTTTCGTATTCGCGCGATGAAGCCCGACCCGCGGATTTACCAGGCAGCGGCCGAACTGGCCGGCGTCCAGCCGCGGGACATCTTATTCACCGACGACCGGGCGGAAAACGTGGCGGGGGCGATTGCGGCGGGTTGGGACGCGGTGCTGTTCACGACGCCGGCAGCCCTGTCGGCCGAGCTATTTTCCCGCGGAATCGTGGCAAATTACTGATTCCCCTGTTAGCGCCTGCCGAAAAGTGCGGTAAGTTAGCAGCAAGATTGTGAATTCTGTCACAAGGCGGTTCTATGCCCATCGTGAAGTTTGTCAAAGAGAAAAAAGAGATCGAAGTCCCCGACGGGGCCAACCTCCGCAACGAGGCGATCAAGGCCGGCATCAACCTGAACCAGGGATTGAACGGGTTTGGGGCGGCCGTCAATCGGATCATGAACTGCAAGGGGATGGGCCTGTGCGGCACCTGCCGCGTGCTCGTCACCAAGGGGATGGAAAACACGAACAAGCAGACGCTGCGGGAGTGGCTCAAGTTCAAGACCATCGTGCCGACGCCCGCTCCCGATCCGATTCCCGCCCTGGCCTATGTCGGGCACGAAGACACCATGCGGCTCGCCTGCTGCACCACCGTGCAGGGCGACATCGAGGTCGAAAGCGGGCCGGTGCTCAACCTGTTCGGCGAGAATTTCTTCTCGTAGCTGGCGATTTTCCGCGAATCGCGGAGGCGGCCGTGAAACAGATCGTTGCCGTCGTCAAGCCGCACGTCGCCGAGAAACTGGTCGAGGCGCTGCGCCGCGCGCCGGTCGAGGCCCTGACCGTGCGCGAGGTGAAAGGGTACGGCCGGCAGAAGGACCATCTCGATCAGTACGGCTCGTCGGATTATGCCCTGGCGTTTCTGCCCAAGGTGGAAGTCTCGGTTTGGGTCGATGACGCCCGAGTCGAGGAGGTGGCCGCCCGCATTGCCGAAGTCGCCCGCACGGGCCGGATGGGGGACGGCAAGATATTCATCCTGCCGGTCGTGAAGTTCCAGCCGGTGGCGGAGTTGTAGTTTTTGCCCATCGCGAACCGCCAGAAATCATGGTGGACCTATTGACAGAAAGTCATCGGACATGTACAATTAAGTTCACATACTGCGCGGAGCGTGCGCGCCGGCTGTGTGGAAGAGTGGCTGTGATTGACGAGTCAACCACGGCAGTTGCAGTCTGCTTTGGGCACCTCACGCGGCGGCGCGGCGCACATCAGCCGTGGTTCTGCGCGAACCACAGCCACACCAGGGGTTCCGCTAATCGAGTTTCGTTAATCACCCCGATTAGCAAAACGGGTTTTGCTAATCGTTTATATCGCGCAAGTGCTGATACCTAAATGACTTGCAAGTTATAATGGAAACCATCGTTCCGAGAATAACGCAAAAATGATAAGCGAAACGGGCTTCTCCGAGGCGCGCGCCGATCCCCCCCTGCTGCCAAAATGACAGCACGCCATTGGCCAGCCACCACCGGCTGCCGGTTTTTGCCAGCGCAGCCGGTTCCCAGCCCCGTATTTGCAACGCAAACGCCTTCGCTGTCGCAAGTTGCGCTGCATCGAACAGCGATTGGCGCGCAACTTGCCTTATCCCCCGCCCATGCTGCTCAATGCGCAGTTTTGACAGTCCCGCTGTTGACTGAAGACGAGCTCGCAAGCTGGGACTGTTGCTCGTACACGTTTGCTTTTTTGAATCACGCCACCGGAGGATTGTGACGCATGGCGACCGCAACCAAAGAGAAGAAGCCCGCGAAAACCCAGATGAAGCTCCAGCCGCTCGGCGATCGGATCGTGCTGAAGCGCGAATCGGGCGAGGCGGTAACGTCGGGCGGCATCGTGCTGCCCGATTCGGCCAAGGAGAAGCCGGCCCGCGGCAAGATCGTCGCGGTAGGTAGCGGCAAAATGCTCGACAACGGCAACCGGGGGACTTTGCAGGTCAAGCCGGGCGACCATGTGATCTTCAGCGCCTGGGCGGGCGAGACGTTCAAGGTGGGCGACGAAGAGTTGCTGCTGATGCGCGAAGAAGACCTGCTGGCCGTGCTGGTCGATTAAGCCCTAGCCGGGACCAAACCTGGTCCCGGTATCCTGCGCTGGACCTCTCCGCCTGCCAACACTCCGGAACCTGTTAGGTTCCGGCTATTGAATTCAAATCAAAGAACCTGGAGTATCCGATCCATGCCGAAAATCATCGCCTTCGATCAAGAGGCCCGCGAAGCGATTCGCCGTGGCGTCAGCAAGTTGGCCCGCGCGGTCAAAATCACCCTTGGCCCCAAGGGTCGCAACGTCATTTTGCAGAAGAGCTTCGGCTCGCCGACGGTCACCAAGGACGGCGTCACCGTCGCCAAGGAAATTGACTTGGAAGACGTCTATGAGAACATGGGCGCGCGGATGGTCCGCGAGGTCGCCAGCAAGACCAGCGACGTGGCGGGCGACGGAACCACCACGGCCACCGTGCTGGCCGAAGCGATCTTCAACGAGGGCCTCAAGGGCGTGGTCGCCGGCGTGAACCCGGTGAAGATGAAGCAAGGGATTGAGAAGGCCGTGGCCGACATCAGCGAAAAGCTGACCAAGATGTCGATCAAGATCAAAGAGAAGTCGGAGATGGCCAACGTCGCTTCGATCGCGGCCAACAACGATCGCGAGATCGGCAAGCTGCTGGCCGACGCAATGGAGAAGGTCGGCAAGGACGGCGTCATCACCGTCGATGAAGGCAAAAGCCTGGCCACCGAGACCGAATGGGTCGAGGGGATGCAGTTCGACCGGGGCTACCTGTCGCCCTACTTCGTGACCGATCCGAACACGATGACGGCGGTGCTCGAAAACCCCTACATCCTGGTCTATGAGAAGAAGCTCACCCAGATCAAAGACCTGGTGCCGCTGCTCGAAGCGGTGGTGCAGCAAGGCCGTCCGCTCCTCATCATCTGCGAAGATGTCGAGGGAGAGGCCCTGGCCACGCTGGTCATCAATCGGCTGCGCGGCACGTTCCAGTGCTGTGCGGTGAAGGCGCCCGGCTACGGCGACCGCCGCAAGGCGATGCTCGAAGACATCGCCATTCTGACCGGCGGCGTCGCGGTGTTCGAAGCGCTCGGCATGAAGCTCGAGAACGTTCCGCTCACCGACCTGGGCCGGGCCAAGAAGGTGACGATCGACAAGGACAACACGACGATCATCGAAGGGGCCGGCAAAACGGCCGACATCAAGGCCCGCATCGACCAGTTGCGCCGCGAAATCGAAGTCAGCACCAGCGACTACGACCGCGAAAAGCTGGAAGAGCGGCTGGCGAAGCTGTCGGGCGGCGTGGCCAAGGTGAATGTTGGCGGCGCGACCGAGAGCGAAGTGAAAGAGAAGAAGGCCCGCGTCGAAGACGCCCTGCACGCCACTCGTGCAGCCGTGCAGGAAGGCATCCTGCCGGGCGGCGGCGTCGCTTTGTTGCGGGCTGCTTCGCAGGTCAAGCCGAGCGAAGACCTGACTGCCGACGAGCGGGTGGGCTACAACATCGTGCTGCGGGCCTGCCGGGCGCCGCTCACCATGATCGCGCAGAACGCCGGCCAAGACGGCGGCATCGTCTGCGAGAAGGTGGTCGAAGGCAAGGGGAACTTTGGCTACAACGCCCTGACCAATGTTTATGAAGACCTGGTGAAGGCGGGCGTGATCGACCCGACGAAGGTCGCCCGCACCGCCCTGGCCAACGCCGCGAGCGTCAGCACGCTACTGTTGACCAGCGACGCCCTGATCGCCGAGAAGCCGAAAGAAGGCAAGGCGGCCAAGGGGCACGGCGGCGACCACGATATGTATTAAGCGAGGTGGGATGGATTTTTAATCCGTCCTGACCGATCTTGATTTTCCAAATGGGTCCGCGGTTCACACGAATCGCGGACCCGTTTTGGTTGGACCTCTCTCAGGCCCGGAGGGCCGGCAGGAAATAGCCTCGACCGTCAGGTCGAGGTACGCTGGGCGACAACCCGGTTTGAGAGGTCCGAAGGACCGGCACACTGGTTTTACCAAGGACGCCGCGATGTCAACCTACATCTCCAATCTCGTTCACTTCGTTTGGGGAACCGCCAAGCGAGAGCCGCTGCTTCACAAGTCTTGGCGGGATCGCCTCCACGGTTACATCGGAGGTGTGCTGGAAAAGAAGAAGGCCAAACTTTTGGCCGCGGGCGGGGTGGAGGATCACGTCCACGCACTTGTCTCGCTGCCCGCAACTCTGTCGCTCGCCGATGCAGCCAGCGCGATGAAGTCCAACTCCAGCCGTTGGATTCATGAAAACTTTTCCCAGTGCAAAGGCTTCGACTGGCAGACGGGGTACGGAGCGTTCTCGGTCAGCAAGTCATCGGAAGAGAAGGTAAAGGCGTACATTTGGAATCAGGAAGAGCATCATCGCAAACAACGGTTTTCGGAAGAGTTCATGGCACTGCTTGAGAAACATGGGATCGCTTATGAGGAGCGATATTTGTGGGTGTGAGGCGGGGCATGTGCCGGTCCTCCGGACCTCATTGGAAATGTGGAACGGCGTGACCCCTGACCTGACGGTACGGTCAGGGCTATTTCCTGCCGGCACTCCGTGCCTAACCCTATTTCCTGCCGGCACCCCGTGCCTAAAACGGTTGCAATAATCAGCGTCCGCTGATACGTTGCGTGAGTTGGTTAAAAATCAACTGCCCGGAGCTCCGCCCATGCTGCGTCTAACCCGTTCCTCCCTATCTCGTCGCACCCTGCTCGAAGCGGCTGGGGCGGGGCTGTTTGGCCTGTCGCTGCCGCGGTTGCTGGCGGCCGAAGGGGACGGCAAGTCGCATCCGGCCGGGGCGTCAAAAGCCAAGGCCAAGTCGGTCATCTTTGTGATGCTCTTTGGCGGGCCGAGTCAGCTCGAAACGTTTGACCTCAAGCCGAATGCACCGAGCAAGATTCGGGGCCCGTTCAGCCCGACGCCCTGCAAGACGCCGGGTCTCTTGATCAGCGACCAGTTGCCCAAGCTGGCGGCGACCAGCGACAAGTTCTGCGTCATCCGCAGCATGACGCACCCCTATAACGACCACAGCGGCGGGGCGCACTACATTCAGACCGGCAAGCAGTGGCCCATTCCGATCGGCGGCGGCTTCAACGCCACCCCGCGCGACTGGCCGAGCATCGGCTCGGTGGTTGAGTATTTGAGCCAGCACCAGCCGGGAGTGTTCGGTGCCGGCGGGGCCGCGGGTAATTTGCCGGCCTACGTCGTAGCGCCCAATTTTCTCGGCCGCTTGCAAGAATACTCGATCCAGCTTCGCCGCCCCGGCGAATATGGCGGCTGGCTGGGACGCGGCTACGATCCGCTGACCACCATGATCGACAAGCGCGACAAGAAGGACAATCCCTACATCCGCGACTGTACCGAGGAAGAACTGAACTATCAGATCCAGGGCTTGTCGCTACCGGCGGAACTGACGCTCGACCGCGTCGCCCGGCGGCAATCGCTCGGCGAGCAGTTGGACCAGCAGTTGCGCTCGCTCGATGCCAGCTCGCAGCTTGCGGCGCTCGACAAGTTCCAGTCGCGAGCCTTCAATCTGGCGACCTCGGTCGAGACGCGCCGGGCGCTCGACATCCGCCAGGAATCGGCCGAGCTGCGCGATAAATATGGCCGCAACCTGTTCGGGCAATCGGTGCTGCTCGCCCGCCGGCTGGTCGAGGCGGGGGTGCGCTACGTCACGGTGCATTTCGATTGCCCAGACGGCTACGGCTGGGACTCGCACATCGACAGCGACGAAGTGAAAGAGAAGCTGCTGCCGGCGCTAGATCGGGGACTCGCCTCGCTGCTGGAAGACCTGGCCGAGCGGGGCCTCTTGGACGAAACGCTGGTCGTTTGTCTGGGCGAAATGGGGCGCACCCCGCAGGCCAACGACCGCTGGGGACGCAGCCACTGGAGCACGCTGTTCCCGGCGGTGATCGCGGGCGGGGGCGTGCGCGGCGGAACTACCTATGGGGGTAGCGACAAAGACGCCGCCTACCCGATCGACCGGCCGACCAGCCCGGAAGACCTGGCCGCGACGATCTATCATGCCCTGGGGATCGACCACCACCTGCAACTGCCCGACGCCACCGGCCGCCCGA
The DNA here is from genome assembly GCA_040901775.1 of Pirellulaceae bacterium. Taxonomy (GTDB): domain Bacteria; phylum Planctomycetota; class Planctomycetia; order Pirellulales; family Pirellulaceae; genus CAYLLN01. Next base: position 11,252 of record JBBDYF010000163.1, on the reverse strand, counting down.
TCAGCATCGTCGATGGTGGCCAGCCGGTGCTCGACATTTTTGGGTAGGACGGATTTTCAATCCGTCTGCTGGATTCTCGCTACTCCGCGATGCAATACAAGTGCTTGCTGCCGCGCAGGAATAGCTCGTCGCCCGCGATCGCCGCCGAGGCGTCGATCGGTTCGTCGAGCTTGTTTGTGGCCAGCACCTCGAACGTGTCAGCATGTCGGATGACCAGAGTCACGCCGTCGCGCGAGGTGAGATAGACTCGTCCCGCAGCGCCGACCGGCGAGGCATAGATCCGGCGGACCTCGGGCAAGCGAGTTCGGTCGATCAACACCTTGCCGGTCGCGGCGTCGAGGCAGGTCAGCAGGCCATCGTTCGACTGCGTGAAGTAGAGCCGATTGTCGTACAGCAAAGGGGAAGGAATGTAGGGCGTGCCCCGGTCGGCCTTCCAGGCGATCTTGTCGCTGTCGGTCAAGTCGCCCGTTTGATCCAGCGGCAGGGCCAACAGAGCGCTGCCGCGATACCCGCTCATGCAGAAGACGAGCTTGTCGCTAGCCACCGGTGCCGGCGTCACGTTGCCGACCTGCCCGCCGCACTCCCAAAGGACTTCGCCGGTCGCCAGGTCGTAGCTCCGCACCTTGGTGCTGGCGTTGGTAATGACCTGCGTGCGGCCGGCCCGCTCGACGATCAGCGGCGTGGCCCAGGCGCTTTGCTCGTCCCGGTCTTTCTTCCAGCGCACTTCGCCGGTCAATGCATTCTGGGCGACGATGAACGACCGGTCTTCGTGGTCCCAGGTGGTCACCAGCGTATTGTCAAACAGAGCCGGCGAACTCCCTTCGCCAAAGCTCAGCTTCGTCCGCAAATTGCCGAAGTCTTTTTTCCATTTCAGGTCGCCTGCGAAGTCGTAGCAATAGACTCCGCGCGAGCCGAACGAGGCCCAAACGTGCTTGCCATCGGTCACCGGAGTGGCCGAGGCAAAGTCGTTGTCGGGATGGTGCCCCTCGTGCGGCACCAGCTCGGCCGCGATCTTTTGCCACAGTGTTTTGCCCGTCGCTCGGTCGAGGCAGAGCACCACGAACTGGTGAAACTTGTTGGGAAAGACGATCCCAAACTGCCGCTTCGGCTGATCGGCGGGTTCGGCGACAGAATCGTCCTTGCGATCGGTCTCGATCGCGGTCAGCAGAAAGACCTTGTCGTTCCAGACGACGGGGGTCGAGCTGCCGATGCCGGGAATTGCCACCTTCCAGCGAATGTTCTTCGTCTCGTTCCATTCGGTGGGCGGATTGCCCTGCGGAGCCACGCCGCTAGCCAGCGGCCCGCGGAACTGCGGCCAGTTGACGAGCGCAGCCTCGTCGGCCAGGCCAGGGGATGCAAATCCCAGTAGCAGGCAAATTTCAAGGGTGTGCAACAAGAATCGTTTCATGATCGATCCTGACTTGGATTAACGATGGCTCTACGGTTTGGCTGTTTCAATCTTGGCAAGCAACGCGCCCGCCCGCAACCGGATCGCCTCGTGCGTGTGGCTGACTGCCGCAGTCTTTAGGGCTGCGCGGACCAGCTTCTGATCCTTTTGCTTCTTCAGGCTCCGCTCGACCTCGTCCACCACGCTTTGCTCTTTGTCGCCCAACAGCGAGACGAGCCGACCGACGACTTTTTCTCCGGCATACACGCCCAGCGCCTTGGCCGCGCCCCACCGCTGGGCCAGAATCTCGGATCGAAAATAGGGATCGAGCGTTTCCAGCAAGCCAGCGGGTAGATCGCGGCCCAGGTGGCTCGCGTCGGCCAGCCGGGCAAGGGCCGACGCCGCCCGCAACGGCTCTTTGCTTTGGGTCTGCTCGATCAGGTATCCCCAGGCCGCCGGATCGTCGAACTCCTGGGCGAGCGTCATCGAAGCTTGAAAGCGGAGCGGCTCGCTCCGCCCCGCAAAGATGGCCTGCAAGGCGCGCCGCACGTCGCCGGCGGCCGCCGACTCGCGGCTGTGCTGGCACCAGCGAATGGCGGTCTCGACCACCTCTTCCCGGTCGCTGGCCAGGGCCTTGACCATCAGTCGCGGAAAAAAGTGTTTGTCCTTGTAGCTGCCAACCGTTTCGGTCGCCAGCTTCGCCATGCGCAAGTCGTCGTGCTCGACCAGAGGCAGCAGCAGGTCGCAGCAGTCGTCGTTCTCTCCGCGGGCGACCGCGGCGACGCACAGCCGGAGCAAATGCACCTGGGAGCCTTCCGGCCAGCCGGGCTGGGCGACCGTCATCGTTCGCCGGGCCAGAATTGCGAGTCGCTCGGGGTCTTTGATCCCCTCGGTATAGACCGAAAATCCGCTGAGGGAGCGTTCGACTTCGTCCCGTCCGTTGCGTGGTTCCCAGGCCGCGAGGATGCGGCGGGCCCGAAAACTAACCTCGGCATCGTCGCTGTCGGCCGCTTTGGCGACGAGCTTGCGATGGGTCCGGCCAGCATCAATCAGGGCGGCGGTCGCCCGCTCGCGGGCCGGGTAGTCGTCGGCCCCCAAGTCGGCCAACAGGCGTTTGACGTGGCCCTCGGCCATCCGAGGAGGTGCAGCGGCCGCGGGGGCCGTCTCCGGAAACAGGCGGTTGAGCACCCCTTCCAAGCCGGAGGTCCCCAGGGCGTGCAGCGGCCGCGGGTCGTAGGCGGCCCCGCGCAGGGCCATCGCGCTGAATTCGTCGGTGACTTGCTCGTTCCAATCCTCCCCCCGCGCCTGCGACCAGCCGACAGCCCAGGCGGCCACCAGGGCCAGCCAGCAAGCGGCAAACAGGTCGGTTCGGGGCATCCTCAACTCTCCGGGGAAGCTGCCAGTATCTCAGGCCGCCGGGTGCGGTGCAAACTGGGGCGGTGCAAACTGATGCCGAGATTGCTTCGGGCTGGTATCATGGTAGGCTCCCACCTCTCTCGAGCTTGCCTGATGACCTACCGCCCGATTGGCATTGTCGCCCTGTTGTTGCCGCTGCTGGTTGCCTCTTCGCTGCCGGCAGCCGTGCCGGACGAGGTGCGCTTCAACCAGCACGTCCGGCCGATACTCAGCAATTGTTTTTATTGCCACGGGCCGGACGAAAAGCATCGCGAGGCCGACCTGCGGCTCGACACCCGCGAGGGGGCCACGGCGGCGGCGATCGTGCCCGGCCAGCCGGACGAGAGCGTGCTGCTCGACCGGGTCGCTTCGCACGATGAAAGCGAGCTGATGCCCCCGCCCGCCAGCAAGCGAGCCAGGCTGACAGCCGAGCAGATTGCCACGCTCCGCCGCTGGATCGAGCAAGGGGCAGAGTACGAGGGGCACTGGGCCTTTCTGCCGCTGGCCTCCGATCCGCCGCCGGCCGTGAAGAACCAGGACTGGCCCCACAATCCGATCGACCAATTCATTCTGGCGCGGCTCGAACGGGAGGGAATCGCGCCGTCGCCCGAGGCGGACGAGGCGACGCTGATCCGCCGCGTGACGCTCGACCTGACGGGCCTCTTGCCGACGCCGAAAGAGGTGGAGACATTTACTCGCGAGTTTGCGGCGCAGCAAGAGCAAGCCTACGCGGCGCTCGTCGGGCGGCTGCTCGACTCGCCTCACTATGGCGAGCGCTGGGGCAGGCACTGGCTCGATCAGGCCCGCTATGCCGACTCGAACGGTTACACCATCGATAGCCAGCGGGCGATGTGGCCCTATCGCGACTGGGTCATCCAGGCCCTCAACGACGACCAGCCGTTCGACCAGTTCACCATCGAGCAACTGGCGGGAGACTTGCTGCCCGAAGCAACGAAGAAACAGATCGTCGCCAGTGCCTTCCATCGGAACACCCTCATCAACGAAGAGGGGGGAACCGATCCCGAGCAGTTCCGTCACGAGGCGGTGGTCGATCGGGTCAATACGACGGCAGCCGTCTGGCTGGGGCTGACGGTCGGCTGTGCCCAGTGTCACACGCACAAATTCGATCCGATCACGCATCGCGAGTACTACGAGCTGTTTGCCTTTTTCAATAGCACGACCGACGTGAACAACAAGGGAGCGACGCTCGGCGTTGCGCCGGGCGAGATGTTCGGCGAGCAGCCCGAGACGCTGCCCCCTTTGCCCGAGGCGGACGAGCATTTTGCTCAGCGCAAGGCCCAGTGGGAGCGGCAACAAGCGGAGCAACGGGCGGCCAGCGATTCCTCCCAGAAGCCCCAGTGGCAGCCGCTTACCTACATCGAATTTGACACGGCCACCGGTGCGGGACTCAAGCTGCTGGAAGACAATTCGCTGTTGGCCGATGGCCGCGGCGCCGACAATGAGACCTACCGCGTCGTTGCCAAGACCGACCTCGCGCAGATCGCGGCTCTGCGGCTGCGCGTACTTACGCACGAGTCGTTGCCCAAGCAGGGGCCGGGACTGGCGGGCAACGGGAATTTTGTGTTGACCCGGCTGAGCCTGTCGGCAGCCGGTGCTGAGCAGCCGTTCGCGTCGGCCTGGGCCGACCACGAGCAGCCCAAATTCGCCATTTCCGGCGTATTCGACGACGATCCGGGCACCGGCTGGGCCATCAACGTCGGGCCGGGCTCGACGGCGAAGATGAACGCCGGTCACCAGGCGGTGCTGGTGCTGGAAAAGTCGCTCGCCGTGGACGGCCCGCTCGAGGTGAAGCTGTTTCACGAGTTGAACGACGGCTACCTCGTCGGCCGGTTTGCCCTGGAAGCGAGCGCGACGATTCCGCCATCCCCCGCCACCATCGACGACAAGTTGGCCGCGGCGCTGACGACGCCGGATGACAAGCGGACGCCCGCGCAGGCCAAGCTGGTGCGCGACGCGTTCATTGCCGCCGATCCCCCCTCGCGGGCGGCCCAGGCGAAGCGAGACCGGGCAATTGCCAAGTCCGCCGCGCTGATGGTCATGAAAGAGCTCGACCAGCCGCGTGAGACTTTTGTGGCTCTGCGGGGAGATTTCCTGCGGCCGGATAAAGCACTTGGCCCTTTGCAGCCGGGCGGCTTGAGTTTTGTCGCTCCCCCATTGCCGGCCCAGGCGGGGCGTACGCGGTTGGATCTCGCCCGGTGGCTGGTCCACCCGGAGAATCCGCTGACGCCGCGCGTCACGATGAATCGCATCTGGATGCGCTACTTCGGCCGCGGGCTGGTCGAGACCGAAGAAGATTTTGGCTCGCAAGGATCGCAGCCCACGCATCCCGAACTGCTCGACTGGCTCGCCGGCGAGCTGATCCGCCAGGGGTGGTCGCAAAAGGCGATGCACCGGCTGATCGTCTCCAGCAGCACCTACCGGCAGGCGTCGAAACATCGCCCGGAACTGACCGAGAGCGATCCGCGCAACTTGCTGCTCGCGCGGCAAGAACGGCTGCGGGTCGAGGCCGAGGTGGTTCGCGATGCCGCCTTGTCGGCCAGCGGTCTGCTGGATCGTGCGATTGGCGGTCCCAGCGTCATGCCGCCGCAGCCCGCGGGGGTTTATTCCTTCACGCAAAACGACAAGAAGTGGATTGCCGAAACCGGCTCGTCCCGTTTTCGCCGCGGACTGTACACGCTCTTCTTCCGCAGCGCGCCGTATCCGCTGTTTACGACGTTCGACGCGCCGGACTTTCAAACGGTCTGCACCCGGCGGGTTCGTTCGAATACGCCGCTGCAAGCGTTGACGGTGGCCAATGACGAGGCGTTCGTCGAGATGGCGCAAGGGCTGGCGGCACGGGTGATCGGCGACATTCCGACAGTCGACATCGAGGCTCGCCTGGACCGGGCCTTTCTGCTCTGCCTTTGTCGGCCGCCGAGCGAGCGAGAACTGGCCGTGCTGCAAGGCTTTTACGACCGCCAGTTGACGGACCTGGCGGCCGACGGCGATCGAGCTGCGGCTTTGCTTTCGACGGAGCTGAAAAAGTCTTCCACCCAGGCTGCGGCAGCCGCCCTGGTGCTTGTCTGCCGGGCCATCCTGAACACCGACGCCTTCATCACGCGGGAATAGCGCGAGTGACGATGAACGAACCGACTCAGAATTTGAAATCCGTCACGCGCCGCCACTTTTTTGGCGAGTGCGCTGTGGGTATCGGCGCGCTCGCCCTGAACGCCCTGTTGCAGCAAGATGGCCGCGCCGTGCCGCTGAAGATCGACCCGGCCAACCCCTTGGCGGCGCGCGAGCCGCACTTTCCCGCCAAGGCGAAGCGCGTCATCTTCCTGTTCATGGCAGGGGGGCCGAGCCAGCTCGATCTGTTCGAGGAGAAGCCGAAACTCCGCGAGTTGCACGGGCAGCCGCCTCCGCCCAGCCTGCTCGCGGGCAGGCGGTTTGCCTTTCTTAAGGGGACCGAAACGCTGCTCGGCTCGCAGCGCAAGTTCGAGCGCGTCGGCGAGTGCGGCATGGAGCTGAGCGAGCTGTTGCCGCAGCATCGCAAAATCGTCGATGAGGTTTGCTGGCTGCGCGGGCTGACCACCGACGTGTTCAATCACGGGCCGGCCAAGCTGTTCATGAACACCGGCTTCAATGCCCCGGGGCGTCCCGCGATGGGGGCCTGGGCAACTTACGGCCTGGGAAGCCAGTCGCGCGATCTGCCCGGTTTCGTCGTGTTGCAATCGGGTCCGCGCGGCCCGCGGGCCGGCGCCTCGCTGTGGAGCAGCGGCTTTTTGCCCACCTCGTACCAGGGCGTACCGTTCCGCGGCAACGGCGACCCCATCCTGCATCTAAAAAGTCCGCCCGGCGTCACCCGGGCCGCCGAGCGTGATTTTTACGACACGGTTGCTGAACTGAACGAGGCCCGGCTCGACGAAGTGGGCGATCCCGAGATCATGACCCGCATCAATGCCTACGAAATGGCGTATCGAATGCAAACCAGCGCTCCCGACCTGGTCGATCTATCGCAGGAATCGGCCGAGACGCTGGAAATGTACGGCGTACAGGCTGGCCAGCCGTCGTATGCCACCAATTGCCTGCTCGCCCGCCGGCTGGTCGAGCGCGGGGTGCGGTTCGTGCAGCTCTATCACACCGACTGGGACCACCACGGCGATCAGGCGAACAACCTGAGCGGGGCGCTCGAAGCCCGCTGCCAAGAGGTGGACCGGGCCAGCGCCGCACTGGTAATGGACTTGAAGCAACGGGGCCTGTTGGACGACACGCTGGTGATCTGGGGGGGCGAGTTCGGCCGCACGCCGATGGGCGAAGTGCGCGAAAGCATCGGCCGCGATCACCATATCGATGCCTTCACGATGTGGCTGGCGGGAGGGGGCGTCAAACCGGGCTTTATCCTGGGCCAGACCGACGAACTGGGCTTCGGCGTGACCGAAGGAAAGGTTCACGTTCACGACCTACAGGCCACGATCATGCACCTCTTGGGCTTCGACCATCAGCGGCTCACCTATCGGTTCCAGGGGCGCGATTTCCGCCTGACCGACGTCCACGGCAAGCTGGTTCACGAAATGCTGGCGTAGCCGCTACCCGCCGCACCGGCTGCCACCGATTAACCGCCCAGCCCCGAGCCCCGGATCGTGCCCCTCTACGGCCACTGGGCCTTGGCCCAAAACGGATGCTGCCGGTCGCCGCGGGTTCGCACGTCTTCCAGCAGCACCGCCGCGCTGGGCGCGATGCCATGCACCTGCCGTCCGTTGATCATCGCCGAAACCTTGGCGCTGAAATCGACCATCTCGGGCGCGAACCAAACCGTCACCCGATCCGCCACTCCCCTGGTAAGGACCGAGTTGTTCTTGAGAATTTTTCCCTCGGTCGAGGCAGAGCGAATCGACTTGGGCCACTCGGCAGGCAGCACCGTCACCGTGTCGGGCAGCGCGCTGATCTCCAGCCACCAGAAGAAACTATCCCAGGGTCGCATCGACGTGACCGAAAAATCGGCCGGAAAAAAGTTTCGCTTGTGCAGGTTCATCCAGTCGAAGATCGTCTGAATTTCGTCGTGGAAATGCTCGTGCCCGCGCCCCTGATACTGCACGATCATCGTGTCGAAGCCGATGCGGGTCAGATAGCGGTCCCAGTCGATCGAGTTCTGGGCGAGTTTGTTGCCGTCCTTCTCGCCGCAGACAAAATACATCGGCACGTACTTGGCGTTCTCCCAATACCGCGTCACGTACTTGGCCGCCGTCGCCACGATCGGCAGCACCCCGGCCCACAGATCGGGATGGGCCAGGCCGATGTCCCAGGCGGCGTCGCCCCCCAGCGAATGCCCGCTGAGGAAGACCCGGTCGGTATCGATCGCAAATCGCTTGCAGGCGTCGCGCAGCGGATAGAGCACGGCGGCGTGTTCCCGCGCCGTATATTCGTATTGCCGCTGATGCTCGCGCATCCATTGCGGCGCGATCACGATGTATCCGTGCCGGGCCGCCTGGCCAAAGCGCATGTTGGCCTCGGCTTTGTACGCTCCGGCCCACCAGTCGATCTGTTCCAGGGGAGTCGTGCCGCCCCCGTTGAGCGTTACGATGCAAGGGTAGCGGCGATACGGAGAATACTCCGGGGGCAACTGCACCCAGTACTTGATCTGCGGATCTTCGGACAGCCCCGCGACCGTCATTTCAAACAGCCCCGGCGTAGCGGTAGCCCCGGCAATCTTCATGTCGGAAGTAATCGCGGCAGGCTCGTCGGCCTTGGCAGAGTCGTCGGCATCCGTCGGCTTCTCGGCAGGAGGGGCCGCAGCCGATTTGCCGCCGGGCAAGACATCGAGCAAGCTCAGCCCCGGCGGTTTGTCACCCTTCTTTGGCTTCGCCTGACCGCAGTCGCCGTCGTTCTCGGGTTCGAGCGGGAGCGCGTCGGACGCAGCGGGTTTTGGACCGAAGGCGGCCTCGACATCGGCCGGGTCGCCGGGTTTGATCGTTTCCGGCGCGGGCTCGAGCGGGGGCCGCATGTGGGCGATCAACATGGCAATGTAAGCGGGCGTCGCGCCTTCCAGCGATTCCATCTGCGCCAGCACCGCGTCGCGCTCTGGCTGCCGCGTGCTGGCGAGGTATTCGCGGACCAGCGAGCGGACTTCGACCAGCGACCGGCTGATGACCAAGTTGTCGATCCCCGAGCCGGTCCCCAGCAGCCAGCCGCTGATTGCCAGCGACAGCTTGTTTTCGGGGGTCAGGGCGGGATCGGTCGAAAGACGGGCATAGTCGGCCAGCCGGTCGAGCGTGTGGATGTTCATTTCAGTTTTGATCTCGTCCACGATTGCGGCCAAGTCTTCCCGCAGCTTTTCGTCTTTGACCAAAGCGAGCTGCCGGTCGATGCTGGCCAGCAGTTCGTGCCCTTGTTTCGCCTGCGATTGGAACCCAGCCAGCAGGTCGCGAACCTTGAGCAGCGTTTCGCCGGCCACTCCCTCGCTCGGAAACTTCTCGAGCATGGCAATCGCCAAGAGGGGCTGGCCGGCGTCACGCCGCAGTTCCACCTCTCGGATCAGTCGCTGGGCCGACATCTGGGTCAGCGTTTTCGACACCCCCGCCAGCGCCTCGAGGCCGGAAAAATCTTCAATCACGCTGTCCAGTTCGGCCCGGGCGTCCTGAATCCGCTCGGACTGCAAGTAGAGTCGCACGATCCGCACCCGGTCGTCCGATTTTTTGGGATCGATGTAGTTGTGCAGGATTTTGCTGAGCGTGTCGCGCGGAATCGAACTGGTGGCGATCGACATCGACCAGACGTAGGCGTTGTTCCCCTTCAGCGCCTCGACCTTGGTGTAGGTTGGAGCGATCTCGGTAATCCCCTGCACCACATGGACGGGGCCGTCCGAGGTGTTCATCGAAAAGATTCGCCGGCCGTGCTCGTCGAAGGGAGTGATTCGCAGGATCGGGCCGACGCTGACTACCCCTTTGCCCGACTGGTTCACTCGCTGCGGGATGACGAACTTTTCGATCGGCAGGGCGGGCGTCGCCGACGCGCCGGCAACCTGCAGGGTGCTGCAAAACGTCCGCCGCAGGTAGTCGTCGATCACCAGGATTTGCTTGCTGGGAACCGCGCCCCCGCCCGAGATCGCCGTGAGTGGATCGCCGCCGATCGACGCAATGCGACCGGGAGATCCTTGCAGGATCATGCCGTTTTTCAGCGTGATCGTCTCGGCCGACCAGCCGGCGGTCGATGCGACGACCAGCGCCAGCACGGCCAAACCGGCGGCGGATCCGCGAACCGAGAAAGAAAACATCATTGGCTCCCACGCGTTCGTGCCTCTGCCCCCAGCCTTTCATTGTGGCGATGCAGAGCGGGAAGTCAACGAAACGCGCCCGGACGAAGCGCGCCATCGTTGACGGCAGCTTGGGTATCCCGCACAATCTGCACAAACCTTGCGGCCCTGGCAAATGTGCCCCGCGCCCTCTCTCACCCCCGATGGAACACTCGTGATTCCGCGCCGCGTCCTGCTCGTACTGGTCTTCGCGCTGCCGGCGCTGATCGTCACGTTCGCCGTGGTGCTGGGAGCGTCGCAACTCGCACGGGTGCTGGGCGACGCCGCCGGAGCGCGCGGCCTCGGTTGGCTCGCGGTGCTGTCGCTGATGCTACTGGCAATCGACGCCCTACTGCTTCTGGGAGCGCTGGGCGTCAACGCCATCGGGCGGGACGAGCGGTTGTAGTCCCCGACCGCCGAGCGGGGCCGCTAGGGCGTGCGCGGACCTGCGGGTGACGGCGATACAATTCGCGCGACCACTGGTCGCGGCTATGGAGTCCGCGCCAGGCGGCCGGAACGCAACCCTCCGCGAATCTCGCCCAGGCGAGCGAACAGTTCGTCCGCCGCCTCGGAATCGAACTTGCCTGCCGACGAACTCGGATCGGCCAGTTCTTCGTCCTCTTTCCGCGAGACCGCCGCGCTGCGATCCGTCTGGACTGCATTGCGAGTTGCAGTCCAGGGTTCGTCGGCGGGAACCGTGTCGTCCTCGACCGGCGCTTCGCTCGTCTCCAAAGTGAGGGCATAGACCAACGCATCCAGATTGACCGTCTCTGCGGAAGCAGACATCGCCAGGCTGGCAGCCGATTCTCCCTCTCCTTCGCCGCCATCCACCAGCGGGATACCAGCAGGAGCTTCTCCGGCCGCGCCCACCCCCAGGCTGAACTTGGCCGTCATGTGGTTGATGATGCCCAACAGGTCGAGCGGGTTGACCACCCCGTCCACGTTGGTGTCGAGATACCCTTCGGGCCGGACGCCCGTGGTGGCGATCGTCAGCATGTTCAGCGGGCGCGAGCCATGCTCGACCAGATCGTTGATCACGACCAGGATATCGAGCGGGTTGACGATCGTGTCGTCGTTCACGTCGAAGGTGTTGCGGAAGTTCGTGAACTCCCCTTCTCCATTGGCACCGACGATCCGCAGCGTATTGGGAACCTGCATGAAGACCTGGTCGTCGGTTAGCAC
>JBBDYF010000162.1:0-22954 GCA_040901775.1 Pirellulaceae bacterium | reverse complement strand
CCGTTCTTTCTGTATTTCTGCACGGCCGATCCGCACCGCAGCGGCGGGCACCTGGCGGTCGATCCCAAACTGCCCGACGACTTGCAGCCGAACCCGTTCGGCAACAAGGCGACTGGCGGCTACGCGGGGGTGACCGAGGTGAAGTACGATCCGCGGGAGGTGATCGTGCCGCCGTTTCTGCCCGACACGCCCGTCTGCCGGAACGAACTGGCGCAGTACTACCAGTCGGTCTCGCGGATCGATCAAGGCTTGGGCCGGCTGATCGCCTTGCTCAAAGAAGCGAAGCTGTACGACAACACGGTAATCCTCTTCACGAGCGACCACGGCATCGCCTTTCCCGGCGGGAAGACCACGGTGTATGAGGGAGGGATGCGGGTGCCGTTTGTGGTGAAGCCGGCTGGGGGTGCGGGAGGGCAGCAAGGACACGTCTGCAATGCGCTGGTCAGCCACGTCGATCTGACGCCGACGATCCTCGACTTTGCCGAAGCGCTTCCCCAGAATCACAAGCTGCACGGCCGCTCGTGGAAAAACGCCGTCCGCGAAGAGAATCCCCAGGACTGGGACCGAGTCAACGCCTCGCACACGTTCCACGAGATCACGATGTATTACCCGATGCGCGTCGTTCGCACGCGCGAGCACAAGCTGATCTGGAACATCGCGGCGGGCCTTCCGTATCCGTTCGCCAGCGACCTGTGGGCGGCCCCCGCCTGGCAAGACCGCTATCGCCGGGGGCCAAAAACCCTGTACGGCAAGCGAACGGTCGGCGACTACATCCACCGGCCGGCATTCGAGTTGTACGACCTGAAGAACGACCCGGATGAAACCAAAAACCTGGCGGCCGATCCGAATTATGCCAAGCTGCTGGGCGAAATGAAGGAGGAGCTAAAAACCTTTCAAACGCGAACCGACGACCCGTGGGTGCTGAAGTGGGATTACGAATGAAGCGCCTGTTCGGCGCGGGTCTCCAGACCCCGCCGCGAACCCGACCGAAGGTCTCCTTCCTGCAGGTGACGCATGGAACGTTACGGTTTTGTCGCGGAGCCGGCGGCTTACTTCGTCACGTTTTCAGTCGTTGATTGGCTACCCGTCTTCGTGGCTGAAGAACCGTGCAAGATCGTCACCGACAGCTTTAACTTTTGCTGCGACTCCAAGTCGCTCCGGGTCAATGCCTATGTGATCATGCCGACGCATCTCCACGCGATTGTTTTCGACGCTGCCTGGGATCCAAAGCGACTTGAGCAGACGTTGGTGGACATGCGTAAGTTTACTGGGCGTAAGCTTGTCGGTTACCTGGCAGGCCACGGTCCAGCTTGTTTCCAAGCCGTTTTGAAGGAAGCGGCGGGCGATGACCGCCAGCATCGTTTCTGGCAACCGACGCGGCATCCGATGTCGATTACTTCCGAGCGGTTCTGGCGGCAGAAAATTGACTACCTGCATGCCAATCCTTGTCGCAAAGGACTCGTGCGCCGGGCCTCAGAATGGCGGTTTTCGTCGGCCGGTTTCTACCATTCGGATGGGAAGGAAACGAGCGACGTGGTGCTTTCAGCGCTGGAGCTTTGAGCGAAATTGGCCTGCCGCCGGGAGGGAGACCTGCGGTCAGACCGAGGGCGGGGTCTGGAGACCCGCGCCCAACAAGTCTGGAGACCCGCGCCCAACAAGTCTGGAGACCCGCGCCCAACAAGTCTGGAGACCCGCGCTCAACAACTCAGGCCGGGCGCACGATCGACAACCGCCGGGGCATGATCGAAACGTGAAAATCGCGGCCGTGCAACGGCTCGCCGTCGAGGTTGAGCTGAAACTCGCTTTCAAAGTGAATCTCGAACTCGGCAAGCTGGCGATAAAGCACATGCTGGTTCGCTTCGCCCGAGACGTTGAACAGCTCGCCCACCAGCGTCGGCAGATCGGCCAGCGGTACGGCGGGAACCAAAACCAGGTCCAGCAAGCCGTCGTCGAAGCGGGCCTGCGGCGCCACTTCATAGCCCCCTCCCGCCATCCGCCCATTGCCGATGGCCAGCATTGCCAGCGACAGGTCGAACGTTTGTCCCTCGGCCACCAAACGGCAGGGATACGGTGTAAGCTGCGCGGCGGTCAGCAGGCCGGTAATCGAGTACGCCGCGCCCCCCAGCAGGTTTTTCATTTCGGGCGACGTTCGGGCGGTCACTTCGGCCCCAAAGCCCCCGCTGGCCACGTTGACGAACGGGCAATCGTTCACCAGGCCCACGTCGATTTCGTCCAGCGGCGACTGGGCGGCAGTCGCCAGCGCGGCCGCTACGTCGCCCAAGGGGACGTTCCAACTGCGGGCAAAGTCGTTCGCGGTGCCCAGCGGCAGGAGGGCGAGTGCCGGGCGCGAGGCGCTTTCCGACGCCATCAAGCCGTGAACGATCTCGTTGATCGTGCCGTCGCCCCCGCCCGCGACGACCACGTCGATTCCCTGCGCCGCCGCCTCTTCGGCAAACCGGACTCCCTGCCCAGCTTCCCAGGTTACGCGCACGTCGATCGAGTACCCTTCAGCGCGCAACTGCTCGACCGCCGCCCGCACCGCCGGATCGCCGGCCGATTTGCCATTCAGAATGAGCCGAAGCGAACGCATAAAGATCCGTTTCAGCCGGCGGGTAATCCGGTCACCGAGATGTTTCGCTGCAATACACTGTCTTGTATAGACTTACGGTTATGCCTTCGCAATCGGCCCGAACTCGGCGAACCAGCCGCGTGAAATACCGATCTTGCTGACACGCCGCGCTGGGCGGGAACCTTTTTCTTGCCCGTTTCCTATCTCCGGCCCGATGAGTATGTTGAGTGGACGCCCCCTGTCATTTGCAACCGGCACCAGCCGGAGAGCTTTCCATGTCGAGCGAGATTCCTGCAGTCGCCAGCCCCCCGACCAAAGCCCCAGCAGCCGGCGAGGCCGAGCCGCTCAAGCCGTTCCGCATTCAACTCGCCGAGCGAATCAACCGCTTGCCGCAATATGTGCTGGCGCGGGTCAATGCCTTGCTGCATCAAAAGCGGAAGGCGGGGCAAGATGTGATCGACCTGGGAATGGGCAACCCCAGCGAGCCGCCGCAAGATGTGGTGATCGAAAAGCTGCTGGAGGCGGCCCGCGATCCCAACAACCACGGCTACAGCAAAGCCAATGGCATCCTCAACTTGCGCCGCGAGGTGGCGGCCAAATACTTCAAAAAATTCGGCGTCCGGCTCGATCCCGAGAGCGAAGTGATCGTCACCATCGGCTCGAAGGAGGGCTTTAGCCACATGTGCCTGGCGGCGATGGGGGCGGGCGAAACGGCGATCATTCCCGCCCCTTATTTTCCGGCGCACATGTACGCCATTGTGATGGCGTCGGGCAACGTCATCACGCTGGACGTGGCCGACAGCGAGAAATTCCTTGCCAACGTTGCCTATACCTGCCAGAACATGACGCCGCGGCCCAAGCTGCTGGTGATCAACTACCCGCACAATCCGTCGAGCAAGACGGTCGAGCCGGAGTTCTTCGTCGAGGTGGTCAAACTGGCCCGCCGCTACGGCTTTATGGTAATCAGCGACTTCGCCTATGCCGACGTGGCGTTCGATGGCTACCAGCCGCCGAGTTTTCTGGCCGCGCCGGGGGCGAAAGACGTTGGCGTTGAGTTCACCACCATGAGCAAGGGCTACAACATGGCCGGCTGGCGAGTCGGCTACTGTTGCGGCAACGCCGAGATGGTGCGGGCTCTGGGCATTATCAAGGGATACTACGATTACGGCCTGTTCCAGGCGATTCAGATTGCCGCGATCGTCGCCCTGCGGCACACCGACGCGGCGGTCGAGGCGCAATCGCAGCTTTATCAGGCTCGCCGCGATCTGGTGCTCGACGGCCTGCGCAAACAGGGCTGGCAGGTCGAAACGCCGCGGGCCGGGATGTTCGTCTGGGCAAAATATCCCGAGCCCTTCGCCAGCACGATGACCAGCCTCGATTTCTCGATGAAGATGCTGGAAGAGGCGAACGTGGCGATCAGCCCCGGCAGCGGCTTCGGCCCGGCCGGCGAGGGGTACGTGCGGATGGCTCTGGTCGAGAACGAAAACCGCCTCCGCCAGGCGATTCGCCAGTTGGGGCGGGTGATCGGGCAAGAGCAGAAGGGGCGGGAGAAAGTGTCGGCATAGGTGCGTTCCACCGGCAATAGCCGGGACCAAACCTGGTCCCGGAGAATCGCAAATGCTGTCGTCCTTACAGTGACTCGGTCCCACGCTCTGCGTGGGACCGAACGTTTGGACGCTCTGCGTCCCGGATTCAAATGTGTGAGCGATAGGCGACTTGCCGAATCAGAGTCCGTGTGGTATTATTTAACCACACGGTCATTGGGCCAGCAGTATTATGCCAAACTGGAACATCATCTGGGATTTGGACGATGATCCAGCGGAGAATGTTTGGCATCTCGATGAACATGGAGTCACAAAGGACGAGGTGGCCGAGGTTATGCGCGATCCACTCGCAATCGACGTGAGCCGATCGTCCGGCAGGCCGATCGCATTTGGATTCACGAGTGGCGGGAGGTCACTCGCAGTGGTTTACGAGCAAATCGAGGATGGAATCGTCTATCCAGTGACTGCTTATGACGTGGAGTTATAGTGCAGATTTTCGGGCAATTCTTCCGCTTCAGGAAAAAACGATCAACGTCCGCACAGGGGCGAATATCCTGCGAGAAGCATCATTAAATTAACCTTCCGCGGCTAACAAGCCGCGGCCAAATTGAAGTGTGAATCACGATACCGCGCGGGGTAGAGTCCGCGACAACCTTCCACGGCTAACAAGCCGCGGCGACATTGAACCTTCCACGGCTAACAAGCCGCGGCCACATTGAACCTTCCGCGGCTAACGAGCCGCGGCCACATTGAAGCTCCTTGACCTGCGGCAGGTCCGTCGCCAGGTCGATCCTTCCGCGGCTAAACAGCCGCGGCCATGAAGATGTCACGCAAAATCACCCATCGGGTTCGAGATCGGTATCTGACTCCCGAAGAAGGTGCGAAGTATCAGGCCATTCGCGAACAGGTTGCGATTGAAAAGCCGGCGATTGCCGCGCGTATTCGATCGCAGTTGGAGGCTATGTCGTCCGCCCAGCGAGTATTCCAACAACTCAAGCAGTTGCGGGAAGGGAAGGGACTAAGCTTGCGGGACATTCAGGATCTCACGGGAATCGATGCTTCCGCGCTATCGAAGCTGGAGCGGGGAGAACGGGAAAACTTTACGATTGATACGGTGATTCGGTATGCCCAAGCTCTCGGTAAGCAAGTAACGATGAGCGTTTCTGATGGCTAGCTGACCATCCTCGAAAGGCCCCGGGACCAGGTTTGGTCCCGGCTAATGGGTCTCCTAGCCGCCGCCGCGCTAGGCGGTACAATTGCCGGAGTTTGCGCTGTCGCATGAACCCAGCGCAATAAAAAAGGAGGTCTCTTGCTCGCCGCAACAAGAGGCCTCCCGGAATTGGCTGTTCCGGTTGCTGGTTGCCCAGCTCCCGAAGACCCACAGCCGTTACTTCGTATCGGAAGACCCCGCCCGCCGGCTTTAAGCAGTACCCGCGCGCCCGACGATTCGACGCAATCCGTCTCGCCAGCAACTTGCGACGGCTCGTTCAACCGACAACCGACCAATGACAACTGCCAAAATCGCAAAACTTGCCCTGGAAGATGGCACCGTCTTTACCGGAATTTCGTTCGGCGCCGCCGGCGAGATCGACGGCGAAGTCTGCTTCAACACCTCAATGACCGGTTATCAGGAAATCCTCACCGATCCGAGCTACCGCGGCCAGATCGTGGCGATGACCTACACCGAAATGGGCAACTACGGCGTCAACGCCGAGGATGTCGAGAGCGGCAAGCCGCACCTGGCGGGATTCATCGTCAAAGAGTTTGCCGAGCGGCCGAGCAATTTTCGTTCGGAAGAATCGCTGGGCGCTTATCTCGCGCGGCACGGCATTGTCGGGCTGGCGGGCATAGACACGCGGGCGCTGGTCCGCCGCCTGCGCCAGCAAGGGGCGATGAAAGGAGTGCTGTCGAGCGTCGATCTCGACGATGCCAGCCTCGTGCGCAAGGCCCAGGCCAGCCCAGGGCTGGTGGGCCGCGATCTCGTTCGCGAAGTCATCCCCGACCAATCGCGGCAGTGGGAAGGTGGCCTGTCAACCTGGGCAAAGTTGCCGGCCCAGGCCAATCCGGCATTCGAGCAGCCCGATTTTCACGTCGTCGCCTTGGATTACGGGATGAAGTGGAACATCGCCCGCCATTTGCACGACGAGGGGTGCCGCGTCACTGTATTGCCCGGCACCGCCACGGCGGACGAAGTGCTGGCGCAAAAACCGGATGGCGTTTTTTTGAGCAACGGCCCTGGCGACCCCGAGCCGCTCGACTATGCCCAGAATTGCATTCGGGGAGTTTTGGGCAAAGCGCCGATATTTGGCATCTGCTTGGGGCACCAGTTGCTCGGCCTCGCCTGCGGCGCAAAGACATTTAAGCTCAAGTTTGGCCACCGCGGCGCGAACCAGCCGGTGCTGAACTTGGAAAGCGGCAAGGTGGAGATCACCGCCCAGAATCACGGGTTCGCCGTGGAAGAAAAGTCGCTCCCACCGACGCTGGAAGTCACGCACCGGAACTTGAACGACAACACGGTGGCCGGCTTGCGGCATAAGGAGGCGGCCGCCTTCAGCGTGCAGTATCACCCCGAATCGTCGTCGGGTCCGCACGACAGCCGGTATTTGTTTCGGCAGTTTCGGGAGATGATGCAGGCCGAGCGAGCACGCGGCAGAGAGCACGATTATACGCCCCGCTTGCACTAGCGGCGGCCCGCGGCGAATCTTAGCATGAAGGGCCTGCCCCCGTTCCTGCCTGCCCCGGATCGACCCCGCCATGAAAACAGCCCCGCCATGAAGCAATCCCCCTCTCGTTCGCCGGGAAGTTCCATTTCGCGCCGCGACCTGCTGCGGGCGGGCCTCGTCGGATTCAGCAGTTTGAGCCTGGCCCAGCTTTGCCAACTGCGGAGCCTCGCCGCCGCCAAGCCAGCCGGCGAAAAAACGGCGGTCATCCTGGTCTGGCTGCGCGGCGGGGCGAGCCACCTCGAAACGTTCGATCCCAAGCCCGAAGCCTCGAGCGATTATCGCGGCCCGTTCTCCGCGATCGACACCAACGTGCCGGGCATTCGCATTAGCGAGCTGTTGCCGAGGCTGGCCAAGCAGGCCGACAAGTACGCCCTGCTCCGGTCGATGGCGCATACCGGCGGCGGCCACCCTGCCGGCTCGCTGCAACTCTTGGCGGGCGACCCCGACGCTCAGGACAAGACCAAGCCGGTCTATCCCGATTGGATGAGCGTCGTTAGCTATTTGCGCCGCGATCCGGCCCGCTCGCTACCCAATTATGTCGCCGTCAACCCGGTCGATCAGTACGACTCGTTCACGATCGCCGGCTCGACCTACCTGGGTCAGCAGTACGAGCCGTTCAAGGTGGTCGGCGACCCGAACGCCCCGCAGTTCGTGGTGCCGAACCTCGCTTTGCCGGCCGAGCAGGGGCAAACCTTGTCGCGGCGGATCGAGCTAAAAACGTCGCTCGATTCGCTCGAGCGGAGCCTCGACCCGTCGCGAATGATGGAGGCGGTCGATCGGTTCGACGCCCAGGCCCTGAACCTGCTGACCAGCAACGAGGCTCGCCAGGCGTTTGACCTGGCCCGCGAGCCCGACGCGACGCGCGACCGCTACGGCCGCAACGCTTGGGGGCAGCAATGCCTGATGGCCCGCCGGCTGGTCGAGGCGGGAGTCGATGTCGTCGCCACCGAGTTCGACGGCGCGCTCTGCGGCCGGGTGGCCAATTGGGACGGCCACGCGGTGAACCACCATGTGTTTGATGCCCTGAAGTTCCGCGCGCCGTACTTCGACCAAGCGGTATCCGCCCTGATCGAAGACATTTACCGGCGGGGCCTCGACCGGCGGGTGCTGGTCGTCGTCACCGGCGAGTTCGGCCGGACGCCGCGGATTTCGTACGTTGCCAGCAGCGGCGGCGGCGTGGCGAGTGGTGCGGCGGGCGTGGTGCAGCCGGGGCGCGACCACTGGCCGCGGGCGAACTCGATGCTCTTTGCCGGCGGAGGCATCCGCACGGGGCAGGTGATCGGAGCGACCGACCGGCACGGTGAAGACCCGATCGAGCGGCGCGTCGGCACGGGCGACTTTCTGGCGACGATCTATCGCCACCTGGGGATCGACTACCGGCGAATCGCCATCGAAAACTTCGCCGGCCGGCCGATCCCGATCGTCAGCCAGGGGGAGGCGATTGCGGAGTTGGCGGCGAGCGGGTGATATGGCATCTTTGGATACAGAGGATTTTGAACAGATTGCTATCTTCTGTTCGATTCCCTCACGGAAGGCGTTGACCTGGGGCCGCTGATCGTCATCGAGGGCGAAAAAACTGCCTCGCTCTAGCGCACGGCGCGCGGCGGCGGGTTACAAAGAAGGGGTAATTCCCACCTGCAAGCCATCCCGCCATGCTGAAGTTTTTCCCTCTTCGATTCTATTGGCTCCCGGTCTGGCTCTCCGTCGCATTCGCCTCGGCGCGGGCCGCCATTACGCGGGCCTCGTTCGTCGTCGAGGACGGCAAGCCGGGGCTGCAATCGGCTTGAAAAGAAAATGTCTCGGTCGGGCTACTTGACAGCGGCATCCGAGCGTCTAGAATCACGGCGTATTGAGATTGATTCTCAGTACACGTGCCGAACATGCGGCCTGTCCTCCTTGGACAGGTGCCCGCCATCGAGCCAGCCTCCCAGGCCAGCCACTCGCCAGCTTCCCGCAACGGAAATCGGTTCGGCACGAGTTGTTTTGTCATTTCATCTCTGCCCTGGGAGGCACCGATCATGTCGCGCACGCGCGGGTTTACGCTCGTTGAGTTGCTGGTGGTAATCGCCATTATTGGGGTTCTGGTCGCCCTGCTGTTGCCCGCAGTGCAAGCGGCCCGCGAGGCGGCGCGCCGGTCGAGTTGCCAGAATAATTTGAAACAGATCGCGCTGGCAACGCACAACTATCACGATGTTGTCGGCTGGTTGCCCCCCGCTTCGACCGCCGCGAACCTGGCGGGAAGCAGCGGCTTCGCGGCGATCCTGCCGTACCTCGAGCAGAACAATCTTTATCAGTTGTACGACTTCTCAAAGGGGAACAGCCACCCGGCGAACCTGGCAGCCGTTTCGCAGCGGATCGGGCCGTACCTATGCCCGTCGTGTGCCTTCTCCCGCCCCGTCCCGATCGCGGGTTGCGACGCGAACGATCGGGCCCCGGGAACGTATGCGTTTTGCACGGGAACGCTGAGCCCCTGGGGGGCCAACGACGGGGCTATCGCCACGGCCGCCACGCCGCAGACCAACTTCGCCTCGATCATCGATGGCACGTCCAATACGCTGCTGGTCGGCGAATCGGACTGGGGTTTTAAAGACTACATGTTCACCAGTGGACCCTGCAGCGGACAGGTTCGGGGCGGGTTCACATACTGGTCGAGCCCCTATCCGCTGGCGACCGCGTTTTCGACCCGCGGCCCCTTCAACCCCAAGAAGATGGCGGGCGACAGCACCCGCCTCGCGAACTTTCGGAGCGATCATCCCGGCGGAGTGAACATGGCCAACGTGGATGGCTCGGTTCGATTCTGGTCCGAGACCGTCGATCATCTGCTGCTCGATGCCTCGGCGACGCGCGCCGGGGGGGAAGTCGTCGCGGCCCAGTAAATGCAACGCCATTGCCCATGCGGGAGGTGTGTCATGCTCCGTACCTTGTTCATCGCCGCAGCCGCCATCCTGCTTGCCGGCTGCGGCAGCGAGGGGCTGCCGCGCGGCGCGATCCACGGCCGCGTCACCCTTAGCGGGCAACCCTTGACCAAGGGGATAATTCGGTTCGAACCCGCCGCCCCCACCGTAGGCCCGGTGGTCAGCGCGGCGATCGTCGATGGCGAATACCGCCTGGTCGAGGCCGAGGGTCCGATCGTGGGGAAGCAGCGGGTGGAAGTCGAAGCTCAGCTCGATCTTGGCTTTGCCATCGACGACGAGAGTGCATTCGCGGCACGGGGCTCGCGCCCGCTACCGCCCAACCCTGTTCCGCCACAGTTCAACACGCGTTCGACGTTGACCACCGAGATTCGCGCGGATCAAGAGAATACGTTCGATGTGTCGATCCCCGCCGCCACGCAAACAGCGGCCCGTAGGTAGTGCTACCTTTCGCGACCACACGTTCCACTTTATGAAACACAGAATTCCCATGACCGTTCGCTTCATTGCTTTGACCTGTGCCCTCCTGATTGGAGCAAGCAGTTTTGCATCTCTTTCGGGACGCGCCGCCGAGCCCGAAACCGAAACCGGAACCAAAAATTCGTCGCTGACGATTGCCGAGCTCGCCCCGCTGCCGGTCGGCGTCACCAGCTTTGGGGCCGCCATCGCCGCCGGGCACTTGTATGTGTACGGCGGACACAAAGGCTCGGCGCACCAATACTCGGACGAACTGCAAAGCAACCAGCTTTGGCGGTTAAACCTGGCCCAATCTTCCACCTGGGAACTTTTGGGAACAGGGCCCCGCCGCACCGGCTTGGCGATGGTGGCTCATGGTGGCAAGATTTATCGCGTCGGTGGCTGGGAAGCCAAGAACGCGCAGGGGGAAGAATGGGATTTGCATTCGCAGCCCGATTTTGCCCGGTTCGATGCGAAGTCCGCGAAGTGGCAAGACCTGCCCGCGCTTCCCGCGGGTCGCTCGAGCCACGATGCGGCCGTGCTGGGCGACAAGCTGTTTGTCGTCGGTGGATGGGAACTGAGCGGCCAAGGGGGCGGGGACTGGCACGCAACGTCGCTGGTCTGCGACCTTTCGCAATCGCCGCCGCAATGGAAGGAGATCGCCGCGCCACCGGTCAACATTCGGGCCTTGGCGGTGGCCGCCTGGCAAGGCAAGGTGTATGCCATCGGCGGGATGGACGACAGCAACGACACCACCACCGCGATGACGGTGTACGATCCGGAGTCGAACGCTTGGTCGAAGGGGCCAAAACTCCCCGGCAAGCCGATGGATGGCTTTGGTGCCTCGGCCATCGGCACCCCGGGAGGACTTTTTGCGACGACCGGCGCGGGCCTGGTTTGCCGCCTGAGCCCCGATGGACAAGCGTGGCAGACCTTGGGCAAGCTCAACCATCCGCGGATGTTTCATCGCTTGGTGGCCGACGCGGCGGGCCGATTGCTCGTGATCGGCGGCACCTTCAAAAAAGATAAGGTGCTGGCGGTCGAAGCGATAGAAATACAGCCGCCGGCTGCCGAGTAGTTGTTGATCATCAATCCGGGAGTTCCGCCGATGTTTTGCGCACTGACGATGTCGATTGCACTGCTAGGCGGACAGTCGGAATGGCCTGGTTTTCTCGGGGCTGGGCCGGTTGCGGTCCAGCCCGAATCGGTCCCACTTTCCTGGTCGCCCGCCAAAGGGATCGCCTGGAAGGCCGCACTGCCTGGTTACGGCCAGTCGAGTCCTGTCATCCAAGAGGGCAAGGTGTTTGTGACGACAGTGGAGGGGCCCTCGAAGGAGACTTGCCACGTCATCGCCATCAACTTGGCGGATGGAAAAGAGTTGTGGCGACAGTCGATCAAGTCGTCTGACCCGGTAAAGAGCAGCCTGTATGTCAGCCGGGCGGCGCCGACGCCGGTCGCCGACCGACAGGCCGTGTATGCGTTTTTCGAAAGCGGCGATGTCGTAGCGTTCACGCACGACGGTGAGCGATTGTGGAACCGTTCGCTGACTGTCGAATACGGCAAATTCAAGAACGAGTTCGGTCTGGCGGCCTCCCCCGTGCAGACCGACGATGCCGTGATCGTCCTGGCCGATCACGAAGGGCCTTCCTATCTGATCGCCCTACGAAAGTCGGACGGCTCGACCTTGTGGAAGAGCGACCGGACCAGCCGGGTCAGTTGGAGCTCTCCGGCCCTCGTCCCGGTCGCCGGCAAGGCGCAAGTCGTATGTAGCTCGGCCGGCAGTGTCGATGGCTACGACCCGGCGACGGGCAAGCTGCTCTGGACGTATGCCGATGTCGGGGGGAACACGTCGGCGACCCCGTTACCGTTCGCCGATGGCCGCTTCCTGGTGGGGGCATCGGTCGGACGAGAAGCGAAGAACGCGGAAGGTGCGAAGAAATCGAACTTCGCCATGGCGATCCAATCAGCCGGCGGACAGCCATCGCCGGAAGTGCTGTGGCGAACTGAACAGGCGATGCCGACCTTCGGTTCGCCCGTGGTCTTTGCCGGGCACGCCTATTGGGTCAACCGCACCGGCGTCATCTATTGCCTGGACGCAGAAACCGGCGAACCCCGATACACTGAGCGGCTCAAGCAGTCGTGCTGGGCCACGCCGCTGGGCGTCGGCGATCGGCTGTATGTCTTCGGCAAGGACGGCACCACGTCGGTGCTGCGCGCCGGGCCGAAATTCGAGCTGCTGGCGGAGAACCAACTATGGGATCCTGCCGCTGTGAAGCCCGATCCGGCCAAGGCCGAAGCAGAACCGACCGAAGAGCGCCGTCGCGCGGCCGCAATGTTTTCAGGCCCCGTTCAGTATGGAGTGGCGGCTGTCGATGGCTCGTTGTTGATTCGCACGGGCGAAGCGCTGTATTGCTTGCGGCCGTAAAGACCTCCCGCGTGCTTGCGGCCCGACCAATTCCTTGTACGGGTGGCCGCAATTGAAGCCTGCCACCGGCGATTCCTCGCCATCGCGCCCCGCTTGCGACCTTCTGGCACGCTGGTTGCAGCCCTCTTCCAGGCGTGGACCGAGCAGAGGCACGCGAGCGGGGGCCGGGCGATGAATGTTTTGATGATGACGACACCTATCTACCGCAAGTCTGCGGGGTGGCGCGTTCGGTGGTGACTTTAGCAAGGCGCTGCGCGAGCGCGGGCATCGGGTGCTGATCGTCGCGCCCTCGAACGACGGCGGGCTGGGGCAGGCGAAGGTTCACCACGGCCAGGCGGAGTTGAGCGTCGATCTGTTAAACGTCAAAGCGGGCGAGACGCTCGATTTTGTGGCCGATATCGGCAGCCAATTGAGCCACAACCAATTTCTGTGGAAGTCGGTCATCACCGAGGTCACCAGCACGGCCGCCGGCTCGCCCGGCCTGGTGTTCGATTCGGAGCGCGATTTCGGCAGCCAACCGACGGCCAAACTAGCCCCCTGGGAACAACTGGCCCAGGTGCTGCTGTCGGCGAATGAGTTTGTGTTTGTGGATTAGGGCAGCGTGGGCCCTAGTCCACTAAAGTGCATGCGGACAAAAGCCCACACTACAGAATCGCCGCCCAGCGGCGTATGCTTATTTCAGGAGAATCACCCATGCGCGCCGAAGAACTGACACAATTGATTCGCCGCCGGCCTTTCCAACCGTTCCGGCTGCACCTGACGACCGGGCAGACCTACGACATCCGCCACCCAGAATTTATGATCGTACAGCGTCAATCCGCCGAGGTTGGTCTTGATCCCGACCCCAAAACCGGCGTGGTGGATCGCGTGGAATACCTGTCGCTGCTGCACATCGTCCGCATCGAAAACATCGAAGTCCGCACCGGCCCTGCCCAAGGGAACGGCGAGGTGTAGTGCGCGGCTTGCAAATCAGGGCGGGAGGAATCGCGACAGCACAGGACTGGCGTCCTGGCGGGTGTCGAGCGAACCGCGAGAGGTTGCCTCTCCGACGCTCCAGAAAGTCCTTTGAATGACGGGCGGCGCGGCGGATTGTCGTGCATGGATGACGTTTTTTGGAGTATATGGGGGTCCGCCCCTAAGGATCATTCGTCGTTGTCATCGGGCATTGCAATTGTCCAAATACGTTTCAACGGCAACTCTGCACGAAGATCCTCATCGAGGCGTTCATAGTTTGCAAGTAATTCCGCAATAATCGTGTTTTGATCCCAAAGCCGCACTCGGAAGAACTGAACGGGGATCTCTTTGTCGACAGATGACTTAAAACCGCCCCAAGACACCAGCAATCCCTGATCAGCTTGCACGTTTTGCATCGCTCCAATGAGTTGATTCAAAGTGGGTGTATCAACGGGAGAGTCCCCTGATTTGACCTGTACGCAGATTCGTGGATTGCCAAATCCGAGGAGGCCGGGAGCAGCAAGAATATCGATACCCTTGTCGGGGCCAGCTGGACTCAGGTGAGTCGTGTATCCCTGAGCGCGAAGAATTGCTTCGATCAATCGGCTCAATCCGTGTCCCTTAAACTTGGAAATGATGAGCTTTGCGATTTCGTCGCGGGCAAGCAACTCCAGATTTACTGCCTCGACGCTTCCATCCTGCGCCGCTGCGATGACGGATTCGCCGCCTACCGCCTTCCAACCTTCCTGTGCCATCGATCGCACTCGTTTCTCCGCATCGTTGCGTGTCATTTGGCAAATTGTCTGAATCGCTCCGAATGAATACAATAGATCGGAATCAAAATGCGCACGCGGGACGTCTTTGGCAATCCACTTGATCGGCCGGAAGTGAAAGTAAGGCGCTTCGGCCTTGCCATCAAAGACATACAAACCTGTGACTTCTGCGACGTGAATGGCAGGTTTGTTCTTGCTTGGAATGATCAGCCAGTCTCCGGGCGCTATCACATCTACGAAAGCCCATATTTGACCAAGATGGTTGGAGATATGAGCCTTGGTCGCGGTTGGGTAAGTTGCTTCCAGCAAGTCGCGAAGTTCTTGCTTCGTGCCTACTTGGCTCAGATCGCGATCAAGTTCATGCCACGTCAGATAAACACGATTGTCGTCGAGGAATTTCTTCTCATATTCACCGTGCTTGCCTGTTCGAATAAGCCATAGTGACATGGAACCCCTCGGTGTGATGAGAATTCAGTGCGAGTAACGGGCGGAGCAGCGGGCATTGTAGCAGCGCCGAGGTCGCCTTGACTCATGGGTTATCGGCGCTGCATTCAGGGACGGAGTCCCGGCAGGTAATAGCCCACGGCGTGAGCCGTGGGTCAGTGTTCCCCACGAGAGCGCGCAGCCCCGGAGGGGCGGGACAAACTGGGACAACTCGTCTGGAGACTGTCGCCCCTTCGGGGCTCTCGCACCGCGTTGGGCGCGTAACCACGGGCTTACGCCCGTGGCTATTGCCTGCCGCCGCTTGCGCGGCTCAGAACGGAATGCGGCATTGGCTTGGTGTCACGGCCGCTTCCTTCCGGTTACGATAGAACCCGGAGGACCACCATGTTTTTGAATCGTCGCGAACTGCTGTCCCGCGTCGGCACCGGGCTGGGAACGCTCGGCCTCTCCACGCTGCTGGCCGATCAGGGCTTGCTCGCAGCCGATGCGCCGCCAGCGCTGGCGCCCAACTCCCAATCGCCCAGTCCACTGGCCCCCAAGCAGCCGCACTTTGCCGGCACGGCCAAGCGGGTGATACACTTTTTCTGTAACGGCGGGCCGTCGCACGTCGATACGTTCGACCCCAAGCCGGCGCTGGCGAAATACGCCGATCAGCCGCTGCCCGAAACCTTGCGCACCGAACGCAAAACGGGGACCGCCTTTCCCAGTCCGTTCAAATTCCAAAAGTATGGCGAAAGCGGCCTGGAAATCAGCGAGATCTTCTCGCGCACCGCCGCACATGCCGACAGCATCGCCGTCGTTCGCTCGATGTTTGCCCACGTGCCGAATCACGAGCCTTCGCTGATGCTGATGAACTGCGGCGACTCGGTGCAGGCCCGCCCCAGCGTCGGCGCGTGGACGCTCTATGGCCTGGGGGCCGAAAACCAAAACCTTCCCGGCTTCATCGCCATGTGCCCCGGCGGACTGCCGATCAAAGATTCTGAAAACTGGCAGTCCGCGTTTTTGCCGGGGGCGTTGCAAGGCACCTACATCGACTCGCAGCACCAGCGGCTCGACCGGCTGATCGAGAACATCACCCATCCGCACGCCACCACCGCCATGCAGCGGCGGCAACTCGACCTGCTCGCCCGGCTCAACGCCGAGCACCGAGCCACCCGCACCGACGACCGGCTGGACGCCCGCATTCAGGCTTTTGAGCTCGCCTTTCGGATGCAAACCGAAGCGGCTGAGGCGTTCGACCTGGCCCGCGAGCCGCAGGAAGTGCGCGATCTGTACGGCAGCGGCGTGCATGGGCGGCAAACGCTGATCGCCCGCCGGCTGCTCGAGCGGGGAGTGCGCTACGTGCAACTTTGGCACGGGGCGGGGCAGCCCTGGGACAACCACGACAATATCGAAGCCAACCACCGCAAGCTGGCGGGCGAGCTCGACCAACCCATCGCCGCCCTGCTGACCGACCTGAAGCGGCGCGGCCTATTCGACGACACGCTGGTCATCTGGGGGGGCGAGTTCGGCCGCACGCCCTCGGTCGAGCTGGGGGGCGACGGCAAAAGCAAGCTGGGGCGCGACCACAACCATTACGGCTTCTCGGTCTGGCTGGCCGGCGGCGGCATCAAGGGGGGCACGGTGTATGGGGCGACCGACGATTTCGGCTTCAAGGCAGCCGAAAACCCGACTAGCGTTCACGACCTGCACGCCACCATCTTGCACCTGTTGGGCTTCGACCACGAGCGGCTCACCTATCGCTATGCCGGCCGCGACTTCCGCTTGACCGACGTGAGCGGCCGCGTGATCCGCGAGATCGTGGCTTGAGCGACCCCCTTGAGTCCGATCCGTAAGACGGCACGGAGCATCAATGGTCCACACGGAAGGGTTCGAGGGCGTTCTCGTTTTCCTCGATCGTCACGCGCGCCAAGGGATGGGCCGGGGTGACATAGCGGCCCTGCAGCCGGTCGGGCCCGACATCGGTGGGAGAACCGTTCTCCGGCAACGGCCCGGGCCAATAGGCCGTGACGACATGTCGGCCGGCGGGAGCGCCGTCGTACGACAGGTAGGTGGTCAGGCGGAACGTTCCATCGGCCTGCACCTCTCCCGTGGACCGAAGCGCGCGGGGATTCGACACATCAGCCTCCGCCAGGAAGGAGACCATCGCCCCTGCGGCCGGCTGTCCATCGACCAGCAGCTTGCCGCGCACGGGGAAGACCTCTTTCCAGTCGTTCTCTTTCGCGCAGCCACACATCAGGCAGAGCAGGACCAACAGGATCCCGCGTGGCCGCCAAATCCGGATCGTCAGGGGACCGCTCTTAGAGGTCATCGCCACCGAACACCTCCCCGCTGCCGCGCGTCAGAATGGCATACAGGACGAACTGATCGAGTCCTTCCTTCATCAGCCGCACCGAACCGTCGGCAAACAGCATGTGCGCTCCGCCCGGATGGAAGCTGTAAACGCCCGCCCCCGGTTGGTTGGAACAGTTGATGCTGCATGGGCCGGGGGAAATGAGACCGTCGTAGGTGTGTCCGCCGCCTCCCACGTCGGTCCACGGCGCCGCCCAGCCGCTGCCGAACCCGTTATTGGCGGGATTGCCCCACTGCGGCTCGACCTTGCGGCCGCGAATCCAGCGCTCGGGCTTGCCGGCCGCCTCCAGGATCATGGCGGTGTTCGACAGTCCGTCGGTAATGGGGGCGAGCGGATTGAGTTTGTTCCCCTCGAAGAGCACGCCGCTGCGATCCACGGAAGCCGGGAGCAGGCCCGCGGAAACGACCCGGCCCGACACGCCGTACGTCGGCGCGTAATCGCTCAAGGCCTCCAACGTGCGCGAGCTGCCGGCGACCATCAATCCGGCGGTGCGACGCGGGGCCGAGGGGCATTCGAACACGTTCAGACGCTGGCTGACCGCGTTCCAGTTGCCGGGAGCGTTCCAGCTTTCATCCCAGTTGTAGTCGTCCTGCACGTTCGCCTGCTCCAGATACGGGAGCAGGTAAAGGTTCACGCCATGCAACAGCGGGGGATTGTGTCGCATGCGCGGCGGAAACGAGTCCTTGTTGCTGCCGGCGTAGTTATGAAACGAGAGGCCTTGCTGCCGCAAATTGTTCTTACACTGCGTCTTCCGCGCCGCCTCGCGGGCCGCCTGCACCGCCGGCAGCAACAGCGCCACCAGCACGCCGATGATCGCAATCACCACCAACAGTTCGACGAGCGTAAATCCCAATCGCCCACGCGATGCGGGCGGCTTTACATAGCCTTGCATTGCCATAGCCAAACTCTCCATCACATCAGTTCTGCCGCGGGCCGACTCAGTGCGCCGACGGCTCGAAAGGGACTTGCGACAGTGGCTGGCTAAGCAGAGGGCTGGCTAAGATCGCAATGATACTGAGTCTCAATTGAGATTCGATTTTCGCTCTCGCTCCCCCTTTGTCAAGAGGGGCACGGTCTTAGGACACGATCGACGATTTCGCTTCAAGGTCGCTACGCCAGGCGCGACTTTCGCCTGACCGACGTGAGCGCGGCCGCGTGATCCGCGAGGTTGCGGCCTGAGCGGCTGCCGCTGACTGCTGTGGTTGCCGCGTTTCCGCTTGAGCAGTTTGTGTTCGCGCCTCGCGCCGCGCCAGCCCTCTTCGCCACCAGAGCAAAAAGCCGGTGCCATAGAGCAGGGCGGGGGTCAGACCGCTGAAAAACACGATCCACCGGCCGACCAGTCCGAAGGCTTCGCCATTGTGTAGCGGATATTGCCAGGCGAGAAAGATGTCGCCGGCGGTAAAGTCGTCGGGGTTATTGATCGCCACGACCTGCCCGGTGTATTGGTCGAGAAAAACCTGCGTCCGTCCGTACGACCGTTGCACCTCGTGCGCCTGCCGGAAGGCAACTTCGTAAGTGCCGTCGGCGCCTGCGGGAGGATGCAGATGGTCGAACACCGCATGTGGGAAGTGCCGCGTCGCAATCGCAACCGCCTCGTCGGGCGTCAGCGGAACGCGCTTCGCGGCGGGGGCTGACTTCAGGTCGAGCGGAGATTCTGTCGTTGGCGAAAAGAGAGCGACAACCGGTTTGAACCAGGTGGGAAACTCCATATAGACGCCCGTGAACGCAACGACCAGCAGGATTGCGGCGCTGACGATTCCCACGCTCTTGTGAAGGTCGTAGTTGAAGCGCCTCCCCCCTCGAATTGCAAAGCCCGCGCGCCAGCTATGACGAAACAAGGGCCACCACAGGTAAATGCCGGAGCAAACCGAGCAGAACAGAACGATGCCGGCAATCCCCACGATCGTTCCGCCGACCGATCCCGCCATGAGGTTGTAGTGCAGTCGATAGACCCAAGTCATCAGATACTCGCCCCAAACCCGCTGGCCGGTGACTTGGGCGGTATAGGGATCGACATGCACGGCGGCGAATTTTGGGTTGTCGGGAGTGCCGCAGGAGAACCAGACGGTCCAGACGCCGTTGGCCACTCGCGGCGCGGTAACCGACAGCGGCTGTTGCGCGGGCCCGTCGTATCCCCGCTCGGCGGCTGCCAGGATTTGCTCGAGCGAGCGGGGCGTTCCCGACTCGCTGGTGAGCAGCAGACGCGGATTCAGCCATTCGTCGATGGCATGATCGAACACGAGCAGAGTCCCCGTGAGCCCGATCAAGACGAACAGCAATCCCGCCGTCAAACCGATCCAGCGATGGACTTGCAACCAGAGCTTGCGCAGACTCAACTGGCCACGATTGGCCCGCGGGTCTTCGAGACCACGTTCCACCGACGCTGCCGCCGGCGGCTCCTCTGCGATCAACGTCGAATCGGGCTGGGGCTTCATGGATTCGAGCCTCCCATGCCGGGGCCTGGCGGAGCATTCCGCGGCGTCGCCGCCTGCTCCTTGGAAAGCACCTTGGCGCCCACGATCTCAATGAGTGGGAGTTGGTTCTCTCCTGCGGACACCGTAGCTTTCCACTGCGACCCGCTCGGGTTGGAATAGGCATTTCCCAGTCGATCGGCCAACGACGGCTTCGAGACGTCCGGCGGCCACTTGATCGAGATGGCATATTCGCCCGCCGGCGCGCCGTCCCCTATTTCGTAAGTTGAGAGTGTGTAGGAACCGTCGTCTTGGACCACCGCCCAGGGACGGGAATTCCGCACGTCGGCCGCTTCGCCGGTCGCCTGCAATTCCACAACCGCGCCGGCGGGGGCCGCGCCGTTGATCGTGATTCGTCCTCGTGCCGGATAGGTTTCCGCGTGCCACTCTTCGCCGCCGCAGCCGACACAGGCGCCGGCGGCAACAGCCATCAGGAGCAGGAGTGGAGCGGTGTGCCTCTGCAGAACGCTTTTGCAGCGCGTGCCGACTGGATGCTGTCTCATCAAAACTCTCCCGCGACTTCGCCGCCGTTGATGGACGTCAAGCCGCTGAGCGTCTCGAGGTCGATGGTCTCCGACAGGAACCGGACGGAGCCGTCCGCCAGGCTGATCTGGATTCCGCCGGGATGGAACGAATACGCGCCCGCGCCGTGATTGGTTACGTTGAGGACTTCGGAGCCGACGAAGTAGGTGATGTTCGGCCCTCCTCCGTTCGGGTCGAGCGTACAAACGATGGGATAAAGCCAACTGGAGTTAAAACAGCCCGTCCAGGCATTGGAATCGTAGGTCCACGTCGGGTAGTAAACGGAGGGATCGATCCTTTTTCCATGAACGTAAACCGCCGCGCGGCCGGCCGACTCGTATTGCATGATCGTGTTCGTCAGACCGTCGGTGACGTCGCGGAACTTGCGGAAGGCATTCTGCTCGAACATGGACTGATTCGGGACTGGGTCCGTGATCCAGCCCGTGTCGCTGCGGATGTAGGTATAGTCGGGCGTCTGAAACCCGTTGGGCGCAGGTTCCCCCGCGCCGGGGGCCGAGGGACACGCATATGCCTGAGGCATGAGCGTGGCCAGATCCTGATTGTTGGCATGGTCCCACGGCACGCTGAAATCGTAGAACTCCGCCACGTTGCCCTGTTCCAGGTAGGAAAGGACCACGACGTTGGCGTGCGTCGAATGCAGGGGCGGGGCATAAAGTCCATCCCAGTCCACCCAAGCCGGCGGCAGGCTGTTGAAGGTGTCGTGGTAGTTGTGCAGCGCCAAACCGATCTGCTTGAGATTGTTGCCGCAATGCATCCGGCGAGCCGCTTCGCGGGCCGCTTGAACCGCCGGCAGCAACAGCGCCACCAAAACGCCGATAATCGCAATCACCACCAACAGTTCGACGAGCGTAAATCCCAATCGCCGGCGCGATGCGCGCGGCTTTGTCCTGCCTTGCAATGCCATAGCCAACTCTCCACAAAAAGTCGCCGCGGGCGGACTCAGCGCGTCCGAGGCAGAAAGGGGACTTGCGACGATGGCTGGCTAGGCGGGAGGCTGGCGGGTCGCAAACGATACTGAGTCTCAGTTGTGATGATTGTCGCCTCCGCTTTCTCGTTGTCAATAGGGGCCAAACCAAATTTCCACTTCCTTCAGCTTGCTTCCGCCGATTCATCGGGATAGGTTGATCGGAAGATCGCGACGGGGATTCCCTTCTCACAATTTTTTGGGCGCTGGCATTCCATGCTGGGCGCTGGCATTCCATGCTCCGAATCAACGCAGGTTCCCAATCGGTCCTCTCGCGCCGCAGCTTCGTTCAAGCCGGCGCGCTCGGCGTCGGCGGTTTGACGCTCGCCGACCTCTTGCGCCAACAGGCCGCGGGAGCCGTCCGCTCGGCTGCCTCGGGCACGAGCGTCATCCTGATCTGGCTCAGCGGCGGGCCGGGGCACATGGAAACCTGGGATCCCAAGCCGCAAGCGCCGGCCGAATATCGCGGCCCGCTGGGGGCGATCGGCACCAGCGTGCCCGGCGTGCAGTTCAGCGAGCTGATGCCCGAGCAGGCGGGCCTGATGGACAAACTGGCCGTGCTCCGAACCGTCAACCACGGCACCGGCGACCACACCAAGGGAAACCACTGGATGCTGACCGGCTTTGAAGGGCCGGCGTTCAATGCTCCCGATAACAAGGTGCAGCGGCGGCCGGCGCTCGGCTCGGCGGCGGGCAAGCTGCGGGGACCGAACCAGCCGGGAATGCCGCCGTATGCAGCCGTGCCGCATTTGCGGGGCGGGACCGACAACCTGTTTCACTACGCTTCGTATCTCGGTGGCGGCTGGAACCCGTTCGTCGTCAATTCCGACCCGAATGAAAAGAATTTTGCCGTCCGCAACCTGTCGCTGAACGGCGACTTGACGCTCGACCGCGTGGCCGACCGGCAGGCGCTGCGCGACGAGCTCGATCGCCTGCAAAAATCTGGCGAGCGGCAGATGCGCGACCTCGACGAGCACCAGCGGGCGGCGCTGGACATGCTCACCAGCCGGCGCGTGCGCGACGCCTTCGATATTTCGCAAGAATCCGACACGACGCGCGACAGTTACGGCCGGCACACGTTTGGCCAAAGCGCGCTGCTCGCTCGCCGGCTGGTCGAGCACGGGGTGACGTTCGTCACGGTCAACTGCGTTCCCTGGGACCATCACGGCTCGCCCGGCCAGTACAAAACCGAAGAGGGGGCGCGGCTGCTCATTCCGCCGTTGGACCGGGCGATTGCCGCCCTGGTGCGGGATCTGATCGACCGGGGCCTGTACGAGAAGACCTTGGTGGTGGCGATGGGCGAGTTCGGCCGCACGCCGCGGCTCAACTCCGCCGCCGGCCGCGACCACTGGGGCAATACCTTCAGCGTGCTGATGGGCTGCGGCGGGATGTCGATGGGCCAGACGATCGGCCGCTCGAGCGCCCGGGGCGAGCACGTCGTCGAGCGCCCGATCGGCCCCGAGGATGTCGCCGCGACCGTCTATCACCACCTGGGGATCGACTCGCGGAGCGTCAGCTTCCGCGACCAGCTCGACCGCCCCCTGGCCCTGATCGAAACCGGCCAGCCGATCCGGGAACTGGTGGGGTAGCGGTCAAATGGGCGTGCTGGTGTCTTAGCGCGTGGGAGGCGTCAGCGCATAGGCGAGCGGGAGGCGTGAGCCTCCCGATGGGGCCGCCCTCCGCCCTCTGCCACCCATTTCACGCACTGGCAAGATGCCAGTGCCACCCATTTCACGCACTGGCAGGATGCCAGTGCCACCCATTTCATGCACTGGCAGGATGCCAGTGCCACCCATCGCATAGGCGAGCGGGAGGCGTGAGCC
>JBBDYF010000161.1:18386-22978 GCA_040901775.1 Pirellulaceae bacterium | reverse complement strand
TGGCGAGCACGCGCTCGGCCCGCCCCACATCGCGCTGCTTCATGGCATTGGCCGGATCGTTGGCGGCGATTTCGCGCATCGAAATGAGTCGTTTCTCGGCCACTTCGCGTTCGAGAATTTGCGTTCCGCCAAAGACGACCAGCGTGCTGACGATCCCTGCTTCCTCGAGGATCAAGTCCGGCTTGATCAGTTCTAGCTGCAAGCGCACCGCGCGCAATTCGGGCCGCTTGAGCAGCGCGGTGTCTTCTTCCGCCAGTAGGTAGTTCGGGAATTTTTCGTGGGGGGTGAGCAAGGGCTCGGTCATGGGAGGTTGTAGCGAATGGAAGCTTCGAGCGGGGGATCGACGGCGACGGCGTCGCCAGCGCTGGACGGCGGTTGTTCATCGGGCCTGGCAAAGTATTGCGGCGGAGCGATCCGGCCGGCGAGCCAGGCAAACAGACCCGTGCCAAGGATCGACAAGCCGGCCGCGATTTGTTCCCAGCGGCCGTGGATGTCGGCCAACGGCAGGTTCCAGCCTGACTCGACCAGTTGCGGCAAAGCGAGCGCGAGTACCACGGCGGCCAGCGGAAAGACAGTCTGCCGGCGCGCGGAGATGGCGATTACACCGGCGTGAATGAGCGTTGCGAGCGGAACGAGCGGCAGCATCCGCTGCCAGCCGAGAACGACCCCGACGGCGGCCAGCATGGCGAGCGGGGCAAACTTCGGCCAGGCTTGGCCGCGCGCGCCCGTCCGCCATCCCAGGGCAGCGATGCCGCCGAGCGCCGTCCCGGCGGCGAGCCCCGCCAGGCCATCGGCCAGCCCCGCTTGCCACCGCACAAGGGGCAGATCGCGGCCCAGCGGCAGCGGGCGAATCTCGGGCCAGAACAGAGGCAGGCAAAGGCCCATCAGCAGCACCGGCCAGAACAAACGCCGGGGCGTGCGGCAGCCGTCGAAGTCGATCAGGGTGGCGGCGATCAACGTCGTGGCCAGAACGACGTGCGTCGCATAGGCGCACCAGAAAGGCAAAGTCTGTTGCCGCGTCAACAGTAGCCGGCCGAAGTCGCCGGGCAACCCGTGCAGATCGCGCGGCAAGTACGCCTCGAAAATGGCGACCAGCAAAAACAGCAAGGCGACGACCAGCTCGACGTAGTAATATCGCGGCGCGATCGGGCTCTGGCAGTCGCGGCAGCGGGCCCGCAACCAGAGCCAGCCCCAGAGGGGAATGTTGTCGCGCGGCCGGATCGCATGGCCGCACTGCGGGCAGTGCGAGCCGGGATGCACGAGGTTCATGCCCCGCGGCAAGCGATAGACGACGACATTCAGAAAACTGCCGACGCTGGCCCCCATCGCGAACAGCCAGGCACCCAGCAGCACATGGGCCAGCGGTTCCAGCGCCCAGAGAGGGAGTAGGGGCTGGCTGACAGCCATTGTCAGTGGGGGCAACCAGTGGGAATCGACAAGCATCGGCGACCGTGAATGTAAGAGGATCACGCGGGTCCATTGTGCCATGCCGGGGCCGTTTCGGGAAATGCGATCTTGTCGGACCGCAAATCGTGCGAAAAGCCGCCGAATCCGCGGGCCTGAGCGATTTTTATCCTGGGAAACGGAACCGGTGCGTTATGATCCTCGCTCTTCTTCGCGAGCCGAAATCGTTCGGTTCTTTAGTCGCTGTTGAGCGGCGCGGCCGATAGAGCCGAAGTGGAACGTAGGTGCAGGCGTCACCCTCTCGCGACGGACTGGAGCATTGCATGGAGGCACAAAACAGTTGGATCAGCACCGCGCGCGCGGTGATGCAGCAATCCGACGTCGATTTCTTTCGCGTCAATCCGGTTCGTTATTGGTGCGATTTTCTGCTCAGCGTCGGGTTGGCCTACACGGCTGCCTCGCTGTTTCTGATGCTGCCGCTAGGTTCCTGGGGGCAGTTGGCGGCCTACCCGCTGGCGGTTTTCTGGCTGTATCGCTTGGGGTCGCTGGTCCACGAGGTGTGCCACCTGAACCATCGCGAGATGCGAGTTTTCAAGGTGACCTGGAACCTCGTGGTCGGCGTGATGACGTTCACCCCCTCGCCGTTTTTTACGCGGCACCATCGCGACCATCACAGCCAGCGGATGTATGGCACGCCCCAGGATCCGGAATATATCGTCAACGTTTTTCGCCCCGGCAGTTTGCTTAGCATCCTGGCCTATGCGGCGTTGATCGCCGCCTTTCCGATCATCGTCTTCCTGCGGTTCCTGCTCGGGCCGCTCAGCTTTTTGCATCCCAAGCTGCGGGCCTGGACACTGCGGCATGCCTCGGCACTGACGATGAACTGGCGCTACGAGCGGAAGCTCAACGCCTTCGACCGATTTGCGGTGACCGCGCTCGAGTTGCTCTGTTTTTTGCGGGCGGCGATGATTCCCGGCATGGTGCTGCTCGGCGCCGCGCCGTGGACGCGGCTGCCGCTGCTCTATGCCTTGGGGGTGGGAACCCTGGTGCTCAATCAGTTTCGACTGCTGGCCGACCACCACTTCGAGACCGACGGCGAGCGATTCGAGCTCGACGCCCACATTCGCGATTCGTGCAATTTCACCGGGCGCGATTTTTGGACCTGGCTCTTCTTTCCGTTTTCGATTCGCTACCACGCCTTGCACCATCTGTTTCCGAACCTGCCGTACCACAATCTGAAAGCGGCGCACGGCTATTTGGTCGAGCGGTTGCCGGCCGACTCGCCCTATCGCGAGCTCGATCAAACGAGCTGGTGGTCGGTGGCCCGCCGCACGCTGCTGCACCGCTACACTCCGCCGGCCAAGCCAGCGCCCGTCAGCCAGACGAAAGCGGCGTGAGCATTCGCCGCCGGCACAGACGTAGGCAGCGCCCTCCGTGGCGTTCCGAGTGCCAATCGCAACAGATTACTCTGCCTTCAACTCGTAGCAGAGCAGCTTGTCCCCTTCGCGCAGGTACAGGCGACCGCCGGCGATCACCGGGTGCGACCAACTCGGCAGGTCGCCGCTGCCGGGAATCTTGAACTGGCCGACTGCCTTGTACGCCTCGGGATTGGCCTCGACCAGCCGCATGGTGCCGTCGGCGAAGCGAAAATAGAGGTGCCCGTCGGCCGCGGCGACCGCCGCCGAGCCTCCGCCGACCCGCTCTTTCCACTGCACTTCGCCGGTTAGCAGTTCGGCGCTGAAGGGCATCCCGCGATCTTCCGAATCGCCGTAGAGATGGTCGCCGACCAGGACGACGCCCCCGTGCTTGTTTCCCAGTTCCGTTTGCAGCGGATAGATCTCCTCGACCTCGATCGCGCCGTCCTTGCCGGCAACCTGTTTGAGCAGCGCGCCGCCGCGGCCGTAGCCGGCGGTAAAGAAGACCAGCTCGCCCCGCACGATTGGCGTGGGGATGACGGCGGTGGTCCGGTCGATGTCGTAGGTCCACAGGAGCTTGCCGTTGTCGGCCTGCACCCCCATCGGGCCACTGGCGGTCGATTGCACATAGACCGGCGTTTCGCCGATCCGCGACATCACGATCGATGAGTGCCCCGCGCCCCGGTTGCCAGGCCGATCGGTTTGCCACAGCGGTTCGCCCGTCAGCTTGTCGAGGGCGACCAGCGTCGCTTTCTCGCCGCCGGGGGTGCAGACGACCTTGCCCCCGTCGATCAGCACCGACTCGCTGTAGCCCCAGCCGTCCCCTTTCTTCCCGCCAAAATCCTGCTTCAAGTCTTTTTGCCAAAGGAGGCTGCCGCCGGCCGAACCGCAGCAGACGAGCTTGCCGTGCGGCGTTACGACATAAACCCTCTCACCATCGACCGTCGGAGTCGAGCGCGAGCCTTGCCACGGCGTTTTTCCCTCGTTCCAGGCAGGGCCGGTCTTCGTTTTCCACAGGGGTTTGCCGTCGGCCAGATTGAGGCAGGTGAGGTATTCTTCCTTGTCGTCGGGGGTCGTCGAAAGGCCGTCGCCCAGGGTGTAGATTCGTCCGTCGGCGATTGCCAGGCTCGAATAGCCGCGGCCGACTCCGGCCGCTTCCCACACCAGGGGCGGGCCCGCATCGGGCCACGACTGGAGCAGGCCCGTATCGGGCGAAACGGCCGTCCGCCCCACGCCGCGAAAGGTGGGCCAGTTGGCCTCGGGCGCGGCGGCCCAGGCAGCGAGCGGCGAAGCGCTTAGGGCTAGCGCGAGATGTGCGAGGTAAAAGCGAAAACGCATCGGCGGGGCTCCGGCGGGACAAGGGTCAGGGCGGGGGCGGGTGGTAGGCAGCGAACTCTTCCATCCTATCAACCCTGCTCACCCCCTCCAAGTGTCGGCTCCTAGGGTGTGGCCACCTTTTTAGGACAACGAATTCAGTGGTGCATTGCATCGCGACATCCATCTTCTGTCAACGCAAAGCCGCCAGGTTCGCAAAGACATCTGAGGTTTTTTAATCATGGAATTGCCCCCACTCGCCCGTAATTCCTCGATCATTGATCGGCCGTTTTTTTCGCATCTCGCAGGCTGATTAGCTTTTGCATCTACTGTCTCCGCGATGACTTACGTCGGTTCGACGAAGCCCGAATAAAACTGATCGCTGAAGGAAGTTTAGGGATTTCTCCTCCGCACGCTGCCGTAGTTTTTTCACCGCGCGCTGCCCCCCTTATCGGCCGC
>JBBDYF010000161.1:0-18376 GCA_040901775.1 Pirellulaceae bacterium | reverse complement strand
CGGCCGCTTCGCGCGCACCTTGAGCACGTCCCTATTTTACACATATGTCCACCAAGCCGACAACCCCCCTGCTGGCAATTGGCTCGGCAACCCTGAAACGCAACCCGCCGCGTGTTGCCTCCAGCAAGAATCGAGTACAAGTAGGCAAACGCAGGCAAGCGCCGCACGACGCGCCGCAAACTAGAAACAGCCCCGCGAAAAATGGCCCCCAATACTCTCTTCGTCGTCGAATCGCCGGTCGTCCAGCGCCAGCCCAAGACCGACCGCCTGGTTTTGGAGCGCATTCTTCGTGAGGCGATCGATCTGCGGATCGATGAAAGCGAAATCCTTGCGGCGCATGCGGTGCTCGTTCATTGGGCCGAACTGGAATCGAGCGGCCGACTGCGGAAACTTACCGAAACGCAGATGCAGGGCGACTTCCTGGCTCAGGTCTTCGGCCGTGCCTTGGGCTACGCCAGTGCCGTGGAGAAACAGGACGAGATCTGGCATCGCCAGCAGCACCACGAAATCGCAGGAGAAACGCCCGACGCGATCCTGGGCTTCTTTCGCCAGGAGCAGTCGCACAATCCGCTGGCCGTCGTCGAGCTCAAGGGTCCAGCCGTGCATCTCGACCGCGATCGCAGCAACGGCCGGACCGCGGTCAACCAGCTTTGGGATTACCTCGTCAACACGCCACCGGAATGCCGCTGGGGCGTGCTCTCGAATATCGTCAGCTTCCGCCTCTACGAACGGAATTCCACCAAGCGGCGGTACGAGCACTTTTCACTGCAGTCGCTTCGCGAGCTGGATACTTTCAAACAGTTCTATCGCCTCTTTCATCGCCGCGGCCTCATCGACAAGGGATTCAACGGCCTGCCCCGGGCGGTGGCGCTCTTACAAGCCTCGACCGACCGTCAGCGCGAGGTGGGCGAGGGACTTTTTGACCTTTATTCCAGCAACCGCTACCGGCTAATCGAGGAACTGCATTTTAAGCTCGGTCATCCGATCGATACGGCCATCGAGATGGCCCAGCGGTTACTCGACCGCATCATTTTTATCGCTTTTTGCGAAGACCGGCAGCTCCTGCCAGCCGAGACAATTCCGAGGGCTTATCACGTGGCGGGTTTTTCGCGCCACGAGAACCCGCGCTGGAAGAGTTTCCGGGATCTGTTCCATTTCATCGACGAGGGGGAGCCGCGATTAGGCATCGACAAATACAACGGCGGCCTGTTCGCCGAGCATCCGGTCGATCATTTGGAGCTCGACGACGTTCCCTGGACCGATTTCTTTCACAGCGTCAGCAAGTTTCGCTTCGCCGACGAAGTGAACTTGGATGTCCTCGGCAACCTCTTCGAGCGCTCGATCACCGAGGTCGAAAAGCTCAAGCAAACCGGCTTTTTCGGCGGCAACCAGCGGCGGGCGCGCGAGTATGCCGAAATGCCGCAGTCGGTGAAGCGCAAGCAGCTTGGCGTCTATTACACGCCGCCGGAGCTGACCAGCCGCATTGTGCAGTACACGGTGGAAGAACTGATCGACGAGCGGTTCGCGGCGCTGGCGGTGAAGCATGGCGTGGCGGCGGAGGATGCGGCGCGCGGCATCACGCCTGACGCTTCCGAATACTGGCACGATTGCCTAGCCTGCCTGCGGAGCCTCAAAATCGTCGATCCAGCCTGCGGGAGCGGAGCGTTCCTGTTCCAGGCATACACCACCTTGGAAGGGCGCTATCAGGAGGTCATCGGCCACCTGGAGCCGCCCCCCGCCCCTGCCGTCGATAAAAACCCGAAGCGCAAGCGAGGGGCCAAACGAGAAGCCATTCTCGTTCAGCCACAAGCAGCGACGCCCGCCGAGCCGTCGCTCGCCGCGCAAATCCCGGCGTTCATCCTGCAGGAGAATCTGTACGGCGTCGATCTCTCGCCCGAGGCGGTCGAGATCACGCAGCTTGCGCTCTGGATTCGCTCGGCAACCCGCGGGCAGCTTTTGACCCGGCTGTCGAAAAACATCGTCCACGGCAACTCGCTGGTCCACGATCCGGCGGTGCATCCAGCGGGGTTCGACTGGCGGGCGCGGTTCCCAGCGGTCTTCGACCGCGAAGAGGCGGGATTCGACTGCGTAATCGGCAATCCGCCGTGGGAGCGGATGAAATTGCAGGAGCGGGAGTTCTTCTCGCTCCCCGCGCCGGAAATCGCCACCGCCACCAACGCAGCCAAGCGGCGGCAACTGGTCGCCAGGCTGGAAAAAGGGGACCGCCCCTTGTACGACCGCTATCAACAAGCGTTGGACTCGGCCGACGCGCTACTGACCTATTGCCGCAACAGCGACGAGTACCCGCTCACCGGCAAGGGAGACATCAACACCTACGCCGTGTTCGCCGAGCTGGCCTACCGGCTGGTCGCTCCGCACGGCCGCGTGGGGCTGCTCGTCCCCTCGGGCATCGCGTCGGACATGACGACGAAGGATTTCTTTGCGGCGGTGGCCGAATCGAACCGGCTGATTCGCCTGTACGACTTTGAGAATCGGTTAAAGAAGTTTTTCCCGGCGGTGGACGGCCGCTTTAAGTTCAGCATCCTCAACTTCGCTGGCGCGCAGGCGGCCACCTCGCAGGCCGACTATGTCTTCTTCACCCATCGAGTCGAAGAGTTGGACGAGAAAAGCCGGCACATTGTCCTCAGCGCCAAGGACATCCAGCTGCTGAACCCCAACACGCGCACCTGCCCCATCTTTCGCACCCGCCGCGACGCGGAAATCACCAAGGCGATCTACCGCCGTGTCCCGATCTTGATCGACAGGCGGCGCGAGGGACCAACCGGCAACCCGTGGGGCATCCAGTTCAAGACGATGTTCCACCAAACCAACGACGCCGAATTGTTCCGCGAACCCGAAACGCTGAAAGCCGACGGCTTCAAGCTGAAAGGGAACCGGTGGGTCAAGGGGAAGAAGGTGTTCTTGCCGCTCTACGAAGCGAAGATGCTGCAAGACTACGACCACCGGGCGGCGGACGTGGTGACCGACCAATCGAATTGGGTGCGGCAGGGGCAGCCAGCCAGGCGCTCGCTCGTGGGACATCAGAACCCGGAAGAGTTGGCGATGCCCCGGTTTTGGGTTGCCCAAGAAGTCGTGCTGAGTGAGACTCGCGAGCAAGCATCGAACTTTCTTTGCTACAAGGACGTCACGAGTCCCACCAACCAACGGACCATGATTGCCGCGATGATGCCGCTGGCTGGCGTGGTGAATTCCGCACCAATTGTTTTGACCGATACGTCGCCTTTGAGAGAGTGTTGTCTGCTAGGCAATCTCAACAGCTTCGCCTACGACTTCGTGATGCGCCAGAAGATCAGCAACGTCCACCTGAACTTCTTCATTGTTGAGCAAATCCCGACGCTGACTCCCGACACCTACGCCAAACCCTGCCCGTGGGACCATCGCACCACCTTGGAAGCCTGGATCAGCGAGCGGGTGCTTAAGCTCACATGCACTGCCGAGGACATGCTGCCACTGGCTGATG
Organism: Pirellulaceae bacterium; assembly: GCA_040901775.1. Classification (GTDB taxonomy): domain Bacteria; phylum Planctomycetota; class Planctomycetia; order Pirellulales; family Pirellulaceae; genus CAYLLN01. The sequence goes on along the minus strand of JBBDYF010000161.1, from coordinate 14,895 downwards.
CCTGCAACTTCACCGGCGGCAGCTTTCAGACCGAGTATGGCGGGCGGCTCAACAAGTGGGACGAAGCCGAGCGGGCCGAGCTGCTGGCCGATCTCGACGCCGCCTACTTTCACCTGTATGGCATCGACCGGGACGACGCCGAGTACATCCTCTCGACGTTCAAGGGCATCCACGACCAGCAGCCGCTCTTGCGCGGCGCGAGCGTCAGCCAGCGGATTCTGCAAAAGTACGCGGAACTGTCGTTTCCCGCCTGAATGCGAAGGGACGCGAGTGAGCAGCGAGCAGCACCACGCGAGCGAGGGGGCGACCGTCGTGGCATTGCTGACGCCGGTGGGGCGCGGAGCGGTGGCGACCATCGGCGTTCGAGGCCCGCGGGCGGTCGAGATCGTCGGCCTCCGGTTCGCCCCCGCGGCTGGCAAGCCATTGACAAGTTTCCCGGCCGGCCGCATCGTCTTCGGCAAGTTTCTCGGCTCCGGCGGCGCGGCGGAAGAGTTGGTGGTCGGGCTGGTGGCGGCCGACGAGGTCGAGGTGCATTGCCACGGGGGCGTGGCAGCCGCCGAGATGATCCGCGCAGCGCTGGTCGAGGAAGGAGCCGAGCGGATCGACAGTTCCGCCTGGGCGGCCCGCACCGAGCCCAACCTGTTGGCCGCCGAGGCACTGGTCGCGCTCGCTGCCGCCACGACCGAGCGAACGGCGGCGATCCTGCTGGACCAGTATCGAGGAGCGCTGGCCAACACGATCGAGCTGATTGGCCAGCAACTCGAGCGCGGCGAGCTGGATCTGACGCGGCAAGGACTGGCTGAGTTGTTGAACCGGGCCGACTTGGGCCGGCATCTGACTCGGCCTTGGAAGGTTGTACTTGCCGGTCGGCCGAACGTCGGCAAAAGCAGCCTGATCAACGCCTTGCTCGGATATCGGCGGGCGATCGTCTTCGACCAGCCCGGCACGACGCGCGACGTGCTGACCGCCGCCGCGGCAATCGACGGCTGGCCGATCGAACTGGCCGATACGGCCGGCATTCGAGACGCGAGAGACGCTATCGAGGCCCAAGGAGTCGCTCGCGCCCGGCAACAACTGGCCGAGGCCGACCTGGTGCTCTGGGTTTGCGACGCCTGCGCTCGCTGGTCGAACGCGGACCTTCCGCCGGAAGAAAGCCGGCGGTTGCTCGTCGTGCATAATAAATGCGACCTGCCTTCCGCGGGTAGCGACGGCCGCCCGCTTGGCTGCCGAGTAAGCGCCCTGACCGGCCTTGGCCTGGACGGCTTGTGGCAGGCGATCGCTGCGTCGCTCGCGCCGCAAACGCTCGAGCGGGGCGCGGCGGTCCCTTTCACCGAGCGGCAGGTGGCCCTTCTCGACGCCGCGCTACACTTCGCCAGGCTGGGAACGATCGAACCGGCCCTGGCCCCCTTGCGACAATTGCTGGGACAATCTCCTGCTCCGGAGTAGCCGGCGTTTCAAAACGTCTTGCAATCGGCGCTTCGTCCGGGCACAATTTCGGCAGTCCTCACCCGGCCGATGCGACGAACTTCCCATGCCAATTCCTCTTACCTGCCCTCAATGTGCCAAGCGGCACCGGGCCCCGGATTCGCTCGCCGGCCGCCAGGCGAAGTGCGGCTGCGGGGCGGTCCTCAAAGTTCCGGCCGCGGCAAACGCATTTTCCGCCACGCAGCCGGCGATGGAAGCTGCGCCCGAGCGTGCCGCGGCAGGCGTCTGGCAAGCGCCCGCGACGGCTGCCGCGGGAAGTTGGGGGAGCAGCGGCGGGGCGGGAATTGCAGCTTCGGAATCGTCGGTTTTCGACGAGTTGAGCACGTCAGACGTGTCCCGGTTTCAAGCCCGCCTCGAGCCCGCGCCCGAAACCTTGGCCGTGACTCCGGCGTTCAATTCGCACATCAGCCCGGGGGTTAACGATTGCCTGCAGCGGGCCAAATCCGAACTCGCCGAACGCCGGCAGGTTCAAGACGAAACCCTGCCGCAACCGGTGATTTATGCGATTTGCGGCCTGGCGGTGCCGGGTGGAATTTCGTTGGTGATGGCGATCGTGCTGATGGTGCTGCTGTCGCAAGGGATCGCGGACCTGGTATTCGCCTTCAGCGGCGTGCTGGCGGTCATGCACACCATTTTGGCCGTGGTCGATATCGGGGCGGCGGTGATGATCCATCAAAAGGTTCCGGGCGCGCGCGCCGTCGGTTATGTCGTGGCGGTAATGAATATCTGCTCGTTTGGTCCGCTGCACGTCATTTGTGCGATCATGGGGATGGTGGGCCTGTCGACCTGGGAAACGATCGACTACCTGGCCCAGCCGCGCAAGCCACTCTGGCAGTAGAGCCCCGTCCAACCGAAACGATTCTTGACTATCCCCTCGCGGGCAGATAGCATCGCGCATAGGCAGAATGCGTCTCCGTCTCGTATCTTGCGCTTCGACGACCCCCGTTCCCGGAACACTCGCAGTCGCCAGCCGGTCAGCCTTTCATGCATTGCTATCGGAATATCGTCCTGCTCGTCGTCTTTGCCGGTACGGTTGTCGTCGCGGCGCGGCCCGCCCAGGCGGTCACTCCCGAGAGCAAGGAAGTCAAAGCTGCGATCGAGCGGGCTCTGAAATCGTTCGAAACGGCCCAGCCCGACACGCGCATGGGGGCCGACTGCCTGATCGCCTTGTGCTATCTAAAGAACGGCCGCGAGATCGCGCACCCCCGCATTCAAAAGGCCCTCGCCCGCTGCACCGCGTTCGCCGACAAGCCCGGCTCTGAAGACGTTTACTCGGTCGGCCTGTCGTTGATCTTACTCTGCGAACTGGACCCGGCGGTTTACAACCTCGATCCCGAACAGCACCGCGTCACCATCGACAAGATTCTCGCCGGCCTCTTAAAGATGCAAAAAAAGCATGGCGGTTGGGGCTACTACACGATGGAAACAGGCGATACCTCGCAGACGCAGTACGCGGCCCTCGGAATCTGGATGGCCCAGGCGGCGGGAGCGCAAGTCCCCCAGGAAAACGTCGAACGGCTGTGCGGCTGGCTGCTGCGGACTCAGGATCCGGAAGGGTATTGGGGCTATCAGGGGAACGATTCGGGCGGCCAGGGGCGGGTCAAGCAGACCGAAACGCGGCACTCGCTGGTGGCGGCTGGATTGGGTTCGCTTTATATCTGCGCCGATCTGCTCGATATCACCGACCCCAAGGATCCCAAACCCGACAACGGCCAGCCCGCCGCTTTGCGCGTCGTCGAAACCAAGGGGGCCAAGAAGAAGGGGAACTCGGGAATTGCCAAGACGATCGACGGCGACCAGGTGCGCGGCGCCATGACCGACGGCAACAACTGGTTCGAGCGGAATTTCGCCGTGGAATCTTCGACGTGGACTCACTATTACCTGTACGGCTTCGAACGCTATCGGGCGTATCGCGAGCTGGCCGAAGGTCGTTTCGAGAAGAACCCTCAGTGGTACAACGATGTGTTCGCTTATCTGCAGCGCACGCAGCGGGCCGATGGAAGTTGGGACGGACAGGACACTCCTTTTACGGCCACCTGCTTTAGTATTTTGTGCCTCTCGCATAGTTCGCGCAAGACAATTCAAAGGATCAAAGCGCTGGGCGAGGGGGTGCTGATCGGAGGCATGGGCCTGCCCGCGAATACCGCCGACCTGCAAGTCCGCAACGGCAAGGTCGTCGAGTCGCCGCTGGCCGGCTCGGTGGACGAACTGCTGGCGATTATCGAGGATCCCAACCATCCCGAGCTCAGCCGAATGGCCGAAGCGGGCGAGGTGTTGCCCCTGGATAGCGACGTGACCCGTCGTTCGGGACAGATAATCCGCCTGCGGGCGCTGGTCTCGGCCGGCACGTACGAGTCGCGGCTGGTCGCCGTCAAAACGCTCGGCACGGTGCGCGATCTCGACAACGTGCCGATCCTGTTGTACGCCCTGACCGATCCCGACATCCGCATCGTCCGCGAAGCCGACCAGGCGCTGCGATTCATCAGCCGCAAGTTCGCGGGGGTCGGCCTGCCCGCCGAACCGAATGTGATCGAGCTCCAGGCGGCCCGAGAGGCGTGGAAGCAATGGCTGCTCGACGTTCGCCCCGATGCCGAGCTGTTGGAGTAGCGCCTGTCGCCGGGGCGCTAATGACACGATCGCTATTGCCGCAATTGCGAATGCCGCGATCCCTGCCCCCTTTTGCTTCGTATTGAAAGACAGCGTGTCCCAGCCCATCCGTTCCTCAACGCGATCTCGATCGACCGAGCTGGAGGTCTCGCGGTACGACCAGGTTTCGGGAATTCTGCTCGCCGTCTTGATCGTGCTGGGCTTGGTGACGCTGATGATGTTCGTGATCTGGCTTTCGACCCGCATGTTCCGGCTGTCGCCGGCCGTGGCGGTGCAAGTGCTGGAAGACGTGGGGGGTGGCGGAAGCGGCGACAACTTTGCCGGTGGCGAGCAGAATTTTGAAGAGCCCAGCCCGGAAGAAGTGGTCGAAGTAACGGACCCTCCGGTCGATCAGTCGATCCAGTCGATTTCGTCGATCGTGACCGCCGAGTCGCAACTTCTGGAAGCGTTCGAGGGTTCTTCCTCGGTCGGTCGGGGCGAAGGGACGGGCCAGGGTGATGGCCGTGGGATCGGCCCGGGTGGGCCAGGCACGTCGGATGGCATTCCCGCCTGGGAACGCTGGGAGGTCCGACTGAAGGCCGACAACCTGAGCGAGTACACCCGGCAACTCGACTTCTTCAAGATCGAGTTGGGAGTCGCCGGCGGCGGCAACCCCAACGTCGATTACATCTCGAACCTCGCCTCGACCAAACCCAAAGTCCGCGTCGGTTCGCCCCAAGACGAGAAGCGGCTGCGGTTCTTGCATCGTTCGGGCGAACTGACCCAGGCCGACCGCGCTCTGGCCGCCAAGGCGGGGGTCAATGCGTCGGGCCGGGTTGTGTTTCAGTTCTACAGCCCCCAGACCTACCAGGCGTTGTTGACCCTTGAAAATGCCAGGATGGGAAAGCACCGCATCAAAGACGTGAAACGAACGGTATTCGGCGTTCGCGGTTCGGCGGGCAAATACGAGTTCTTCGTCATCGAACAAGAGTACATCGCCGGCGCTTGAGCGTTTTGTGGGGGAACTCCCGATCGCGTCCATTCGCCCGGCGCTACTGGCGACTTGGCGCGCGGTCAACTATGTTCGCAGAAGGCTTTTTCACCTGCTTCGTTACTCGCACGACCAATCTGGAATGGATATTTCGAGCGGATTCTGGAACTTCGTCAGCAATAGCGTGTACGGCGCGCTGGCGATCGACGCCCTGTGGGGCGCTTACTGCGTGGTCGTCGTTTTGATGCGCGTCTCGCAAAAGCGGTTCCGCGGCGAGCGGCACCAGGACGAGTTTCTCGATCGGATCGAGCTCGCTTTGAACAAGGGAGATTTCGACTCGGCCGTGGCCGAATGCGAAGGGGACCGGCGGGCCATTCCCCAGTTGACCGCCCTGTCGTGCGAACACCGGCAATTGGACGTGACCCAGATTCAGGAACTGCTGGTCGATCGCTTCCAGCGGGACGTGCTGGGGGATTTGGAACACCGCGTCGGTTGGATCAACAACGTCATCAAGACGGCCCCCATGCTGGGCCTGCTCGGCACCGTGCTGGGAATGATGGCGGCCTTCGGCAAGCTGTCCACGTCGCAAACTGTGAAGCCCGACCAGTTGGCGGAAGACATCAGCTTCGCCCTCATCACCACGGCCATCGGTCTGGCCATCGCCATTCCGGGCACCGTCTGCGTGGCCAGCGTCAACATTCGCATTCGCAAGCTCGAAGACCAGGTGGGGGCCGGCCTGATGCGGCTGCTCGACATCGTGACCGCCGCCCAGCGACACTTGCCCCGGCGAGGACGCTAGTCATGCCGCTGCCGGGAAAGGGGGGAGGACTATCGCGCCGCCGCCGCGTGGCCGAAGAGGCCGAGATGGACATTACCCCGATGATCGACTGCACCTTTCTGCTTTTGATCTTTTTTATCGTCACCTCGAAGATGAATGCCGAAACGCCGATCGACCTGCCGATCGCTCGGCACGGTGGCGCGGTGGTCATCAAAGAGTCGATCATCATCACGGTGATGAAGGGGGAAGGAGACGAGGCACTGATCTACAAGGGGGAAACCGCAACGCCCGAAAACCTGATCGAAGGGGCTAACCTGGTGGCCCAGGAAGAGGCTCTGGCCCGCTACATCGAGCAGCAAGCCAACAGCTCGCCTCCGAAGCGGAACGTGCTGATTAAGGGTTCCAAGGGGATCAAGTTCAAGGAAATCGATCGAGTGGCCCGGGCCGCCAAACGTTCCGAAGTCGAGCAGCTTTACGTCGCCGTTCTGGAGACCCAATAAAATCGTGTCCGTCAGCTTTCAATGTCCGGCCTGTGGGACAATCCACCAGGTCCATGACCGGGCTCGGGGACACAAGGTCCGCTGTCCCAATTGCAGCCAGATGGTACCCGTGGTGCCTCTGGCGGATGAGGCCGGCCCCGATCTCCTGGCGGCTGCCTGGCAAGCGGCCGAGACCGCGCCCCTGTCGGACGATCGGTTCGACGATCTGGCGGGCGATCGGGAAGAGGTGGTGATTTTGGAAAAAGTGATCTCGCCGGTCGTCTGGGGCTCGGTCGATCCGGCCGACGGTAGTTCGCCGCACGTGCCGGTGGGTGGCGCAAACGCGGCAACCGAAACCGGCCGCCCGCGGCGCATCGTCCTGCGCCCCAAAGGCACGTTGCAGGAAGCCGAGATGGACATGACGCCGATGGTGGACGTCACGTTCCTGTTGCTGATTTTTTTCATGGTCACGGCATCGTTCGCCATGCAGAAGTCGCTGAACATCCCCCAGCCCGACACGAACGAGCCCAGCACCCAGGCCAAGTCGGTGCAGGATTATCAGGACGATCCGGACTATATCGTGGTGCGGCTCGACGCATACAACACCTACCACGTCAGCACGGCGTTCTGGCCCGACGAGGTCGAAGCGCCCAACGAGCAGGAACTCTTGGTAAAATTGAGGCTGGCGCGCGAAGGGGACGGGCGGGGGAATGTTCCTTCGAAGCTGCTGGCCATCGTCAATGGCGAAGCGCTGCACGAGCGAGTCGTCACGGCGATCGACGCGGGCAACGACGTCGGCATGGAAGAGGTGCAGTTGCTGACGGTGGACGAGGACGAGTAGCCCGCGCCGGAGTAAGCAGGGCAGGGAGCTGACTTGAGGATCGCACGTTTCATTCAGGGCAAAGAGGGACGGCATGTCGGCCAATAAGGTTTTAGATCTTGCCGAGCGGCAGGGGTTGCTCGACGCCAAGGTGATTGAAGAACTGCGCCGGCAGGTGACCGAATCGAAGTTCATCGTGACCTCCGAAGCATTGGCCAAGGTGCTGGTCGATCACGGGCACCTCACGGCGTTTCAGGCCCGCAAGCTGGTGGCTACCGCCCTGGGCCAGCCGCCGCCCGATCCGAACTATCCGTATCGGGCCAAGTTCGAGCTTCCCGACGAGCTAGGCTTGGCCGACGATGACTCCGATCATGGCCTGCGGCAGGCGGCAGCCGCCGAGGACGAGCTGATTCTGCTCGAGCCGGTGGACCCGAAACCGGCTCCGCCCGCCAAGCCGGTGTTCAAGCCGCCGAAACCAGGTTCCGCCCCGGTTTCGTCCCCACTGGCACCTGCCGCGGCGAGGCCCGCGGGCGAGGAATCGCCCCGCAAGATCAAACGCGAAGCCCCTGCGGTTCGGCCGCAGGCCAAAGCCACCGTGGAGGAGATCGTCGATCTCGATCCCGTGCCGCCGGATCCCCCTTTCGTAACGACCAAGGGGCCCTGGAAAGGCCCGCCCGCCTCGCGATCGACGGGGGTGGAGGGTCTCACGCCGCTCGCGGCGACCGACGGACTAACGCCGCTGGGATTTGGCGGGGCGACGGCCACTTCGGCCAGGCTGGACGATCTGTTTGCCGACCCGCACGGCCAGGCGAGCGATCCACTGGCGGGGGGCGCCGTGCTGGGCGCGCCCCCCGTTGTGCCGAAAGGGAAGGGGGGCAAAAACGTTTGGGATTCACCCTTGCTGCTCATCGGCGGCGGAGTGTTGGGGGTGATTGTGGTCGCCTTCGGCTTGCTCTATTACTCGCTGACGCGGGGAACGGCTGCGGAAGTGTTGGCCCAGGCGGACGAGGAATACAAGAGCGGCTCGTACACCAGCGCCATTGCCGGATACGAGCGTTTTCTGAAGAGTTATGCCAGCGATCCGAACGTCAGCATCGCCCGCGTTCGTCGCGGAATGGCCCAGTTGCGCCAAGTTACCGACGACGGCAAGAACCCGCGCCAGGGATTGCAAACCGCCTTGACGGTGCTTCCCCAGATTGAAACGGAAGAGAAATTCAGCGAGGCCCGGCTCGAGCTTTCCAGCATTCTGCCCGACATCGCGGACGGCTTTGCGACCCAGGCATCGCAGGCCCAGGACACCGCCCAGAAAGAAGAACTGGTGGGGCTGGCCGGCGCAGCGCTAGAACTGGTCAACAATCCGTCGTACCTGCCGGCATCGCTGCGCAAAGATCGCGAGCCGCGAATCGCCGCCATTCTGGAGAAGCTCAAGATCGCCCAGCGGGGCATCGAGCAAGACAAAGAACTGGCCACCGTCCTGAGCAAAATTGCCGCGGCGGCGAGCGTAGGAAAGGCAGCGACGGCCTACGGCGCGCGGGATGCCTTGCTCAAGGTCTATCCCGCGCTGGAGGCGAATCCCGAACTGATCGCCGCCATCCGCGAAGTTACCGAGAAAGAGCGGCAACTGGTCGAGCTGTCGGACGAGGTCGTGGCGGCCCTGACCGACGATCCGCAGGCGGGAACTTCTCGCGTGGCCCTGGCGGTGCGCGAAGGTCCGATGCCTGCCGCGGAACCGGGAAAAATCGCGTTTGTCGGTCTCGAAGGGGTCGTCTATGGAATGGATGTCGCCAGCGGGCACGTTTTTTGGCAACGTCAGATTGGTTACGAAAGCCTGCTTCCGCCGCGGCCCGTGTCGAGCGACCCCTTGGCCGACGCCCTGGTCGCCGATGCACGAACGCACGAATTGCTGCGGCTGGAAGCCGCGACGGGCAAGGTCGTTTGGCGACAGGTGATCGGCCAGCCCTTTTTCTCGCCGGTTGTCGCCGACGAGCGGATCTTTGTCACGACCGGCGCGGGACAGGTGTTGCAAATCGATGCGGCTACAGGCAACGTGATTCGCACGGCCAAGCTCCCCCAGGCGGCTTCCATCGCGACGGCTTTCGACAGCCGCCAATCGCGGCTGATCCAGTTGGGCGAACATTCGACCCTGTTCGTGCTCGACGGAGAAACCCTGGCCGCCAGCGAAACACTGTACTTGGGACATCCCGCGGGATCGATCCTGGTTCCCCCCGTCGCCGTGCTCGATCACGTCCTCACGGTGGAAAGCCCGGCCGACGATCACACGCTCGTGCGCGTGTTTGCGCCTGCGGGCGAAACCAAACGGTTGGCCGAAGTGGGCCGAGGGTTTCGCCTGAAGGGACGGGTGGTCATGCCGCTGGTGGTGGCTGGCCGCCGGATCGTCGCCATGACCGACCTGGGACAGATCGCCGTGTGGGAGGTCGATCCGTCGAATCGCAAGCAGCCGGTGCGCCAGGTAGGGGGCTTGGAAGCGACCGAGAAAACGCCCGTTCTGGGCTATTACACGGCCGACGCCAATCGCTTGTGGATTGCCAATCGGCGGTGCAGCTCGTTTGAAATTCAGGCCGCGCTGTCGCAACTGGCGCGGAAGTGGTCGCGGCACCAGGACGACGTTTTCATTGCACCGCTTCAAACCCATGCCGGCGTGCTGATTCACGTGCGCCGCCGGGGTGGTACGCCGGGCGTGGTCGTCGAAGGGTGCCAGGCCGCCAGCGGCGAAACGATCTGGACGACGCAGCTCGCCGCGCCAGTCGCCGCGCTGTTGCACGCGCCGCGACGAAAAGCGGTCGATGCGGTCACCCAGCAAGGACGGGTCTTCCCCATTTCGCACGCGGGGCCGACTCCCACCGTTGTTGAGACGCCGGCCTTCCCTTTGCCCCAGGGGAGCCTGGGCGGGATCTGGCCCCAAATCGTTACGTCGCCCGACGGCGCGTCGGTGGCTTGGACCGAAACGCAAACGGCTGGCCGCGTTTTCACCTATCGTCCCGGCGCGGGGGACGAACCGGCGGCGGCCAGCCTGCCCGAAGAGGCGAGCGCCGCGGCTGGGCCGGCCGTCTTTTGGGGGGCGAACCTGTTGGTCCCAGCCCGCAACGGGCAAGTGGAACTGTTGGAACCGACGACCGGCAAACAGGTGGCGCTCCCCTTCATGCCTCCGCTGTCGCCCACGCAATTGCCCGAGTGGACCAGCCCGGCGGTGCTGCCCGACGGCAGCGGGTTTGTGATCGGCGACGGACGGCACACGCTGTACCGAGTGGGGCTCAAACCGCAGCCGCAACCGCACCTGGCGGCGGTCGCCGAACGGGTCACCGAAACGTCGCTGCACGGGAATCTGGTCGCGCTGGAGGACACGCTGTATGGCATTGGCAGTTCGGACGCCGGCGACGTGGTCGTCGCCCTCGATCCGTTCCAGTTGACGCCGCTCGCCCAATGGCCCTTGCAAGGGAAGGCTCAGTTCGGGCCCGTCGCCGTGCAGGGGGCGGTGTTTGTCGGGTCCGAAACCGATGGGCTGTTGTGTTTCGAAGCGGGGCAGAAGCTGCGTTGGCAGCGGCCGCTGGAACAGGGCCCCCTGGCCGGACCACCAGTGAAGGCCGGCGATGGAGAGTACCTGCTGTTGTTTCAAAGCGGCTTCGTCGTCCGGATTGCCGGCGCGACGGGGGACGCCTTGGCCTCGACCGACTTGGGGCTTCCCCTGGGGCCAGCGGCGCATGTGGTCGATTCGCAATTGTATGTCAGCACCAGCGATGGATCGCTGTTGGTAACGCCGCTTCCCCAATGACTCTCTCTTTTAGGAACTGCGCCTGAATGCTCCGTTTTTCCCTGCCCAGGCTTCCTTCATCACCACCGGCAAGCCGCCGCCTCGCGTGGCGGCGGTGCGTCGCGCTGGCGGCGCTGCTGCTGCTGCTGGCAATTGGACTGGGAACCGCTGCCGCCCAGGAAGGGCGGATCATCGACCGCGAGCCATTCGACCGGATTACCCTGAACGAGGTGAACGAGAGCAAGGTGTTGCTGGTCAAGCCGGTCAACCTGCCCAATCGTCGCGTCCCGGCCGAGCCCAAGGGAAACGACAAAATCCGGGTCCATGTGCTGGAGGATCCGCAGGAGTACGAGCTTGCCTGGCAACACATCGACAAATTCGAGTTGTACGAACAGATGGTGCTCGTCGAGACGAACCGGCTTGCCGCGGAGGGAAAGCTGGACGAGGCATTCGAGTACTTCACGTTCCTCTTCGAGCGGTATCCCCAGACCGAAGGATTGGCCGAGGCGCAACAGACGTACTTGTACCTGTCGGCGGGGGCGGCCTTTAAGCAGCAGAAATACGACGAGGCCCTGGCCATTGCCGAGGAACTGCTCGCCCAGAATGCGACGTACACGGCGGGCGAGAGTGGGCCGCCGCTATTGACCGTGCTGGGGAATATCGCGGACAAACTGATTGCCGCTTACGTCGAGAAAGAAGACTACCGAGCAGCCCGCATTTTGCTCGCCCGGCTTTCAGCCGATTACAAGGCGCAAGGCGAGCCATTCGCGGTTCGTTGGCGAACGGAACTAGCGCGGCGTGCGGCGGTGTTCCGCGATCGGGCGCAGGCGCACATGGAGGCGGGTCGGTTCGTCGAGGCCTACGACGCCGGGGCGGCGATGCGAACGATCTGGCCCGAGGTCGAAGGGGGGGCCGAACTAACGGCCGAGGTGGCGCGGCGTCATCCTCTGGTCGTGGTGGGAGTCGAACATCCGGCCCTGCAGTTCGACGCGCGCAGCTTGCAGAATCCGGCGGCGCGCCGCGCGGGAAGACTCGTCGAGCGCGGACTGCTCGAGTTTACCGGCGCCGGTCCCGAAGGGGGCGAATACGTGTGCCCCTTGGGAAGCGTCGAGCAAAGCGTGGACGGCCTGGAACTGACCTTCAACCTGCGGGGCGGTGCGGGACTGACCGGCTACGATCTTTCGCAGTTGCTGCTCGGCTGGGCCCGGCCGGGCGACCCAGATTTTCAGCCCGCCTGGGCCCGCACGCTGGCGAGCGTGCAGGTGACCAACGTCAATCGGGTCACGGCGAACTTGAAGGCGCCCCACGTTCTGCCGCCGGCGCTCTTGCAGGGAAGCTACGCGGCCAATCCTGAAATTGGAAACCCCGGCATGCGCGGCAATGGGCCGTTTTACGTCCTCTCGCGCACGCCGGAACTGACTCGGTACAACGCGAACGAATCGGTGCAGCCCAGGCGCGCGGGCCAACTGGCGGAGGTCAGCGAGCGGCTTTACACCGATCCCCAGCGCGCTTTGATTGGTTTGCAACGCGGCGAAATCAACGTGCTGGAACGGGTGTTCCCCGGCGACGTGGCGACCGTGCGGGCCGATCCCGACCTGGCGGCCCAGCCGCTCGCCATGCCAACGACGCACCTCTTGATCGTTCGCGATCGGCATCCGTACCTGACGAATCGGACGTTCCGCCGGGCGCTGGTGTACGGCTCGAACCGCGACCAGATTCTGCACCAGGCCCTCTTGCGCGGACGCACCTTGCCCGGCTACCAATTGATTAGCGCCCCCTTCCCGGCTCCGACAGGAAGCGGCTCCTCGCAAGGGTATGCCTACGACCAGCAAATCGCTCCCCGGCCGTACGAACCGCGGCTGGCGCTGACCCTGCGAATGGTCGCTCAGAACGAGGTCAAGTCGGCGTTTGAAAAGCTCGAGCAGAAGCCGCCCGCGCTGGAGCCGATCGTGCTGGGGCATCCGGCCGACGAAGTTTCGCGAATCGCCTGCCGGGCCTTGGCCAAACAGTGGGGTTTGATCGGCGTGAAGTGCAAGCTGGTCGAGTTTCCCCTCGGCCAGTTCGACGATCCGAAAAACGAGTGCGATCTGATCTACGTCCAAGCCGCGATGCTGGAGCCGGTGGTGGATGCGGGCCGGCTGCTGGGGCCCGAGGGGATCGCGCCGGCCGGCAACGCCTTCATTCAACTGACGCTGCGGCAGATCGAACGGGCAACGAACTGGCAGCAGGCCCGCGAGCGTTTCCGGCAACTGCACCGCCTGCTGCACGAAGATGTCACCGTCATACCGCTCTGGCAGACCTTCGATTACTACGCCTATCGCAAGTCGCTCGGCGGTCTATCGGCCGCGCGGGTGACCCTGTACGACAACGTCGAGGCGTGGCAAGTCTCTCCGCAATTGGCTCAATTGCCCGCCGTGCGGCAGACGGGGGCCCGGCCATGAACGCCCCCCTTCAACGCCTGCGATGCGCCTTGGCTGCGGTCTGCCTGGCACTGCTTGCCCCCGCTTCGGCTTGGGCTCAGGTGGGCTGGGAATACACGCCGTACGCCGTGCGGGTTTGGATCGCCGCTCGACCGCAGCCGCAACTGCCCGCGGCAGTGCAACAGCAAGTCGTGAGCGAGGTGGCAGCGCGGGCGGAGGTCGTGTTCGGCGCCGTTTGGAGCGTGCAGGTCGAAATGGCCCCGCTGAGTGTGCGCGACGCTCTGGCGGCGGGTCAAGAGCTGCCGCTGGCTCGCTTGGCCGCGGTTGCGCCCGACGCGACCAACGGCGACAAGCTGATTGCGGTTCGCCTGATGCGCGGCCTCTCTGGTTGGGAGATCGAAGCCAAAGAACTGGACCTGCGCACGCAGCAATGGGGGACACCCACCCGCAGCTCGGCCGGCAGCATCGACGCCCTGGGCCTGGCCACATGGGATGCCGTGGCCAGCGCGTTTACGCCTCTCGTTCGAATCGAAAGCGTGGACGAAAAGCAGGTCGTCGCCCGCTTGCGTGCCGGGGGGTTGATCGTCGATGCCGCCTCGCCGGCGCTAGCCGAGCCGGGAATGGTGCTGCGCCCGATCGTGCGGCGCAACGATCGCAGCGGTCAGCCCGCGGCTAAAGGAGGCATTCAGGCGATCCCCTGGACGCTGCTTTCGATCGAGAGCCGCGAAGACGCCCTGCTGACGTGCCGGGTCTATTCCGGTTACCGTTCGGCCATTCCCTCGCGCGGCGGCATTCGCACCGAGCGGTTGGGGCTGCTCGTCAAGCCGCAGTTTGCCGCGACCTCTTTGAAGCTTCTGTCGCGGGGGGCCGAGCCGCGGCCCCTGTCGGGATACGACGTTTATGCACGCGGTGCGGATGGAGAAGAGGCCGAGTTGGTCGGCACCACCGACTGGCGCGGGCAGATCGAGATTCCTCGCAGCGACGGCTCGCTGCGCGTCTTCCTGGTCAAGAACGGTTCGCAGCTTTTGGCCCGCCTGCCGATGGTTCCCGGGCAAGAGCCGGCGCTCGTGGCCCCCTTGCTCGACGACGACAGCCGTTTGCAGGCCGAAGGGGCCGTGGCCGCCCTCTACAGTCGGGCGCTCGACCTGGCGGCCCGGCGAGAAATTTTGGCGGCCCGCTTTCGGGCGCGGCTGAAAGAAGGAAAGTTCGACGAAGCGCAGCAACTGCTCGATAGTTTCCGGCAACTGGAAAGCCGGGCCGACCTGGGCCGCTCGCTCGACGAGCAGCAAAAACTGGTGGACGCTCAAGACACGCTGACCCAGCGAAGGATCGACAAGCTGTTCGGCGAAGCCCGCAAGGTATTGCTCGTCCGAGCGCTCGGCGACGAAATGGTCAACACGCTGGCCGCGGAACTAGCCAAGGCCCGCAATCCGGCCAAGACGGCAGCCGCGGGAAGTTGAGGTCAGGGGTCAGGGGTCAGGGGTCAGTGGTCAGCTCCAGCCCCTATTCCGTTCCCAACAGTCGCAAGGCCAGCGTGGCGATTAGAGCGCCGGCGACCATCGAGATC
>JBBDYF010000160.1:0-22996 GCA_040901775.1 Pirellulaceae bacterium | reverse complement strand
CGTCGCCGGCAAGTTGCTCAAAACGATGGGATAGAGCGGGGGGCGAAAAGCGGTGGGGGTGAGGCGGTTGGCGGCGGAGAAAGGGTCGTCATCTGGCGGAATCCATTCGCCCAGGCCATACTCACCGTGCCGCAGCAGATTCTCGGCGATCTCGCGATACAGATCGGGATCTTGCGACAGGTTGCCGCGCTGCGCCCCGAGCGCGCCTCCGCGCACCAGCGCCGTAAATGCCAGCAGCAGGATCAAGGCGAGCCGCTCGCGCGTGAGCCAGGCTGCGCGGTTCATGGCTCGGGGACGCGCAGCACCGCCGACAAAAACGCCAGCACGTCGGTCGCCGCGTCGATCAGCTTGGTTGTCGGTGTGCCCGCCCCGTGGCCGGCGCGGGTTTCAATGCGAATCAGCACCGGCTGGTCCCCCCCCTGGGCCGCTTGTAGCGTGGCCGCGAACTTGTAGCTGTGCCCCGGCACGACGCGATCGTCGTGGTCCCCCGTGGTGACCAGCGTCGCCGGATATTTGGTCCCCGCCTTCAGATTGTGCAGCGGCGAGTAGGCGAGCAAGGTTTTGAACTGCTCGGCGTCGTCGGCCGAGCCGTATTCGCTGACCCAGGCCCAGCCGATGGTGAACTTGTGGTAGCGGAGCATGTCCATCACGCCAACTGCCGGCACCGCCGCGGCAAATAGCTCGGGCCGCTGGGTCATCGCCGCGCCGACCAAGAGGCCGCCGTTCGAGCCGCCGCGAATCGCCAGTTTTTCGGGCGAGGTGTACTCGTTGTCGATCAGCCACTCGGCCGCGGCGAAAAAATCGTCGAATACGTTCTGCTTCCGATCGAGCATTCCCGCCTCGTGCCAAGGCCGGCCATATTCGCCGCCGCCGCGCAGATTGGCCACGGCATAGACCCCGCCCCGCTCGAGCCAGGCAATCGTGCTGACCGAGAAGCCGGGCGTTTGCGAAACGTTGAACCCTCCGTAGCCGTAGAGGATGGTCGGGTTGCTGCCGTCGAGCACGAGCCCCTTGCGGCTAACGATCATCAGCGGAATTCGCGCGCCGCCGGTGCTAGTGTAGAAGACTTGCTTTGCCTCGAACTGGGCGGGGTCGAACGCGACTTTCGGCTGGCGGAACAGGGTTTGCTCGCCGGTGTTTACGTCGTAGCGATAGATCGATCCGGGCGACGTGTAGCTGGTAAACGAGAAAAACGTTTCGTGGTCGTCGCGCTTGCCGCCAAAGCCGCCGACCGAGCCGAGGCCGGGCAAGGCCACGTCGCGCACCGGCTTGCCGGCCAGGTCGAACATGCGCACCGCCGCCCGTGCATCTTGCAAATACGCGGCGACAAAGTAGTCGCCGACGACGCTCGCCCCTTGCAGCGTATCATTCGCTTCGGGAATCACCTCTTGCCAGGCGGCGGGCTCGGGCTGGCGGGTATCGACGGCGATCACGCGCCGCAGCGGCGCAGCGCGATCGGTCACCAGCCAGAAGACCGGGCCGTCGTTCTGGATGAAGTGGTATTCCGCGTCAAAGCCGGCGATCAGCTCGACCACCGGCGCGTCCGGCGCTTGCAAGTCTTGATAAAAAACCTGGTTCTTTCGCTCGGTCCCCCGCCAGACGCTGACGATCAGGTAGCGGCCGTCGTCGGTCACCTCGCCGTCGAAGCCCCATTCCTTTTCGTCCTTGCGTTCATAGACCAGCTTGTCGCTGGCTTGCGGCTCGCCCAGGCGATGGTAGTAGAGCTTCTGAAAATAGTTCTGCCCCGTGTACTGCTGGTCGGCTGCCGGCTCGTCGTAGCGGCTGTAGTAGAAGCCTTGGCCGTCGGGAGTCCACGAGACGCGCGAGAATTTGACCCACTCGATCTTGTCGGGCAGGCGGCGGCCGGTGGCCGTTTCGATCACGCCCCATTCTTCCCAGTCGGAGCCGGCCCCCGCCAGGCCGATCGCCATGTGCCGGCCGTCTTCGCTGACGACCCAGTTTTTCAGTGCGATCGTGCCGTCGGCCGAGAGGGTGTTGGGATCGAACAGCAGGCGCGCCGGGCCGTCGAGCGCATCCACCACGTACACGGCGTTCTGGTTTTGCAGGCCGTCATTGCGCGAGTAGAAATAGCGGCTCCCTTTTTTGTGCGGCAGGCCGTACCGTTCGTAGTTCCACAGTTCGGTCAGTCGGCGGCGGATCGGCTCGCGGGCGGGCAACTGCGCCAGCCAGGCATTGGTCACGTTGTTTTGCCCTGCGACCCAGGCCCGCGTTTGGTCGCTGTCGAGATCCTCCAGCCAGCGATAGGGATCGGCGATTTGCTGGCCGTGATAGTCATCGACCTGGTCCCCTTTGGGAGTCTTGGGAAACATAAGGCGGGTGGGGCTCGCGGGAGCGGCTGGAGGGGGAGTGGTTGCCGCTCGCTGACGGCGGCGACGGCCACCCGCCTCGGCATCGCCGGGGAGCAGCGTTACCATCGCGGCCAGAACGAGCCAGCAGGCCGAGCAGAGGCAGGTTTGGTTCATTCCCGATATATAGCGGAATCAGCCGCTGGGCGAAACGCGAACCCGCCCCTATTGCCCGCTGGGCTGAGGCGCAGAGCCGGGCGAGGAGCTCGGCAAATAGTGCTGCAAGATGGCCAGAACCTGCTCGCGCTGGCCCACCCACGGCAGGTAGAGGCCGCGCAGCGGCGAAAGCGCCGTCATTTGCGGATCGGGAGCGAGCAGCACGCCCCGCTCCGACGCTTCGTAGCTGCGGATCGCCAGCCAGTCGATCCGCCGCCGCCGGCCGAGCAGCTTCTGGGTGATGCCGCGCGGCCCCAGTTCGTAGGTCACCGGCAGCCACGTTCGCCACAGCGTAATTGCCAGCGCGGCGGCGGCAATCGCGCCCGACCAGGCCTGCCCAGTGGACCAGCCGACGAGGCCACCGGCGGCGGCCGTTGCCCCCAGCGCCAGCAGCGAACCGACCGGCTGCTGCACGAGAGGCCAGACGACCAGCCGCACATCCTCCGGCGCAACCCGCATCCGTAGGCTAGAATCGCGAAGGTGGGGAACGGAGGAGGGCATGAGCGTGAGTGTACTCTACCCCTTCGGCCGATACCCCCGGCCCGGTTTGTGGCGAGACTGTTTGCCCTTGGACGGCGCATTTCCCTGGGCGGGCGCCGGGGAGTCTGCAGAACGATCACCCCGCTCGGCCAGCGGCTTGGGAAGTTTGGATTTCGGATCGCGCCCGGGCTGCTTCCTGGTCGAAGTTCTGGTTGTGTTGCCCCCCGCTCCCGTGCCCGGCACGGTGTGAACATAGTTGCCGGCAAACCGCTGGTTCGCGTCGTCGCGCCGCTTTTGCAGGGCCTCTTTCGGCGGCCGGCCGGAGATCAGCGAATCGCAGCCGTCGCCGATCAGGTCGGTTCGCCCCGCCTTTTGCAATGCTTCGCGGACTTCAAAATAGTTCTCCGGCTTAAAGAACTGCAGCAACGCCCGCTGCAACTTGCGATCGCGCAGTTGCCTGGCGATATAGACCGGCTTTTTGCTGAACGGGTCGATGCCGGTGTAGTACATCGCGGTAGCCACGTCGAACGGGGCGGGGATGAAGTCTTGCACCTGGTCGGGCTTGTAGCCGCTTTGCTTGAGGAAGACCGCCAGGTTGATCATCGCGTCGAGGTCGCTGGCCGGATGGCTGGCGATAAAGTACGGCACGATGTACTGGTCTTTGCCCGCCTTCTTGGATTCGCGGTTGAAGGCGTCGGTGAATTTTTCAAAATCGTCGTTGGCCGGTTTGCGCATTTTCATGAGCACTTCGGGATCGACATGCTCGGGGGCGACCTTCAGGTGGCCGCCGACGTGGTGCTTGGCCAGCTCGCGCATGTACTCGGGCGAGCGGCGGGCCAGGTCCATCCGAATGCCGCTGGCGACGAGCACTTTTTTGATGCCGGGCACCTCGCGGGCCTCCTGCATCAGCTCGACGAGCGGGCCGTGGTCGGTTCCCAACAGCTTGCAGATCGTCGGATGCACGCACGACTGGCGGCGGCAAACCGCCTCGACCTCGGGCCGCGTGCATTTCATTTCGTACATGTTGGCGGTCGGGCCGCCGATGTCGCTGATCGTCCCTTTGAACTTGGGATCGGCCGCGAGCTGCTCGATTTCGCCGATCACCGACTCCTTGCTCCGCGACTGGATCGTGCGACCCTGGTGCGTGGTGATCGAGCAGAACGTGCAGCCGCCGAAACAGCCCCGCATGATCGTGATCGAATCCTTAATCATCCCCCAGGCGGGAATCGGCTCCTTGTAGGTCGGGTGCGGGCGGCGGGTATAAGGCAGCGTGTAGATCGCGTCCATCGACCCTTGCGAGATGGGAAAGGCCGGCGGATTGGCGACCACCGCTTGCCGGCCGTGCCACTGGACGAGCCGCTTGGCGTTGTAGGGGTTGGTCTCGTTGTGGATGATTTTTGTCGCTTCGGCAAAGGCGAGCTTGTCGGCGGCGACCTGCTCGAAGCTGGGGAGGGTAAGCGTCGAGGTAGTTTCAGATTCCAAGTTGCAGGTTTCACGTCGCAGGCCAGGGCCGTGGGAGCTGGTTGCTTCCAACTTGGAACTTGTGGTTGGCGGCCATTCCGGCACCGGCTCGCTCGCTCCCAGGCAATAGGCCACGCCCCGCATGTGGCGCAGGTCCTTGACCGTCTGGCCCTGCTCAAACCGCTGGGCGATTTCCAAAATCGCTTCTTCCCCCATGCCGTACACGACGAGGTCGGCCTTGCAGTCGAGCAGGATCGAGCGACGGACCTTGTCGGACCAATAGTCGTAGTGGGCCAGCCGGCGCAAGCTCGCCTCGACGCTGCCGGCGATCACCGGCACGCCGGGAAAGGCCTCGCGCGCTCGTTGGCAATAGCTGAGGGTGGCCCGGTCGGGCCGCAGGCCGATGCGGCCGCCGGGGCTGTAGGCGTCGGCGTTGCGGACTTTTTTGTTGGCCGTGTAGTGGTTGATCATCGAGTCCATGTTGCCGGCCGAGATGCCGAAGAAGAGTCGCGGCCGGCCGAACCGCCGCCAGTCGTCCACCTTCCGCCAATCGGGCTGGCTCACAATGCCGACGCGATAGCCGGCTGCTTCGAGCACGCGCCCGAGGATCGCCATCGCAAAGCTCGGATGGTCGATGTAGGCGTCGCCGGTGACGATCACCACGTCGAGCTCGTCCCAGCCACGACGGCGGGCCTCGTCCATCGACATCGGCAAGTGCGTGGGGGTGGGGCGGGCGTCTCGCCTGCCGCGCAACGACTCCAGCAGCCGGCCCAGCCGGCCGGCCAGCGGATTGAGCATGGGGAGCGAAAGATCGGATGTGGACATCGGTAGAAAACGCCCTGACGTGGCGTTGCGGTGATAAGCGCGCTGCGCAGCGCCCTAGGGTGGCGAGCCGCTGGCGACGATGGTGAAAAGAGGAACTCCCGCCGAGGAATCCGCGTGGCTGTGGCACTGCTGGCTGGGCCAGCAAAGTCACTGAAGCCGCCGCTCGCTCCTGGGGGCACTGTGCCTACAATTGTACGCTCGCCGCGGACTGCTGACGACGGGAGAGGGCCACCGCCAGCAGAACGATGCAACCGACCGCCAGCCCGATGCCGAACCCCTGTGTCAGCCCCAAGCCCGTGGCTATCTGAACCGGGTCCAACTCCGGCTTGTCGAACACGGCGCGATAATAGTCGGGCAAATAGGTCCCCGTCAGACCTCCGGCAATGAGTCCGAGCAGCGCGCCGCCAGCCCCGGCAATTAGCACGATGAGAAAGCCTCGCAGCATGCCCAGTGCATGAGCCGCAGGTTGCGCTGGTACGTACGACATCGCTTGCGAAGGTTCGTAGGGGTTGATCTCATTCACGACACTCTCCTCGATTTCATGCAAGGATGTTGGGAGGCAGGTGATGCTCCATCAGCCAATCCTCTCTAATCCCACCACCACGCCCGCCGGGGCAGCGCTTGCGGCGTCGAACCGCGGCGATCGGCGCTAACGAGGCCGTATTCGTCGGTCTTCACGGCCTGCGCGGCTGCCACCGTGCGAGGATCGACCCGCACGCCCCCGCTCACGCCGGCCACTACATGCCTGCCTCCGATCACCCGATGGTTGATCACCGAATCGACCTTGGCGGGCGCGACGCCCAGTGGAACTTCGTAGTCTCCGCCGGGACCGAAGTGCGTCAAATGCCAGTCTCCCTGCCCCGCCAGGTCGTGGCTGCGGACAACCGCCGCGACCAACGCCAGGTCGAAAATGTTGCGCAGGTCGGCATAGACCGGATACTTCGCGGCCAGGTGCTCGAAATGCTTGGTAAAGGACTCGGCAAACCGCGCGGTCAACTCGTCGCTCTTGCCGGTATGGACCCGTTCGCCCCGATCGGTCAGATGCTCGTTCTCGCTTTTCACGCGGACTCCTTGCCCGCGCAGCTCGAACGCGTCGCGCTCGGGGGTCGCTTGCAGCGCGTCGTAGTTCAACGTGAACCACCACCGCAGCACGCTCATCGAGGGTGGCCCCTCTCCCTTGGCGACTTCGATCGAGTCGAGGTAGCTCGTCACGCCGACGGACCCCTCTTCGAGCCCCATCCCCACCAGCTTCATCCGATAGTCCGCTTCGACCAGCACGCGGGCAGTGCGCGTGCGCGGGTCGATGCCGAATACGTCGATCGTCTGCTCGCCAACCGCGCCTCGCAGATCCTTGAGCCATTTGCCCCGTTGCCCCGCGCGCAGCGGCTGCCCCGAATACTTGTCGTTCACCGCCTGGGCCGCGGCCAGCCCCTCGCGGGTCGGCGTGATCGAGCAGCCGAACACGGGGTCGTCGCTGAATGCACTGCGCAGCACCACCACCAGATCGTCCAGTTGCAGCACGGGGCGGCCCTTTTCGACATCCACCAGCCGGCCCTCGAGATCGGGCCGCCAATCGCCGGCGGGACCGGCGAGCACGATGTCTCCCGTCTCGGGATAGAAGAAGACGTACTTGATCCGCTGCAAACCGGCCAGGGCGAGCATTGTTTCATTCGGCCCGCGTCCCTGGGCGTGCAGCAGTTGCACCTCCCGTTCGAGCCGCGTCAGCGACACCTTGCGCAACGACGAAGCGCGGCGTGCGTTGCCGGTCGAATGGGCGACGCCCGCATCGCGCCGCGCCAAGGCGAGCGAGCGATCGGTTCCGGGAGCGAACTTTTTCAAGAGGCCGGTCGGATCGACATAGACACCCCCGACAAACTCTTTGACCGAGCCGGGACCGCCGAGCGCGTCCCAACTGGTCGGCGAAACGGTTGTCGTCATCAGATCGATCAGCGACGTAAAATCGGCCGTGACGCCGCCGCCTCCGCCGCCGTAGAAGCCCCCTTCTGCGGCAATCCGATCAAGGGCCGTTTTGCGGGCCAGGTCGCTCGAAATCGACGCTGCCGTGCCGAGCGAACCTTGCCCGGCCCCGGCTGCGGCCTGGGCCGCCGCGATGTCGCCCAGCGGGGCGTCGCGCTGGGCGGGGTCGCCAATCGCCTGGGCGGCGGCGAGGGCGGGGCCGAATTCGCCCGCTTGCAGGTGGGCCTGTGCCTGGTCCGCGGGCTGGGCAGCACACGTTCGCCAAACGCCGGCTGCCAACAGCGCAAAACAAAACATGCCAACCGAAAGGCTGGTCGCGCCGCGGCGCAGCATGCAACGAAACGGAAACATAGAACACCTCTTCCCATGTGCCCCCGAGAAGAATTCGTGAACCACCAAGTGTCGCATATGGAGAGGCGGCGCGTCAATCAAGTCGGCGGTGGGGTGGTGGTACTGCTTGCCGAAGTGACCTTCCCGGCCAGCCAACGCGAAAGGGTGAGCGAGAATGCCGGATATTTTGACGTGAGCGAACCCACCAGGAACTCCTAACCCTCCATGAATATACCCTCTCGGCGGCAACCGGCCGACGCCATTTCACACGGAATTGCCCGACTGTTTTTTTGGCGCCTGGCCAGCCCAAAGAAGTTTTACGGTAGGGCTACCTCAAGTCGCGTCAACAAACGATCGCCACAATCATCGTCTCTCCAGCAGTTCGGCGATGTGCAGCAGTTCCACCTTTTGCCCCTCGCGGTGCAAGCGGCCGCCGATGTTCATCATGCAGCCGGCGTCGGTGCTGACCACGCAGTCGGCCCCGGTCGCCAGGATGCAGCGCATTTTGTCATCGACCATGTTTCCCGAGACGAGCGGATACCGCACGGCGAACGAGCCGCCGAAACCGCAGCACTGGTCCTGCCGGCTGAGCGGCACGTAGGTTGCCCCGGCGACGTGCCGCACCAGCCGCTCGACCTCGTTGGTCTGGCCGAGCAGCCGCAGGTGGCAGGCAAAGTGGTGCGCCACCTGGCCGCTGAACCTGGCGCCAACATCGACGACTTGCAGTTGGTTCACCAAGAAGTCGCTGAACTCGAAGGTCCGCCGCGCCAGGTCCAAGGCCCGCGCGTGCCACTCGACATCCCCTTCCAGAATGTGCGGATACTCGACCTTGACCATTGCCGCGCACGAACCGCTGGGTACGACGACCGGCTGCTCCCCTTGAAATACCCGAATGGTGTGGCGGGCCTGTTCGCGAGCCAGTTCGGCATAACCGCTGTTGAACATCGGCTGGCCGCAGCACGTTTGGGATTCGGGAAAGTCGATGGTGTGTCCCAGCCGGCGCAAGATGCGCACCACCGCCTGGCCGGCGCCCGGCCGAATGTTGTCGCCCAGGCAGGTAATCATCAGCGAGAGTTTCAAGGGTGGGGCAATCGCCAGCGAGGATGTGGAGCGGGAAAGTCGGATGACCGGGCGGGGAATCGGTAGTATGATACACGAGACAGAGCACAAGCCTCGTGGCGAGAGAGCGCGTCGATGAGCCTGGCCTCCCCAATTTCGACGATCGAATATCCTGAATCGGATGGCAAACCGATGGGCGAAACCGATCTGCACCGGGCATGGATGCACCGCGTGTACGAGTTGTTGCGCCGCCGCCATGCGGACCAGCGGGTCTATGTGGGGTGCAACCTGCTCGTCTATTACGCCGAGGGGAGTCCCTTCGAGTTCTGCGTGCCCGACGTGTTTCTGACCCTCGACTGCGATCCCGGCCCGCGGCGCGTCTTCAAGATCTGGGAAGAGCAACGCGCGCCCGACGTGGTCTTCGAGATCACCTCGCGCAGCACGCGCCGCGAAGACGAGGTCTTCAAGCCGCAGTCGTACGCCAAGATCGGCGTCAAGGAATATTTCCTTTACGACCCCACGGCAGACTACCTCAAACCGCCGCTGAAAGGGTTTCGACTGGCCGGGGACCATCGCGAGCCGATCCTTCCCGACGCCCAGGGCGAACTTGCCTGCCAGGTGCTGGGCCTGCGGCTGCGATTGGACGCACGGGAACTGGTGCTGACCGATGCCGCGACGGGCCAGCCCTTGCTGACCGACGCCGAAGCAGCGGAGGCCCAGGCCGAAGCAGCCGATGCCCGAGCCGAGGCAGCCGAAGCCGAAGTCCGCCGCCTGCGCGACGAGCTGGCAAAGTTGCGCCGGCCCGATCAGGAATGAAAGTGCTTCGCCCCGCGCGGAGACATCCACTATTCCCGAATCAGCCGCACCTGAATCGGGCGATCGGAACTGGCGCCCAGCACGGCGTCGTCGGCATCGACCCCGGCGGCCACTTCGCCGTTCCGGTTGCGGAAAGGATCGTCGAGCAGTTCGAGCGCGGGGATGGTCTTGACCCATTCGACGTGACCATCTTCAAACGCGAAGTTCTGCCCGCGGCCGCCATGATTGGCCGTGGTGCGGCCCGGCTGGCCATCGCTCGGCGCATCGACCAGCAACGGAAAATTGCTCCGCCGGGCGTCGGTGGCGGGTACCAACTGGCCGTTGCGGCTGTAACCCATGTAATAGCCGTAGCTGCCCCCCATCGTTTTGTGATAGCGAGCCAGCTTTGACCCGTTCGCTCGATCGAGTTGGTCCACCGAGGGAACCTGCAACTGCCGCATGTTCGAGCCCAACTCGCTAGAGCCGCAAACAAACGTCCGCGGATCGTACACCAGTTGCCGGTCCACTAAAATCGGAGCGTACAGCCCGGCGACCCCGCGATTCCCTTGCGGCTCGATGCGCGGGAACTGCCGCAGCTTATCGAGCGACGAATATTCGTGCAGCGCCATGCCGATCTGCCGCAGATGGTTCTGGCAACGGGCCACTTCGGCCTGGAACCGACTGTGCGAAAGGGCCGGAAAGAACAGGGCAAAGCCGGCAATCAGCACGGCCGTCGCGGTCAAGAGATCGACCCAGGTGAATCGCCGCGACTCACTATCTAAATAGGAGGAATCGGCTTGCATGGCGGGCGACAGGCCGGTTCGCGCCGGGGCCACGAGCGCACTCGCTGCCAAGGCGACCGTATCCGCTTCCAAGGCAATAGAGTGACAGGTTCGCTCGGCCAGGCCGGCCGGCGGATCGAACGAATCGGGCCGGTCGGTCAGACCGAAACGCCCCAGCTTGTTTTGCAAGCGACGAAGTTCTTCGCGCAGGCCGGGATTGGTTTCCAACTCCTGCTCGACCAAGTCTTGCTCGAAACTGTCGAGCGCTCCCAACACATAGCCCAACAGGTGCTCGCGAGACGGACTGCTCATGGTGATTCCGGATGCGTGTGAGTCCAGGCTTCGTTCAATTTTGCCACGGCGGCGTGCATGCGACTCTTCACCGTTCCCACGGGAATGCTCAGAGCCTGGGCCGCTTCGCGATACTTCAAATCCTGAAAATAAACCAAAGCGACAACATCTTTCAGCGGTTGCGGCAAGTCGTTCACGGCCCGGCCGATCCACTCTTTTCGCTCGTCCTCCGACAACGCGGCCGTGGGGCTAGGTTCCTGACTGACCAGCAAATCGAGCAGCTTGCCCACCTCTTCTCCGTCGGCGTGCCCCGCCCGATCGAGACTGACCATCCGATGCCGCCGGCTGCGACGCTGGGCGTCGATCGCCTGGTTGGTGGCGATGGTGTATAGCCAAGGGCGAAAGGTGCGTCCCGCTTCGAACTGTTGGCACTTCAGATGGATTTGCAGGAAGGCGGCTTGGAAGGCGTCCTCGGCCATCTCCGCATCCCCCAAGTACCGCCGCAGGTAGCTGTACAGCTCGCGTTCGTAGCGCTGGACCAGTTGGGTGAACAGGTCTCGATCGCCCGATTCGCGATAACCCAGCAGCAGTTCTTCATCGCTGGATGAAGAGTCGCGGGGTTTCGTGGGCAGCTTGCCCAGCGGCGTGTTCAAGGTGGTTGTCATTTCTACGAACCGCAGTCCTGAGAGTTCAGACAAAATTTACCCGCCCGCGCTGCGGCGACCGTGAAAAGTTTGGCATTCCGGGTCCAAGGGAAATTCTAACGGGCGGCAGGTGAAAAGTCCGCCCTTAAATCCCTACTGGAATGCCCGATCGGCCAATTTGACAGCCGCAGCGGGGCGTTCTAGACTCACGATTCCCAATAGACGCAAAGAGCGTGCCGCGAGGTGATTGGTGCCCCACAAACGCTACGATTGGGCCACGCGCGGCGACGTAAACGCCTTCTTTGGCTTGATGTTAGATAACATCGCCAATCTTTTATTGACCGTCAGCCTGTTGGCCGGCGTCTTTGCATTTCCTACAGATGTTGCATTGCGATACATGATCCCCGGCACGGCAATTGGTGTGTTGGTGGGCGATCTGCTGTTTTTCTGGCTGGCCTTCCGCCTGGCCCGCAAGCTGGGACGCAACTCGATTACTGCCATGCCCTTAGGGCTCGACACCCCAAACACGATCGGGATGATCTTTTTCGTGCTCTGGCCGGCGTTTATTGCGGCCTAAGCAGGCGGAATGTCGAAGCACGAGGCCGCCATTCACACCTGGCACATCGGAATTTGCGCGATCTTCGTCAGTGGACTCTTCAAATTAGCCTGCGCCTTTGGGGCAAACTGGGTTCGCCGCTCGCTGCCGCGGGCCGGACTGTTGGGCTCGCTAGCTGCGGTCGCGCTGGTGCTGATCAGTTTTTTGCCGCTGGTTGATCCTCCATTCTCCGCTGGTCGGCTTCGTATCTTTGGCGGTGGTTTTGACGACCCTGGTCGCCCGGATCGAGCTGCCTTGGAAACTGCCGGGCGCGGTCGGTTCGCTCTTGGTCGGCGGCTTGATGTACTACGCTTTGCAAGCGGCCCAAAGTTCGGGCTTTTTGCCGGAAGTGCTGGCCCTGCCCCAGGAACCGCTGCCGATCGACCCGCGACAAGGGTTGTTCCCAACCGAGTGGCTCGCCGTGTTTCGCTTTGAATGGGTGTCGGCGTTTCAGGCGTCGCTCGTCTATTGCCGATCGTCATTCCTTTTGCCCTGTGTACCGTGGTCGGGGCATCGACTGCACGGAAAGTGCGGCGGCCGTGGGGGACGAATACGACACGCGGCAGGTGATCGGCGTCGAAGCTTTCGCCACCCTTGTCGCCGCCCTGTGCGGCGGCGTCATTCAAACGACACCCTACATCGGCCACCCGGCGTACAAAGCGATGGGAGGGCGAGCCGCTTACGTACTGGCCACCGCCCTGTTCGTCGGCAGCGCCGGAATCCTGGGCTACTTTGGCTACTTGTACGTCGTCATCCCGAAGGTCACCGTCTATCCGATCCTGGTCTTTATCGGCCTGGAGATCGCCGCTCAAAGCTTTCACGCGACGCCGCAGCGGCATTACCCGGCGGTCGTCTTGGCGTGCGTCCCCGCGCTGGCCCAGTTGGCGCTGATTTTTATCGACAAAATCCTCGGCTCGCCCACGACACTTGGTCCCGGCACCCACCTGGGCGACTATCTGAGCGAATTGCCCAAGGCCGAGCTGCAAACGGTGCGGATGATGGTCAACGGCTTTATCGTGACGAGCCTGCTCTGGGCGTCGGCGCTGGCCGCCCTCATCGACCGCCGCCTGGGACGAGCCGCCGGCTTGTTTCTGCTCTGCTCGCTGCTCACACTGCTGGGCGTGATGCATTCGCCGCTCGCCGGCAGTCCGCTGTTCTTTCCCTGGCAACTGACGGCCGACGTGGGCCGGCTCGTGTTCCCGTTCGCCGCCGGGTACGCCGCGACGGCGCTATTGCTGTATGCCTGGAGCGGCCTGCTCGCACGGGGTCGGGAGTCTTTGGCGGAAACAGATCCTCCATAATGGATCGTCGTTTTCCGCCAAAGACTCCCGACCCTCTTGATCCGCTCGCCTCGCCGGAGCACCGCCATGCCGCTCGATCGCGTTCTCGAACCCGAGGTGATGGATACCTTTCAAGAGGCGTTCGACTACGACACGATGGACCACAGCGCCGTGAACCGGCTGTTTGTGGAGGATTTGCTCGCAACGCTCACGAGTTCCAAGTTCCAAGTTGAAAGTTCAAAGTTAGATGCCGCCTCCTCCACTTTGAACCTGGAACCTGGAACATTGAACCTGGATGTTTTAGACCTCGGCGCCGGCACCGCCCAGATCCCGATCGAGCTTTGCCGGCAACTGGCGACTTGTCGCGTGATGGCCTGCGACGCCTCGGTGAGCATGCTCGAGCAGGCTCAATACAACCTGGCCGGGACCGACCTTAACGACAGGATTGTTCTCCGCCAGGCGGATTGCAAGGCGCTCCCGTTTCAGGAAACGAAGTTCGACGTGGTGATGTCGAACAGCATCGTCCATCATATCCCCGAGCCGCTGGCGGTCTTGCGCGAGGCGATTCGCGTCGTTCGCCTCGGGGGCCTGCTGTTCTTTCGCGATCTGGTGCGGCCAGAATCGCTCGACCAGCTGGGCCACTTCGTTGACACTTACGCCGCCGATACGAACGACCATCAGCGCCGGATGTTCGCCGCTTCGCTGCACGCGGCTCTTTCGCTGGACGAAATCCGCGCGCTGATTGTATCCCTCGGCTTTGCCGCCGAGTCGGTCCAGCAAACGAGCGACCGCCACTGGACGTGGGTGGCGTCGGCGACGTCAGAGAATTTCCGCCGGGAACCGGTTGCGTCTGCCTGAACATGTTCTTTGCTTTTGGATGCTGCCTTTGATGGTGCGGAGGCCGGTGAGGCGAGCCGGAAGATGTGTAAGTTCCCCCTGACGAGCGAGCAGGGAGCTTGCTCTTGGTATCGCCGGTCAAAGAGCGTACCTTCCACCAACCGGCGCCAGGCCGCCGGGCGGAGCAGACTTTGTGGACACAAAATTCGTCGCCAGCGTAATTCTGACAGTGCTTTGCGCTCTGTCGCCCACAGCCAGTCTGGGCGGTGAGGAAGTTGCACCCGACAGGGCGCCGGCACCCTTTACCCCGTCGCCCGAGTTCCAGGCCTGGCTGACCGATCTGGTCCGCGAGCACTTGCCGCACCAGTACGAAAAGCGAAAGAATTGGGGCCACACCGAGCCGCGGTTCGATGGCCTTTCGGTCCAACTCGACCGGGGACGGCTGAAGACGCATCGCAAGTTTGCCGAGGCGAACGATGGACGCTGGACGATGTACCGCGTCCGCCTGGCCGATCCGGAAGAGAAGTTCGACATTCGCGTCAGCCGGATGGAAGAGCTGCCCGACGGTCGCGTGGCGATGAACCTCGCCGCGGTCGCTCGGCTCGATATTTTTGGCCGGCAATCGCTTTGGGAGCGAGGCGTGCAACTCTTCAGCCTCTCGGCCGAAGCCGACGCCCACGTTCGGCTGACGGCGCATGCCGAAATCGCCACCCGGCTGGATCCCACCGTCTTTCCGCCCGACGTCCATCTGTCGCCCACGATCACCAAGGCAAAGCTCGACATTCTCGATTTCAAGCTGCGGCGCATCAGCCGGCTCGACGGGCCGGTGGTCCGTTCGCTCAGCGACTCGGTGCGCGAGGTGCTGGAAGAGAAACTGGCCGACGACAATCGCAAGCTGGTGGCCAAGCTGAACAAGCAACTGGCTAAGCAAGAAGGAAAGCTGAAACTGTCGCTTTCGGAATTGATGCAGGCCAAGCTGGCGAGCGTTCGGGGCAAGAGCGATGCGGAATGACGCGAGGACGGCTCGACGGTTAGTGGCTGAGCCGTCCTAGTATCTCGTCGAGGCGGCGGACGATTGGCGCGGGGTTGCCCATGTCGCGCCGCTCGACGTAGAGCCAGCCAGTCCAGTTCAAGCCCGACAGGACGACGTTGCTTTCGTCCAAAAGGTCGATCGCTCGACGGTCTTGCTCGGACAGTGACCGAACCGTCGCATAAGCGTCGAGCGCCCGTTGCCGCGCTGCCGCGTCGTCGGCGACCAGGCTTCCCACAAGGCGGGCCACGTCGGCCATCGGCGTATCGATCCGGAGCGCTCCGAAGTCGATCAGCCCCGTGACTTCGTCCTCCGTGTACAGCATGTGCTCGCGATGTATGTCGCGAATCGCCGGCTGCAAGGGGAACGCCACCTGCTCGAATGCGCCCAGGCGCGCAGCCAGTGATGCGAGGCGATCGCGCGTCCGTTCGAGGATGCGACGAGCACGCTGGTCGAGTTCCTGCGATAGACCGCGACCCACATGCGTCTCCAGTTGCGCAAAGCCGCCCGCTTGCAGCCGCCGGCAGAGCGACAACCGTTCGACGATCGCGGGGGCTGTTCCCGCGGCGATAGAAAACCCCGCGGCTGCCCGGTGGAACCGGGCCAGGGCCCGCATCGCAGCCGAGAGTCGCACGGGGTTGGGACTCGCGGACGAATCGGCCTTTCCGGGGAGCCACGGGGTTAGCTCCCACAGGTGGCCGGCTTGTTCGACGAACGTCTGGCCCCCAACCGCGGCCAGCGGCACTGGAACGAAGTCGATCCCTCCGTCCGCCACATGGGCCAGCACTGCGTGAATGAGTTGCAAGCGTTCGGGCGAGGGATGTGCCGGGGGCCAGCGCCGCAGGCAGAGCATTTGCCCCTCGTTCGTCCACACGCGCCAGATGCGGGCCCCGCTCCAGCCGCTGTGAGTCAGCGGCTCTATCCGCGCAATCTGCCCGGCTGGCAGGAACTTCGACAATACCGATAGCGGCTCGGCAAGCATTCCGACCATCGTAGCGAGAATCACCTCCGGACGGCAGATTCCGAGTATTTGCTGGCCTTGCGCGGTGGGCGCGGTAAACTGCCAGCCCAGCGATATTACTCTCGGAGGTTCTTCCCATGCGGCTGCTTCTCCTACTATTGATGACGGCCGGCGTTTTTGTCTTGCCCGCAAGCGCCACGGGCCAGCCGCCGGATTTGATTTTGCATCACGGCAAGATCGTGACGGTCGATAAAGACTTTTCGCTGGCCGAGGCGATCGCCGTTCGCGACGGGCGGATCGTCGCCGTCGGCACCAACGACGCCGTGCTGGCCACCAAGGGGGAAGCGACGAAGCTCGTCGATCTGACAGGCAAAATGGTGCTCCCCGGTCTGATCGACAGCCACGTTCATCCGTCGGGCGCGGCGATGCACGAGTTCGACCACCCGGTTCCCGATATGGAAACGCTGGCCGACGTGCTGGCCTACATCCGGTCGCGAGCCGCAGTCGTGCCGGAAGGGGACTGGATCAACGTCCGGCAGATCTTCATCACCCGGCTCAAAGAGCAGCGTTATCCGTCGCGGGCCGAACTCGACGAAGTTGCCCCCCAGCACCCGGTGATGTTTGCCACCGGCCCCGATGCGATGCTCAATACGCTGGCCCTCAAGGAGAGCGGCATCGACAAAGACTTTCAGGTCACCGGGGCCGGCTACATCGAAAAAGACCCCGCCACCGGCGAGCCAACCGGCCTATTGCGAAGTTGCACCCGCTATGCCAAGAGCAAATCGAGTGGAAAATCGGCGACGAAAAACGAGCAGCTCGCTCGGCTGGAAACGTTGTTTCGCGATTACAACAGCGTGGGGCTGACGGCCGTCTCCGACCGGAACAGCACGTCCGGCGCGATCGAAAACTACGTCCTGCTGAAAAACGACGACCGCCTGAGCGTGCGGATGATGGTCTCGCAAGGCGTGGACGCCTCGGGCAAGCTCGACGCCGTGCAGGAATCGATCCGCCAGATCGCCCGGCATCCGCTCCGCAAGCCAGACCCGCTGCTGCGGATCATCGGCATCAAGTGTTTTCTCGACGGCGGCATGCTCACCGGCAGCGCCTACATGCGCGAGCCCTGGGGAACGAGCGACATCTACCTGATCCGCGATCCCGATTATCGTGGCGTGCGAATGATCGAGCCCGACAAGTTGCAGCAGCTCGTCGGCACGACGGTTGAGGCGGGCCTGCAATTCACGGCCCACAGCGTGGGAGACGGCGCCGTGCATACGCTGCTCGATGCCTACGAAGCGGCGAACAAAACGATGCCCGTCCGGCCGACTCGGCCTTGCATCACCCACTCGAACTTCATGAGCCTCGAGGCGGTCGAGCAGATGGTCCGCCTGGGGGTCGTGGCCGACATCCAGCCCGCCTGGCTCTATCTCGACGCCCGCACGCTTAGCGCCCAGTTTGGCAACGATCGGCTGCGATACTTCCAGCCGCTGCGCACCATCTTCGAGCAGGGGGCGATCGCGGGGGGCGGGTCCGACCACATGCAGAAGGTGGGCTCGCTGCGGAGCATCAATCCGTACAATCCATTCCTGGGAATGTGGGTCACGATCACCCGCCAGGCCCGTTGGTTTGAAGGGGCGCTGCATCCCGAAGAAGCCCTGACCCGTGAGCAGGCGATCCGCTTCTACACGATGAACAACGCTTACCTGCTCTTCATGGACGACCAGATTGGCTCGCTCGAGACCGGCAAGCTGGCCGACCTGGTGGTGCTCGACCGCGACCTGCTGACCTGCCCGGTCTATGAGATTCGCGAGGCCCAGGCGGTGGCGACCTACCTGGGCGGCCGGCAGGTGCATCCAAGGCAGTAGGGGCATTTTTGGCCGAACCCGCGGGCCGCGCGGCGGCTCTTTGCTATGCCTCGCTGCCGGCCTTGACGCCGCGCCGCGGGTGCCGCAAACTCAGTGCGGTAAACACGTTAGCCGAAGTGGCGGAATGGCAGACGCGCTGGACTCAAAATCCAGTGACCGCAAGGTCGTGTGGGTTCAAGTCCCACCTTCGGTACTTTTTAATGAGCCAGCGACTAGCGAGCGATGGCTCGTTTTGTTTCGTGGTGTGCTGCCCGACGTTGGGCCTGGGCATCGTTCCACAAATCATTGAAGTGGACGTATTGACACTATAACTGCGGGCAAGTACAATTTCGTCCATGAGCGGAGCGGTGTGATGAGGACTGCCGTTAGTACGCGACGAGTTCTTCCCTCTTCGGCGGCGGGGTCCGGAGAGCGATGCCCCCCGCAGCCGAGCAGAGGTCGGCGGCGGGAAAACCAGCGATGACCAGACGCCCAATTGTCGTCAACGACCAGATGCAGCAGGGCTACGTTTACCTTTTGATCGAGCCGGCGGGCGAAAACTTCCATCCCGATTTTCGCCCCGAGTTGACGCCGAAACAGATGCTGGCGCTAGGCGTTTTCGGCGGCAAGTACCTGACGGATTGCACGCAGGAATTCCCAGCCGAATGGTTCGAGGATGCCAGGCTGTGCCCCGAGCGGCACGATCCAGAGCTGAATCTGTTCGGTGTGAACGCGTCGCAGCCGCTGGCGGTGTGGAGGGAGAAGGGCTGGATCCGCGACGACGATCCGCGGGGCTGGTTTCAATGGTACTGCCGCTATTTTCTCGGGCGCCGCGGCGAGGACGACGAACGACAAGTCAAGCGCTGGCGGGCCGTTCGCCGCCACATCGCGCAACTGAAAAAGCACTGTCGGCGGGGCGACCTGAAATGCCGCCCGCGGCAGCGGCAGGCGCTGTTGCATTGGGCCTACGATTCGCGCGAGTTCTGAACGTGAAACTCGGACCGATTCAATGCGCTATTTGCTACAGAACTATTCTGCGCCATTGCCATAAAGCGACCATCCGCGTTCGCCCTTGGGAGCGACACTAGTGACTTCTTTGGAACGCTCGGTTCGGAGAGCTTTCTCAGCTTTCTTTACCGCCTTTTCATCCCGCTGGTGGCCCTGAATCGTTTTTTCGGTCTGACCTTGTGTTTCTTCCAACTGGGCCACGGGATCCTCGACGTATTCCCACTTTTCACCCTTCTCCCAGGGGCCTTTCCCTTCATTCCAAGGACCCCGCGCGTCCTCGCCGGATGACAGGTTGTAATAAGTGTGGGTAAACCGCAGGTCACCCTGCATGATTCCTGGCGGAAAGTTTGGCTCGATCGTCGCAAGGGCCGCGCTGAACTGCTGGAAGTGAGCGATCTCGCGGGTCATCAGGAAGCGCAGCGAATCGTGGATGTGGGGATCGTCGGTGAATTGCAAGAGCCGCTCGTAAACGATTTTAGCTCGCGATTCGGCGCCAATATTGGAGCGCAGGTCCACGGTCAGGTCGCCATTGGCGTTGACGAAGGCCCCACTCCAAGGCACACCGTTCGAATCCGTTGCCATTGGTCCGCCGCCCGACTCAATGAGAAAGCGAGGGTTATCCATCGCCCTGCCAATGACATCGTTTTTTCGCGCCGAACCGTTGCCAATCTGGGCAACGAGGTTACCTTCGGCTGCATCTTTCAATTCACCGTTGATGCCTTCCAAAAGCATGGTAATGGTAGCGCCGACGATTTCTAAATGGCTGAACTCTTCAGTTGCCACATCCATCAAGAGGTCATATTTGTCGGGATAAGCGCGGCGACAGCCGAATGCCTGGACGAAGTATTGCATGGCTGCCTTCAGTTCACCGTTGCCGCCCCCAAACTGGTCCAGCAAGAGCCTCGCAAACTTGGGATCGGGCCGAGAGACACGGGCGTCAAATTGCAGGTCTTTAATGTGCTGGAACATGATTGTGCTCGGTTGGAAACCAATGAATAAAGAGGGGAGCTTTGCTGCCAGTTGGCCATTCGCGACTGGACAAGTCGCTGCTTCGCTACGCAGGGCAATTCGTATGCCGGAACCACGCGTAGCTTCTTCGACCGACTCGCTGCCGGCACCCCCGGCTTAAAGACGACAACCTGACACAGTTACAGCGACAAAGACCCGCTTTGACTGCCGATGATGCCCCGCGGCTTCCCGTGCTTCGCGTCAAGGGAGCCGGCCGCTTCCGCCTCCAGGTTGTAAGAGGTCAGCTTAGCTTTCGTGGCCATTGCTCAGCCGCGTTTCATCAGAGAAAATCCGTGGCTCATTCCGTCCGATTTCAAAAACCGAACTACGGATTCGGCGAGCAGCGATTCCGCGAACTTTTCACGCCCATGCCACAAAATGGTCGCCAAAGCCCGCTTCCCGTCAATGCCGTCGTGCAGGGGGATGCCGGGCAAGTGCTGGCCACCTGGCCGGCCGAGAGCGTCGATTGCCTCGTCACCAGCCCTCCCTACTGGCAACAACGCGACTATCGAGGCGGACGCAAACAGGTTGGTCAGGAGAAGACCGCCGACGAGTACGTTGCCCGTCTGCGGACGATCTTCGGCGAGTGCCGCCGGGTTCTAAAGCCGACTGGAACCGCCTGGCTGGTCATTGGCGACAAGTACAAGCAGGGCCGCCAACTCGGCTTGCCCTGGCGGGTGGCGCTGGCGCTCGCCGACGACGGCTGGATTTTGCGGGCCGATTGCATCTGGCACAAACCGAATGCCATGCCTTCGCCGGCCCGGTCGCGGCCGACGACCGACCACGAGTATGTCTTCTTCTTCACGAAGTCGGCCGACTACTTTTACGACGCCGACGCGATCCGCGAGCCGCACGTTACCTTTAGCGAGCAGAGCCGAATGAAGGGGGGGCGGCGACACTTTGGCGTTCGCGGCGGTACTCCCGAGGCGGGCAAGAACGGCGGGACGAGCAACCTGCACAACGGCCGCTGGGACCAGGCCTTTCACCCGCTGGGGCGGAACAAGCGAACGGTCTGGTCGATTCCGCTCTCGAAGTTTCGCGGGGCTCACTTTGCCGTCTTTCCGGAATCGCTAGTGACAACCTGCATTCAAGCGGGCTGCCCGTCGGATGGGATCGTGCTCGATCCCTTCCTGGGGAGCGGCACCACCGCCGTCGTCGCCAGCCGTCTGGGCCGGCACTACGTGGGGATCGACTGCGTCAAGGAGTACTGCACGCTGGCCCGCCGCTTGGCGGCAGCGGCTGCTTCCGGGTAGTGAGTCAGTTTGAATCTATCATAAACAAGCGTGGGAGCAGCCATGATCCAGATTGCGGTTCTTGCGGTTTCTATCGGACTAATCTTTCTGGGCGTCGGATTCACGGCCGGCGGCATCCCCCTGACGAAGACCACCGCACTCAAGGGCACCCAGGGCAAGATCGCAGGCGTTGTCTGCATCGTGGCAGGGGTGCTATTCATTCCGCTATTCTTGCTGGCTTTCTTCGGCTACGGACGGCTGTTTGGCTCTTAGTTTTTCAAAGTGTGAGCGTCTTCATTGTAGGTAAGAAAGCTTGCGAGCATCACGATCGCCAGATGCGGCGGCACATTTCGGCGAGGCGCGGTTTGGCCATTCTTGGGTCGCCGCTGGCGCGGCTCTGATCGAGAAGGGATGCGCATCGCTTTCCCCCGGCTGCGCCGGGGGCTGAAAGGTTTCGCCGCTGGCGCGGCTAGGCGAAGGCCGCATGGGAGCCGATCCCCACCTACTTTTGAGACGCTCACACTTTTCAAACTGACCCACTACCTGCTTGCGCGGCGCCGGCTGAAGCTTGCGGGTGCGAAAGCGGGAGCTTTACAATACGGCCAGGAATCGGGGCGTCGTCACCTTTGGCTGGATCACTGTATGCTCGCTCGGCATGCCTATCGACAATGGGAGTCAGTGGCCTGGGCCTTGGCGGCGCTGGCCGGCTTGGCCCAGCCTGCCCGCGCCGACGTGTTCCACCTGGTCTCGGGGGGCCGGATCGAAGGGGAGTGGCTGAACCGCGACCAGCAGCAGCCGCACGAATATCTCGTCCGCACGCGCACGGGCGTCAAGGCGAGCCTGCCCATCGCCCAGGTGCGCGCGGTGGTCCGCCAGTCGCCCGCGGCGCTCGAATATCTCGCCCGCCGGCCGCAATTGCCCGATACGCTGGCAGGGCACTGGCAACTGGCCGAGTGGTGCCGCGAACGACACCTGGGCGACGAGCGACAGGTTCACTTGCGGCGGGTGCTCGAGTTCGACGCGAATCATCCGCAAGCCCGCCGCGCACTGGGCTATCATTTTCTGGGGGGCCAGTGGACGACGCGAGCCGATTTCCGCCGCGGAGAAGGGCACGAATTCTACAAAGGGAAGTGGCGGACGCCGCAAGAGATTGAGTTGCTGGAGGCGCAGTCGCGCCTGGAACTGGCGCAACAGGACTGGCTGAGCAAATTGCGCCGCTATCGCCGCGATCTCGACACGCCCGATCGTGCCAAGGCTGGCTATGAGGCCCTTGTGGAGATCAAGGATCCGATTGCCGTGCGCCCCTTGGGCGCGATGCTGCTCAGCGAGCCTTCGCGACGCGTGAAAATGCTCTATGCCGACGCGCTGGCGAACATCGACTCAGCCGAGGCGGTGGGCGTGCTGGTCGATCGCGTGCTGAACGACGCGGACGAAGAAATCTTGTATTACTGCCTCGATCGGCTGCTGGAGCTCGACCAGCCGCATCTGGCCGACCCGTTTGTCGTGGCGCTGGGCGACGCGTCGAATGCCCGCGTCAACCGGGCGGCGCTCGCCCTGTCGCGCATTCGAGATGCCCAGACCATTTCGCCCTTGATCGACGGCCTGATCACGACCCATTCACGGATGTTTGGCAAGAGCGGATCGGGCGGCTACTCGATGACCACCACGCTCGGCGGCGATGGCTCGGCCGTGAAGCAGAACGCTGGGCCGCGGATCGTCGT
The DNA here is from genome assembly GCA_040901775.1 of Pirellulaceae bacterium. GTDB lineage: Bacteria > Planctomycetota > Planctomycetia > Pirellulales > Pirellulaceae > CAYLLN01. The sequence goes on along the minus strand of JBBDYF010000160.1, from coordinate 317 downwards.
CAGCCGGGTGCGGAACCAGCATGTGCTCGACGCGCTTACCAAGTTGACGGGCGTGAATTTTGGCTACGACCAAAGGGCCTGGCGGTACTGGCACGCCCAGGAAAAGATCGCTCGCGAGGCGGGGCAAAGCCCGGGCAACACGCGGCGGCAATGAAGCGCGCTCAGCGCCACCCGCGGTTCTCTTCCCTCGCCCGAACTTGGCCAGCGGCTCCGCCGCGCTCTCTGCATTCAAATTCCATCCAATGCTTCAACTCGGGGTGCTAGCGGGTGCAACTCGCACATTGTGATTCTAAAGAGCTTGCTGATAGCAGCGCAGG